>JBBSDB010000009.1:0-28019 GCA_038249735.1 Burkholderiales bacterium
CGTTGGCGAAGCTCAGCGTGTGCGGGCCCACCTCGCGCTGGTTCACCAGGCATTTCTTGGACTCGTGAACGAATTCCACCGGGTCTTCCACGGTGAGACTGTGACCGTACTCCGTTTCGTTGAGGTGGTTGACCATAGCGGCCAGGGTGGTCGATTTGCCCGACCCGGTCGGGCCGGTGACCAGCACCAGGCCGCGCGGCCGCAGCGCGAGATCGGCAAAAATCTTGGGTGCGTTGAGCTGCTCCAGCGTGAGGATCTTGCTCGGGATGGTGCGGAACACCGCGCCGGCGCCCCGGTTGTGGTTGAAGGCGTTGACCCGGAAACGGGCCAGTCCTTCGATCTCGAACGAGAAATCGCACTCCAGGAACTCCTCGTACTGCTTGCGCTGGCTGTCATTCATGATGTCATACACCATGGCATGGACCTGCTTGTGGTCCAGCGGCTCGACGTTGATGCGCCTCACGTCACCGTGCACCCGTATCATGGGTGGCAGCCCGGCCGACAGGTGCAGGTCAGAGGCCTTGTTCTTGGCGCTGAAGGCCAGCAGTTGGGTGATGTCCATCCCGGGTTCCTGGGCTGTTGGTGATGACAACGATTATGACGAGCATTGAATCCAATCTCCAGACCGTTCGGGACCGTATAAGCCACGCCTGTGCGGTTGGCGGGCGCGACGTGAAGCAGGTCACGTTGCTCGCGGTGTCCAAGATCCAGAAGCCCGAAGCGGTGGCGCAGGCGGTGGCGGCGGGACAGCGCGACTTCGGTGAGAACTACGTGCAGGAAGGCGTGGAGAAGGTGCTTGCCTTGCGCGAGCTGCTACCGGCCGAGTCGCTCAGCTGGCACTGCATCGGGCCGTTGCAGAGCAACAAGACGCGGCTGGTGGCCGAGCATTTCGACTGGGTGCAGTCGGTCGATCGCCTGAAAATTGCGCAGCGTCTGAGCGAGCAACGCCCGCCAACGCTGGCGCCGCTGCAGGTCTGCCTGCAGGTCAATGTGGATGGTGGGGCCAACAAGTCGGGTGTGTTGCCGGCCGAGCTGCCCGCGCTGGCCCAGGCGGTGGCGCAGTTGCCGGGGTTGCGGCTGCGAGGCCTGATGTGCATTCCCGAGCCAGCCGACTCGCAGGCGGCGCAGCGTGTGGTGTTTGATCGGGTGCGCGCGCTGTTCGATGATCTGAACCGCCAGGGGCTGGCATTGGACACGCTGTCGCTGGGCATGAGCGATGACCTGGACGCGGCGATCGCTTCGGGCTCCACCCTTGTGCGGGTAGGCCGGGCGATTTTTGGTGACCGGCCTGCCAAGGTCTGATCGCCGATTCGATTTCTGCTGACGCGCGGGCTTACTTGCCTGGCGACATCGGCACCGGGCGCACCTTGCCGCAATCGGCGCTGAGCCAACGGCCCGTGCCTTCCATCGTGGTGTTCATCGGCTTGCCGTCATGAAGGGTTTTGACGCGCATCGCCATGTCGTAGCCGGTGTCGCCGCGAAAGGTGTAAGTGCCTTCGCCCGAGGAGGGCGGGTTGGTGCAAACAAAACTCATCTTCATGGTGTTGCCCGTGCGGGCACCCAGTTGGGTTTTGCAGTCGCCTTCGGTTTGGCTGGGCAGCTCCTGGCGCGCCGCCATCTCGGGCGTGATACAGACCTTCACCGACATGCCGCCGCCCTTGCCCGCACCCATGCTCACGCCTTGCTGCGCCATCATGTCTTCCATCATCTTGCGCTGCGCGGGCGACATGCTCGCCATCTGCTGCTGCATTTGGGTCATGGCCTGATCCATCTGCGGATTCCCACCCATCCGGGTCTGGATGTCCCACAGACCAGGTTTGGTGGATTGGGCCGAGGCGCTGGCGGTGCCCAGCAGCAGCAACGAGGCGCACAACAGGCGGGCGGGTGTGGACATGCAAAAACTCCTGTCAACCGAAAAGGAATCACTTCATTGTGCGATGTTGCCTGCGGCCTGCCTACCCCCCCAGAAAGGGGACGGGTGCATCGCGAACTCAGAGCGGCAAGCGGGCGCTGCTCTTGATCTCCTCGATCACCGCGTAGGTGCGCGTTTCCCGCACGCCGGGCAGTTGCCACAAGACGCTGCCGGCGAAATCCCGGTAGGCCGCCATGTCGGACATGCGGGTCTTGAGCAGGTAGTCGAAACCGCCGGCCACCATGTGGCACTCCATGATCTCGTCGCGCACCTGCACCGCAGCCTTGAAGGCCTCGAACACGTTGGGCGTGGTGCGGTCCAGCAGCACCTCGACAAACACCGTCATGCCACAACCGAGTTTGAGCGGGTTGAGCCTGGCCTCATAGCCGAGGATGTAGGCCTCGCGCTGCAGGCGTTGGGTGCGCGCGAGCACGGCGGTGGGCGACAGGCCCACCGTTTCCGCCAGCTTGAGGTTGGACAGCCTGCCATCGGCCTGCAGCGCCTGAAGGATGCGCAGATCGATGCGATCGATGTGGGTGGTGATGTTGTTCATGGCTGGTGAAAGATTCGGTAATGGGCCGATTTTCAGTGAAAAACTCAGTCCACAACCCGTGATGATCTCGATTTGGCTACCCCAACTGTTCACCGGAGTTTTCAATGTCACTGCGCCTGTCCGACCGCTTGCCTGACCCGTACCGATCCGAGGCGCCGATCGTCGAGCAGCGCCACGCGGCGCTGCAGGGTGCGCTGGACTGGGCGGCTGCGGCCCGCGAGGCGGCGCCCTGGGTGCGCGCGGTGCGCGAGAATCCGCCGCCGTTCTGGGCGATGGAGAGCCTGCTCAAGGAGTATCCGATCTCCAGCGCCGAAGGCCTGGCGTTGATGCGCCTGGCCGAGGCCCTGTTGCGGGTGCCAGACGCGGAAACCGCGATTGCGCTGACGGCAGACCAGCTCGGGCGTGCCGACTTCGATGGCGCGGCCGACTCGGCACTGGCGCGGCTGTCGTCTTCGGCGATTGCGATGTCCAAGAAGTTTCTGCCCGAGTCGTCCGGACAGCAGGGGCTGATGAGCAAGTTGGGTGCGCGTACCGTGGTCGCTGCCACGCTGCGCGCGGTGCAGTTGCTGGGGCGCCAGTTTGTGCTGGGACAGACCATCGAGGAAGGCATGAAGGAGGCGGCCTCGGCGCGCAGACGGCAAAGCCAGTTGCGTTTCAGCTTTGACATGCTGGGCGAGGGCGCGCGCACCGATGGCGACGCGCTGCGCTACCTGACGAGCTACCAGAACGCGATTGCCGCGATCGCGCGCCAGGCCGACGCGTCCCGTTCGCCGCAGGAGAACGACGGCATCTCGATCAAGCTCAGCGCCTTGCACCCGCGCTACGAAGACCTGCAACGCGGCCGGGTGATGGAAGAGCTGGTGCCGCGCGTCTGGAGTCTGTGCACCGCAGCGGCGGCGGCCAATCTGAACCTCACCATCGACGCCGAAGAGGTCGACCGCCTGGAGTTGTCGCTCGACGTGTTCGAGGAGATCGCGCAGCTGGTGGCCCAGCATTGCCCGCAGTGGAGCGGGCTGGGCCTGGCGTTGCAGTCGTACCAGTCGCGCGCGGTCGAGCTGATTGAGCATGTGGCCGGGCTGGCGCGCCGCTACAAACTGCGTTTCATGTGCCGCCTGGTCAAGGGCGCTTACTGGGACGCCGAGATCAAGCGCGCGCAGGAGTTGGGGTTGGACGGTTATCCGGTGTTCACCCACAAGCACCACACCGATGTGAGCTACCTGGCCTGCGCCCAGGCCCTGCTGGCCGCGCCCGACGTGATCTACCCGCAATTCGCCACGCACAACGCAGGCACCATCGCCGCCATTTTGCAAATGGCGGGTAAGACGATTGCCCCCCACGCTCCGCCGCTTCGCGGCTCGCAGCCCCCCGAGGGGGCTCAACCCGGTTTGGGGCGGCCCGAGGCCGGGTCGGACGGCACCGGGGGCTTTGAATTGCAGCGCTTGCACGGCATGGGTGAAGGCATTTTCCGCGAGGTGCTCAAAAATCCGGCAGTGGCCTGTCGTGTTTATGCCCCGGTGGGTGCGCACCGCGACCTGCTGGCCTACCTGGTGCGACGCCTGCTGGAGAATGGAGCGAACTCGTCGTTTGTGAACCAGCTGGCCGATGAGTCGGTGGGCATGGAAGAGCTGCTGGTCTCGCCGCTGCGGCTGTCGCCGCAGAGCGCGCAGCCGATGCCCAGTGATTTGTATGGCGCCCAGCGCGTCAACAGCCGCGGGCTTGATCTGGCGGTGGTTGCGCACCGCGCGCCGCTGCTCGCAGCGCTCAGCACGGCCACCGTGCCCAGTGTGCCGCTGGCCAGCAACGACGAAGTGCTGCAGGCATGCGAGCGCGCTGAGCAGGCATTTGCTGTCTGGAGCAAGACCCCGGTTGACCAGCGCGCCGCAGCCTTGAACGGCGCAGCCAACGCGATGGAGCAGGCGCTGCCCCGGCTGTGTGCTCTGCTGGTTCGCGAGGCGCACAAGTGCTGGCCCGATGCGGTCTCAGAAGTGCGCGAGGCGGTGGATTTTTTGCGCTTTTATGCGCTGGAGGCGCAGCGTATCCAGACCCCGACCGAGCTGCTCGGGCCCACCGGCGAGCGCAACACGCTGCGGCTGGAAGGCCGTGGTGCCTGGGTCTGCATCAGCCCCTGGAACTTCCCGCTGGCCATCTTCACCGGGCAGGTGGCGGCCGCGCTGGCCACCGGCAACACGGTGCTCGCCAAACCGGCCGAGCAGACGCCGGCGATTGCTGCAGAGGCGGTCCGGCTGCTGCACGCTGCTGGCATACCGCTTGATGCGCTGCAGCTGCTGCACGGCCCCGGCGACACGGTGGGCGCAGCACTGGTGGCGCAGCCAGGCATTGCGGGCGTGGTGTTCACCGGCTCGACCCAGGTGGCCAAGATCATTCAGCGTGCGCTGGCCGAGAAAGACGGCGCTATCGTGCCGTTGATCGCGGAGACCGGTGGTATCAACGCCATGCTGGTCGATAGCACGGCACTGCCCGAGCAGGTGGTCGACGCAGTGGTGCAAAGCGCGTTTCGCAGTGCAGGCCAGCGCTGCTCGGCGCTGCGGCTGCTGTGTGTCCACGAAGGAATTGCCGACACGGTGATCGAGATGATTCAGGGCGCGGCAAGGGAACTGCGCACGGGCGACACCGCCGATTTCGCTACCGACCTCGGCCCGGTGATCGATGCCGACGCGTGTGAGGGCATCGGCCGCCACCTGCAGCGCTTGCGCAAAGAGGCCAAGCCCTTGCTGCCCGCTTCTGGTGCCATTGAGGGCAACCTGATCCCGCCGCAGATGTTCGAGGTGGGAGCGATCGCAGAAGTGAAGCACGAGATTTTCGGCCCGGTGCTGCAGGTGGTGCGCTGGGGCGGCGATCCGATGGCGGTGATGCGGCAGATCAACGCGCTGGGCTACGGCCTCACGCTGGGCATCCAGACCCGCATCGACAGCCGCGCCCGCCAGCTCGCGGCCGCCGCGCGGGTGGGCAACGTCTATGTGAACCGCAACATGATCGGCGCGGTGGTCGGCGTGCAGCCGTTCGGTGGCGAAGGCCTGTCTGGCACCGGCCCCAAAGCGGGCGGCCCGAACTACCTGGTGCGCTTCTGTTCAGAGCAGACCGTGACCACCAACACCACCGCCGCCGGCGGCAACGTGGCGCTGTTCACCTCAGTGGCTTGAGGCTGCCCAGCGCGATCGACCCATTCGACGGCGCGCATGTCTTCAACCCAGAACGCCGCCGATCCGGCTCCGCCGGACCGCCAGCATCGCCCCCTGGAGGGGGTGACGGGCGCAGCCCGGCGCGGGGGTGGGACTACCCCACCACCACCATGCCCGCCGCCGGATCGCGCAGGTAGGCGTCCAGGGCCGCGATCGGTAGCGGCGGCGCAAACAGATAGCCCTGGAACTGGTCGCAACCCTGGTAGGCCAGGAAGTCGCGCTGGGCGTGGGTTTCCACCCCCTCGGCCACCACCTGCAGGCCCAGGCTTTGGGCCAGCGCAATGATGGCGCGCGAGATGGCGGCGTCGTTCGGGTCGGTCAGCACATCGTCGACAAAACCCTTGTCGATCTTCAGCTGGTCCAGCGGCAGGCGCTTGAGCATCGACAGCGAGGAGTAGCCAACACCGAAGTCGTCCAGCGCCAGGGTCACGCCCAGCGATTTGAGCAGCCCCATTTTCTGGATCGTGATCTCCATCCGGTCGGCCAGCAGGCTCTCGGTGAGTTCCAGTTTGAGCCGGTTGGGCGCGATGCCCGACTGCTGGATAGCGTCAACCACCATGTCGACAAAATTGGGGTGCCGGAACTGCTGCACGCTCACGTTGACGGCCACGCTGAGGTGGGCGGTCTGTGGCCAGTCGGCCCAGGCCGCCAGCTGGCGGCACACCGTCTCCAGCACCCACTGGCCCAGCGGCAGGATCATGCCGGTGTCTTCGGCCACCGAAATGAATTCGCCGGGCAGCACCAAACCCCGCTGCGGATGCTGCCAGCGCACCAGCGCCTCCACGCCGGTGATCACGCCTTGGCGGTCGACCTGCGGCTGGTAATACACAACAAACTGCTGCTGGGCCAGCCCAACCCGGAGATCGGCGCTGATGGCGGCGTTGGCCCCCATGCGGGCCTGCAGTGCGGGGTCGAAGAAACACACGTTGTTGCGGCCCAGCGATTTCGCCTGGTACATCGCGATGTCGGCCTGCTTCAGCAGCTCGACCACATCGCTTTGCTGGCCGACGAACGCGGTGACGCCAATGCTGGGCGTGGCGTAGTGCTGGTGGCCTGCGACCTGGAACGGCTCGCGCAGGGTGGTCAGCACCTTGTCCGCCAGCGCGTGCGATTTGTGTATCGCGGTCTCGGAATCGGTGCTCAGATCGTCCACCATCACCACGAATTCGTCGCCGCCCAGACGCGCCACCGTGTCGGTCTTGCGCACGCTGCTCTTGAGCCGGATTGCCACCAGCTTGAGCAGCTGGTCGCCCACGTGGTGGCCCAGGGTGTCGTTGAGGATCTTGAAGTTGTCCAGGTCGATGAACATCAGAGCGCCGTGCTGGCCCGAGCGCGCGCTTTGAAACAGTGCCTTTTGCAGCCGCTCCATAAGCAGCTGCCGGTTCGGCAGATCGGTCAGTGTGTCGTAAAGGGCGAGGTGGCGGATCATGTCTTCGGCGGTCTTGCGCTGCGTGATGTCGCGCCCCACCGCCACCCAGTGGGTGACCATCTCCTCGTTGGCCTGCACCGCGACCACCTCCAGCTCGACCCAGAACGAGGTCTGGTTCTTGCGGCGCACCTCCATCTCGGTGCGTGCCTTGCGGTTGCGCTGCAAGGCCCAGGACATCTCGCGCAGCCTGGCCATCGCCGGTTCGAGCTCCAGCAGCAGATGCGGCGTCTGCCCCATCACCTCGTCGCGTCCGTAGCCCGTCTGCTCCTCGAACGCCTTGTTGGCGAACACAATGCGCGCCTCATCCTGGGTCAAAGCCCCGGTTTCCACGATCACCACGATGTCGTTGAGCTGGGCCACGCTGGCTTCCAGCAACATCAGCTGCTCTTGGGCGTGGCGCCGGTCGGAGACGTCGCGAAAATACACCGCCAGTCCCTCGGCAAACGGATAGGCCCGCACCTCCAGCCACTTGCCCAGCGTCGGAAACTGGGCTTCCAGTTCCACGCGGCGGTTGGTCTTGAGGGCGTTGGTGAGCTTGTCGCGCAGCAGGCTGGTCAGCGCATCGCCAAATCCGTGCCACACCTCCCGGCCCAGCAGCTCGGCGGTGGTTTTTTGCAGCAGGCGCTCGCTCTCCTGGTTTAAATAGGTGAAGCAGCACTGGCGGTCCAGTGTCACAAAAGCCTCGGTGATGCTGGCCAGTGTGGTGGTGAGGCGCATCGCCAGGCGCATGGTTTCCTCCTGCGCCTGCCTTTGGGTGGAAATGTCCTGCACCGCGCCTTGAATGCGGATCACCCGGCCCTGCAGGTCGCGCACCGCATCGCCGACGGTACGCACCCACTTCAGGCCGGTTTCTGGCAACACCACCTGAATTTCCTCGTCGAATCCCTCGCCCAATGTGGCGCAGCACGCCAGCCGTCGGCGCATGGCGTTGCGCCACTCCGGCGCGTAGCACGAAATCATGAACTCCAGGTCTGGATCGGCGTGCGGTTCGTGCCACCCGAGAATGTTGGCGCAGCCTTCCGAATAGTGCATGGATTGGCTGGCCAGATCGATCGACCAACTGCCCACGCCGGCGGTGCGCTCGGTGAGGTTGAGGCGACTTTCGCTTTCGCTGGTGACGTCCGTCGTCTCATTGCTGGGCGGCTGGTGATTGCCCAGCGTATGCGGCCTGGCTTGGTGGGCCAGCCAGCGCATTTGGGCCGCTGCGTGGCGAGCGAGAGGCGCCAGCAGTGGCGTGTTGTCAACATCGACAAAAGCCTGTTGCGTGAACAGAAGCACCAAGGTGCCGCCGAGGTGTCCATCGGTTGCGGGCAGATGCAGCATCCTGGCGTGTGTCGCGTCCATGCCCGGGAGTGCCAGGGTCATCGTGGCGTTGTCAGTAGACTTGTCGCTTCCTGGCCCGTTGGCGCCTGCACTGACAAGGGTTGACTGGGCGAATTCGGCGCAGGCGAGGAGGTCGCGCAGGGATTCGGCCTGGGATGCCGTCAGGCCATGGTGGTCGACGACCCGCTCACCCACATCGGTCACCTCTATCAGCAGCGCAGCAGCGCAAGGCGCGAGCCGGGTGGCCAGCTCGGCGATTCCATCGAGAAATCCACCCGACGAGAGACCGGCTGGAACGGCGTGGGCCGATCCGGTCGCCGGGGTGAGGTCAAGCGGGTGTGGCGGCATGGGCAGATCGTTTGTTTGAATTCGAAGGTGGCACCTCAGGATAGCGAGGCCCCTTCGCCCAGACCGGATGAATGGCCGGCTGCGGTGTGAAATTCTGCGCAAAAGCGGGGGCGTGTGAGCCGGGCTGGCGCACAAGTTGTAACAAAGGTGTGAGTTTTTGTTGCTTTTGCTCTAGTATCAAAAACAGCCCAACAAAGACCCGAACCCTGGCGCGCCCAAGGATGTCTGGGGCAACACCTGACCAACTGGAAGCAACAACCGTGAGCGCATTGGCCGACCTGAGGCGACACAGCGATGTCGCCAGCCTGAAATCCGCGTTGCAGCAACTGTGCAGCGAGTTCGGTCGCATCACCCGGCTGGACATCCTCACCGCCATGCATGAAGGTAGCCAACAAGCGATCTGCTTTCTGCGCATGGAGCGCCCCGAGCAAGAGCAACGCCTGATGAAAACCCTGGGGGTCGGACGCTTTGGTGGCGAGGTGGTTTTTGTGCTCAATCTGAGCGTTCCTGTGACCAACGAAGACACAGGCCCATCATCGCAATGGGCCGATTCCGACCTGTACTGACCGGTGTCGGTGGGAGCTGTTTGTGACCTTTCTGAAGGTCGTTCAAACGTCCTCGTGGCGAAGCGCTGGAAATCACTGCAGGCGCCGACGGAGAGGCGAGCCCTGGGGACCCGGGTAGCTCCCGGTTTTCAGTTCAATTCGCCGAAAGCCGACACCCGCACTGCGGCGTTCGGCGCCTGGGGCGCGGTCTGGTTGATGTTGATCCAGAACTCGCACACATGCTTCATGGCGCTAAGGAACTGAGAAAACTCGGTGGGTTTGGCCATGTAGGCGTTGGTACCCGCCTCATAGGCGCGCAGCAAATCGCTGGGCTCGGTGGATGAGGTGAGCACCACCACCGGGATGTTGTGAAATTGCTCGGAGCCCTTGATTTCCTGCAGCACACCAATGCCGTCAAGCAGCGGCATTTTGAGGTCGAGCAGGATCAGCGAGGGGTTGCCACCGGTGCGGGTTGCAAAGGCTTCTCGCCGATAGAGATAGTCCAGCGCCTGCATGCCATCGGAGACATGGGTCACCCGCCCATCAAGTCCGTGACGGGCCAGCGCCAGGCGGGTCAGCTCGGCGTCATCGGGGTTGTCTTCAACCAGAAGAATGGATTCGGCGGGTTTGTTCATCAGCTCAGTGCTCCATACATCGACTCGCGTGGGGCATCCGCCGCATGCAGGCTTTCGAAAGGTAGTGAAAAGGAAAAAACACTGCCCGCACCCAGCTGGCTTTCGGCCCAAATGGTGCCGCCGTGACGCTCGATGATGCGCCGTGTGAGAGCCAGACCAATCCCGGTTCCTTCGAACTCGGTTGCGCGGTGCAAGCGCTGAAAGACCCCAAACAATTTACTCGAGTATTTTGTATCGAAACCGACACCGTTGTCACGCACAAAAAATGTGTAGCCCATGGTCGGGTCCATGGACCAGCCCACCTCGATACATGCCCGCTCGCGGGGGCGCGTGTACTTGTAGGCGTTGCCCAGCAGATTGGCCCAGACCTCGCGCAGCAGCAGCGCGTCGCCCTGTACCACCGGCAGGTCTGGCGCCACCACCCAGTCGACGATGCGCCCTTCGGTGTCGTGCGCCAGCTGTGCCACCACGGTGCCAGCCAGCAAGGCAAAGTCCACCGGCGCGATATTGACCGCTGCCCGCCCCAGGCGCGAAAACGCCAGCAAGCCGTCGATGAGCTGGCTCATGTGGCGCGCCGAATTGCCAATGGTGCTGAGATAGCGGGTGCTGACATCGTCACACCGATCGCCCAGGTGTTCCTGCAACAGACTCACGAAGCTGGAGATGTGGCGCAGTGGGGAGCGCAGGTCGTGGGAGACCGAATAGGAAAACGATTCCAGGTCCTTGTTGGCGGTCACCAATTGCTCGGTGCGCTCGACCACCCGCTCTTCCAGCTCGTCGTTGATGTTTCGCATCATGTCGTCAAGCCGCTTGGCGTCGGTCATGTCTCGGACGATCTTGGCGAAACCACGCAACTCGCCGTCGTCGTCGCGCAGGGCGACCAGCACCGCATGCGCCCAGTAGCGGGAGCCGTCTCTGCGTTGCTGCCAGCCATTGACCTCGTGCTGGCCGCGAGACGCCGCCAGCCGCAGCATCTTCTCCGCCTGTTCGCGGGCATCGCCGTCTTCGGATGGCTGGAACAGGATGGCGTAGTGCTGGCCGAGCATTTGCGACGGCGAAAAACCGTCCAGGCGCTGCGCGCTGTCGGTCCAGTCGGTGATGGCACCGTTGGCATCCATGAAGAAAGCCGAATAGTCGCGCATGTTGTCGACCATCAGCCGAAAGCGCTGCTCGCTCTCCAGCAGCTCGGCCGAGCGCTCGCGGATGCGCCGCTCCAGCTCGTTGTTGAGTTCGCTCACGCGCTCCTCAATCCGTTTGCGCTCCGTGATGTCGATCATCTGAATGAAGAGGCCCTTGACCTCGCCGTCCTGTAGGTCGGGCATGTAGGTCGCGCTGGTGTAGACCGGCTGCCCTTGCACGGTCTGCCGCCAGGATTCGAAGTGCTGAGCTTCGCCAGCGAGCGCGGCCTGCAGCCGGGGGGCGACCATGTCCCAGACCTCGCTCGAAATGCACTCGCTAACCGGTTTGCCGAGGATCGCGGTCGGGTCCATGCCAAGGATCGTCAGGTGATTGGCGTTGGCAAAGCGAAACCGAAGATCGGTATCCATGTAAGAAATAAGCCCGGGCACGTGATCGGCAATGGCGTGAATGAACCGCTGGTTGGCCCGCAGCGCCAGCTCGGCGGCCTTTCGCTCGCTGATGTCGACCACGGTGGTGTTGCTGTGTAGGAAGCGACCGCTGGCATCGCGCACGGCGGACGAGGACACGAGCGCATGGAACGAAGTGCCGTCGCGGCGACACAGCTCGTACTCAGCACCGTCCAGACTGTCCTGCTGAATCAGCAAGTGCAGCCGGTCGTCCATCAGCTTGGCAAGTTCGGGTGAGACGAAGTCCTTCAGGGTCTTCTTGCCCACCACCTCGTGGCGCTGGTATCCCAGCCAGTTCAGCTCGGTGTCGTTGATCGAAACGTAGAGCCCACGGGCGTCGACCGAGTGGTAACCACAAGGCGCCTGGTTGTAGACGGCCTGTGCCCGCGCCAACGCCCGGTTCAGCTGGTTGTTGACCTCGCGCACCCGGTCTTCGGCGGCTTTGCGTTGGGTGATGTCCACCATCTGGATGACGATGCCCTGCACCGCTCCTTCCACGCGGTATGGCGTGTATTCGATGCTGGCGTAGAAGCTCGCGCCGTCGGGAAAGGTGCGCTGGCCTTCAAAGCGCCGTGTCTCACCCGCCAGGGCTGCAATGAGATGGGTCTGCGCGCTGGCAAAATTTTCTGGACGCGCCACCTGGCTCAGATGCAAGCCGATTAGGTTTTGGGGTGGCACGTTGAGCCAGCGCGCGTAGCTGGCATTGGCAAACTGGCAGATCAAATCGCGATCGTAAAACGCGATCTGCACCGGAACGCTGTCGGTGATGGTCTGCAGGAAAGCGCGCTGTGCTGACAGCGCCGCCTTGGCACTGTGGCGGGCGCTGATGTCCACCAGGGTATTGTTGGTGTGAAGAAAGTTGCCCTGGGCATCTACCACCGCCGTGCTGGTGAGCAGAACCTCTAACGGGCGGCCATCGCGCCGCCGCAGGCATACCTCGACCGGATCAAGTGCCTGGCCCAGCATGAGCTGCGCCAAGCGTTGTCTCACGCTGTCAACGTACTCGGGCAGCACCAGGTCACGGAAGTGCAGCCGACCAATCACCTCCTCCCGCTGATAGCCGAGCCAGTCGAGCTCGGTCTGGTTGATGCGCACAAACAGGCCGTCGCCATTGACCGAGTGGTAACCACAGGGCGCCTGGTTGTAGAGCGCTTGGGCGTCATTGAGCGTTTCGCTGATACGCAGAGTGGCCAGCGCCAGCTCCTCTGTGCGCTGAAGCACCCGGACTTCCAGGCTCTCGTTGAGCGCCTTGATCTCTTCCTGCTGGTGGAGCAGCTCGCTGATGTCGCGCGATACCGCCAGCAACATCACCGGCTCGCCAGATGCGTTGCAGATCGGGTTGATGACGGTGTCCCACCACTTCGGTGCGCCTTTGAAGGTGGGGGCAAAGCCGACAAAGCGCGTGGTCTCGCCACGGGCAGCACTGTCCAGTGAGGCGCGCGCCAGCGTCGCGCTTTCGGCGGGCCACCAAGTGCTCCAGTCGGAGTGGCGCACGTCCTCGAAACTGTCCACCTCCATCAGGCGACACCCTTGGGCGGTCATCTGCAGCACACGGCCCTGCAGGTCGAGCACCTTGGTGCAGTCGGGGCTGCTGGCGATGATCTGCCGGTTGAGCTCTTCTTTGAGCCTGGCATCGGCTTCCAGCACGCGCAGCTCGGTGATGTCTTGCGCAAACCCCAGGTGGCCCTGCAGTTCGCCGGCGGCGTTGAGCATGGGCGCATTGCGCACCAGCACATGGCGGATCTGACCATCGGGGTGCTGAAGCCGAGCTTCGGTGCTCTGGCCATCTGGCTTCGGAATTGCTTCCAGCCATCGTTCCTGCACCCGCTGGCGATCGTCGGGATGGATCACCGCAAGCCAACCGAAGTTGGCGAAGGCTGACAGCTCCAGACCGAACATGCGCTGCAGGTTGCTGTCTACCGCGGTGAGCAAACCGGCTGCATCGGTGCGAAAAATACCGATCGGAAACACGCTTCCCAATGTGGTGAGCAAGGTGGCGTGGACGGCTTGCGTATCGCCTGGCTGGGCGCCTGTATCGGCCAAATCGAACAGCACCGGAAGGCCTTGCGCCTCAGGCGCATAGGTCTGAGGTTCTGCCGCGGTCATTTCGGTAGCCAGCGACTGACGCAGGTGCGTGTTTTCTAGCCTGAGTGCTGCGATCTCGTCGCGCAGATGCGTCACCTCGTCGACGCTGTCCGAGGCGGTCGGTGGCGCAGTACGCAAGCTGGCGTTAAGCGGAAAGGAAGCACTCATCGTGCTGCACTTTACCCCAGCCGATCTATCCCCTTGTGTGAGATATACCCATCAAAAGCGCGGCAGTTCCGGGTGGGACAGGCGGCCACCACGCACCAGCATCTTGCCGTATTCAGCACATCGTTGCAGTGTGGGAATGACCTTGCCCGGATTCAGTAGCTCTTTGGTATCAAACGCTCGTTTCACACCGAACATCAAGGCATTCTCGGCGGGCGAGAACTGCACACACATGCTGTTGAGTTTCTCCACCCCCACGCCGTGCTCGCCGGTGACCGTACCGCCCATCGCCACGCTGGTTTCCAGAATGTCGGCGCCAAACAGTTCACAGCGGCGCAGTTGGTCGGCGTCATTGGCGTCGAAGAGAATCAGAGGATGCAGGTTGCCGTCGCCCGCGTGGAACACGTTGGCGCAACGCAGCTGGTACTTCTTTTCCATCTCGCCAATGGCAATCAGCAGTTCCGCCAAGCGCTTGCGCGGAATGGTGGAGTCCATGCACATGTAGTCGGGGCTGATACGGCCGGAAGCAGGAAAGGCATTCTTGCGGCCGCTCCAGAAGCGCAGGCGCTCGGCCTCGTTTTGGCTCACGGTGATGGCGGTTGCGCCACAGCGACGCAGTACCGCGCTCATGCGCCCAATTTCCTCTTCCACCTCTTCTGGCGTGCCGTCGCTCTCGCACAACAGAATGGCCTCGGCACTCAGGTCGTAGCCGGCGTGCACGAAGCCTTCCACCGCTTCGGTCATGGGTTTGTCCATCATCTCCAGACCGGCGGGGATGATGCCAGCGGCGATCACGCTGGCCACCGCGTCGCCGGCCTTCTGGATGTCATCGAAGCTGGCCATGATGCAGCGCGCCAGCAGCGGCTTGGGCACCAATTTGACCGTGACCTCGGTGGTCACCGCCAGCATGCCCTCGCTGCCGATCACCAGCGAGAGCAAATCAAGGCCCGGCGTGTCCAGCGCCGCGCCGCCGAAGGTGATCGGCTCGCCTTCGATGGTGAGGCCGCGCACCTGCAACACGTTGTGCACCGTCAGCCCGTACTTCAAGCAATGCACGCCGCCCGAGTTTTCGGCCACGTTGCCGCCGATGGTGCAGGCAATCTGGCTGCTGGGATCGGGCGCGTAATACAGACCGTGCGGCGCTGCGGCCTCGCTGATCGCCAGATTGCGCACGCCGCTTTGCACCACCGCTGTGCGCGAGCGCGGGTCGATCGACAGAATGCGGTTGAACTTGGCCAGCGACAGCGTCACCCCCATGGCATGGGGCATGGCACCACCCGAGAGCCCAGTGCCCGCGCCACGCGCCACCACCGGCACGCCCAGGCGGTGACAGGTTTTAAGCACCGCCGCCACCTGGGCTTCGCTCTCCGGCAATGCCACAACCAGCGGGCGTTCGCGGTACGCGGTGAGACCGTCGCATTCGTAGGGCACGGTGTCTTCCAC
This sequence comes from Burkholderiales bacterium, assembly GCA_038249735.1. Lineage (GTDB taxonomy): Bacteria > Pseudomonadota > Gammaproteobacteria > Burkholderiales > Burkholderiaceae_C > Hydrogenophaga. The sequence goes on from JBBSDB010000009.1 coordinate 15,225, forward strand.
CTGCCAGAGCAGGGCATGTGCGGGCAAGACTGATTGGAGCGCTGCGACCACCACGGCCTGCCGCGCGCTGCGCGCGACCTGGGTGAACTCGGGGGGGCTGAGGGGTGCGTTCATGGCGGTGATGGCGAGGTCTCGCCTGTGCGTCGGTGGAAAACCAGTTTAGGCCAATGCTTGCGCCCACGCATGAAGAAACTTGCACACCCTTGTGAACTGGATGGGGCCTGGACACAAGATCGGAGCCAGCCCTTGGGGGGCAGCGGGGGAGCGTGGGGGCCACCGATCCGGCGCCGGGCCGCCCCAAGGCGGATCAGCCCCCTTGGGAGGCAGCGACCCGCGCAGCGGGGGAGCGTGGGGGCCACCGATCCGGCGCCGGGCCGCCCCAAGGCGGATCAGCCCCCTTGGGGGGCAGCGACCCGCGCAGCGGGGGAGCGTGGGGGCCACTCCCTCAGCCCACCGCCTTCTTCAACCAATCCGCAAATGCCGCGCATTCCCAACGCTCCATCGTGCCGGTGCGCCAGCACAGATAGTGCGCGTGCGGGCTGGGCACGTGGCGTTCGTACAGGCGCACCAGCGTGCCGTTTTCCAGCCATGGCGCGCCGAGCTTGAGGCGCACCAGCGCGATGCCCATCCCAGCGGCCGCGCCGTCGCACATCAGACCGACATCGTTGAACTGGGAGCCTTCAACCGGCTCTGGCCAGTCGAGGTTGTGTGCGGCGAACCAGGTGCGCCAGGGATCGAGCGGGCTGCGCAGCAGCGGCATGCCTTCCAGATCTTCCTGCTGGTCGAACGGGCCATTCTCTCGCACGAAAGCGGGTGATGCCATGGGCGTCACCTCGTCTTTCATCAGGCAGACGTGCTCCACATCGGCGTAGCGCCCGGTGCCAAAGCGCACCATCAGATCGGCGTCTTCGGCCACCACATCGAGCAGCGGAATGCTGACCTGCAAGGTGATGTCGATTTCTGGATAGGCTTCGCTGAACTGTTTGAGCCGCGGCAGCAGCATCGAGCGCGCAAAGGTCGGTGTGACCGCCAGGCGCAGCTTGCGGCGCCCGGGCGTGGCGTGGCTGCTGGGAAATTTCTGCAACGAGGCCAGCCCTTCGCGCACATGCGCCAGGTACTCGATGCCCTCGGTGGTGAGCGAAAAATCGGCGCGGCCAAACAGCTTGGTGCCCAGAATCTGCTCCAGCTGCTTGATGCGGTGGCTGACCGCACTGGGCGTCACACACTGCTCTTCACTGGCCTGGGTCACGCTGCGCAGCCGAGCCAGCGCCTCGAAGGTCAGCAGGCATTGGATCGGGGGGATGCGCAGTGTCATGGCGGTGAATCTTTCAGATCAGCGACCCGCGCAGCGGTGGAGCATGGGGGCAACGATTCGCCGCCGGGCCGTCCCAAGGCGAATCAGCCCCCTCGGGGGGCAGCGACTCGCGCAGCGGTGGAGCATGGGGGCAAAGTGCATTACTTGAAAACCACCGTCTTGTGACCGTTGACCAGCACGCGGTGCTCGCTGTGCCATTTCACCGCCCGCGCCAGTACCTGGCTCTCTGTGTCGCGGCCCAGGGCGGTCAGGTCTTCCACCGCGTCGGTGTGGTCCACGCGGGCCACGTCCTGCTCGATGATCGGGCCTTCGTCCAGGTCGGCGGTCACATAGTGCGCGGTGGCACCGATCAGCTTCACGCCACGGTCATGCGCCTGATAGTACGGCTTGGCGCCTTTGAAGCTGGGCAGAAAGCTGTGGTGGATGTTGATCGCGCGGCCCGAGAGCTCGCGGCACAGGTCGTTGCTCAATATCTGCATGTAACGCGCCAACACCACCAGCTCGGCGCCTTCGTTGCGAATCACCTCCAGTTGCCGGGCCTCGGCCTGCGCCTTGGTCTGCACCGTCACTGGGATGTGGTGAAACGGCACGTTGTAGCCGGCGGCGAGCTGGTAGAACTCTCGATGGTTGCTGACGATGGCCCGAATGTCCAGCCGCAGCAGCCCACTTTTCCAGCGAAACATCAGGTCGTTCAGGCAATGGCCTTCCTTGCTGACGAAGATCACGGTGGGCATGGGCTGGGCCAGCGGGTGCAGGCCCCATTGCATGCCGAACGGCTCGGCAAACAGCTTCAGATGCAGACCCAGGTCGTCTGGCGTGAGCTGGCTGCAGGTGAATTGCACCCGCATGAAAAACAGGCCGGTGCTGTGGTCGTTGAATTGCGCAGCTTCTTCGATGTTACCGCTGCGCTCAAGCAAAAATCCCGAGACGGCGTGCACGATGCCCGGTCGATCCGGGCAGCTCAAGGTGAGGACAAAGCTGTTTTTCATGGTCCGCGATTGTCGCAGCGCTTGGCAATGGGCCGCGCGATCCAGTGCGCGGTGGCACGGCAGCGGGCCAGCAACGGTGCCACAATGTTGAGACTGCACACCAGGAGACACACGATGGCCCAGCACGCGCTTCGCATGGACAACCAGTGGTTGCCCTTTACGCCCAACCGCAGCTTCAAGGACGACCCACGCGTCTTCGTCGCTGCCGACGGCATGTACTTCACCACCCACGACGGCAAGCAGGTGATCGACGGCATCTCCAGCCTGTGGTGTGTCGGCGCCGGACACAACCGCCGGCCGATCAACGAGGCGATCAAAAAGCAACTCGACACGCTGGACTACGCGACCGCTTTCAGCGTCGGCAATCCACAGGCTTTTCTGGCTGCGGAAAAAATCGCCGCGCTGGCGCCGGGCGACCTCAACCGGGTGCTGTTTTGCAACTCGGGCTCAGAAGCGGCTGACACCTCGCTCAAGGTGGCGCTGGCCTACCACCGCGCGCGAGGCGAGGGCCACCGCAACCTGTTCATCGGCCGCGAGCGCGGCTACCACGGGGTGAACTTTGGCGGCATGAGCGTGGGCGGCATTCCGGCCAACCGCAAGGCCTATGGCACCTCGCTGCTGCCGCGGGTGGACCACATGCGCTTCATTCACGATCCGGTGCACCACGCCTACATCCACAACGAAGAACCGGTGTGGGCCGAAGACCCGTTGCTGGAGCTGGAGAACCGCATCCTGGCGCTGCACTCGCCGGAGAACGTGGCGGCCGTGATCGTGGAGCCGATCGCCGGCAGCGCCGGCTGGTACATCCCGCCCCAGGGCTATCTGAAGCGCTTGCGTGACATCTGCGACCGACACGGCATCCTGCTGATTTTTGATGAAGTCATCACCGGCTTCGGTCGCCTGGGCACGCCATTCGCAGCCGACTTCTACGGCGTGCAACCCGACATGCTGAACTTTGCCAAGGCTGTGAGCAACGGCGTCATCCCGCTCGGCGGTGTGATCTGTACCGACCGCATTTACGACGCCATGATGGGCGCGCACAGCAGCGCACCCGGCCACGCGATCGAGTTCTTCCATGGCTACACCTACTCGGGTCATCCGGTGGCCTGCGCGGCCGCCATCGCCACGCTGGATCTTTTTGAGCAAGACCAGCTGTTTCAGCGTGCCGGCCAGATGGGGCCGGTGCTGGGCGATGCGATGCACAGCGCCCTCAAGGGCCTGCCCAATGTGATCGGCATCCGCAGCCTGGGCCTGGCCGCTGCGGTCGAACTTGCGCCCATCACCGGCATGCCCGGCAAGCGCGCCTTCGATATTTTTCTGGACTGCTTCCACCGTGGCGTGTTGGTGCGCAACGCGGGCGACGTATTGGTGTTTGCACCGCCATTCATCGTTGAACGCGAGCAGATTGAGACCATGGTCAGCGTGCTGGCGGATTCGATCCGCAGGCACGCCGGTGCCCGAAGCACGCGCGTCACCGCTGCAGCTGCCGCTTGAACTCGGCGCAGTGGTCGCGCGGCGCCAGTGGCGGGCTGGTCCAGAGCCGATCGACCTGCCCAGCGCTCGCCTCCTCGGTCAAGTTTGCGGGCAGTGCCACCACACTGCGAAAGGGTTGCCCGGCGGGCAGATAGGCTGGCACACCCAGATCGCGCCGCACATGCTGGTTGCCAGCCACCAGCAAGACCGTCTTGCCTGGGACCAGCGCTGAGATCGCCATGCGCGCCAGCGATTGGTCGCGCGCGATCTGGATGCGCGTCATGGGCGCGATCTGCGACTCGGGCAGCAGGTTGCAGTGGCCTTCGCGAATCTGGGCCTGCTGCGCGCTCAGCGCAGCCGGGTTGAGCGAGCCGTCCAGCGCCGCGTTGGCCATCGCCGAGCGCATGTCGGTGGCTGGCAGGTTGCCGCCGAGCACCGGCACCCCCGCGCGCACCGCCACCATGATGGTCGGGCCATAAGCGGCCCAGGGCCAAGCCTGGCGGTTGTCGTCCCAGCGCAGCGCGCGCTGCACCGAGGCTTCGTCCGCGGTGGGCTTCAGGCCCAGGGTGCTGTCACCGGCCTCGGCCATCTCGATCACCAGCGCCGCGAGCGCGCGCTCGGCGCTGAGCTGGCGCACCAGAGCCGCTTGCAGTGCCTGGTGCTCAGCGGCATCGTGTTGCTCACCCTGCAACCACAGGGGTGTGGGCATCAGTTGCTGCCGCAGCTCGCGGGCGGCATCGTCGGGCTGCCCTCCCGCTTGAGGACTGGGGACAGCACAACCAGCCAGGAAGAGCGCCCATGCCATCAAGGCGGTCCGAGCAAGCAATAGAGAATTCATCTCTCCATACTATGGCCGCAGGCACAGGACGGTTGCCGGCGCGCTGTTTAACCCAGCCCGCCGCTCCCCCAGCCGGTTGCGCTCAGGCGGCCGCCTTCACCTTCAAGCGCCACGCATGCAGCAGCGGCTCTGTGTAGCCACTCGGCTGCTCCTTGCCTTTGAAGACGAGATCGAGCGCGGCCTGGTAAGCCATGCTGGTCTTGAAATTGCCGGCCATGTTTTTGTACAGCGGATCGCCGGCGTTTTGGCCATCGACCACGGCGGCCATGCGCTCGAAGGTCTTGTTGACTTGGGCATCGGTCACCACGCCGTGCAACAGCCAGTTGGCGATGTGCTGGCTGGAAATGCGCAGCGTGGCGCGGTCTTCCATCAGGCCCACGTTGTGGATGTCGGGCACTTTGGAGCAGCCCACGCCCTGGTCGATCCAGCGCACCACGTAGCCCAGGATGCCTTGCGCGTTGTTGTCGAGCTCCGCCTGGATTTCGGCCTCGGTCCAGAACGGCATCAGGGCGGTCGGGATTTGCAGGATGGCATCCAGCAGGTTTTCTTCCATCGCCAGCGATTTCTTCTCGTGGACGAAGGTCTCCATGCTCTTTTGCAGGGCCGCCACATCCACCTGGTGGTAATGCAAGGCATGCAGCGTGGCGGCGGTTGGCGAGGGGACCCAGGCGGTGTTGGCGCCGGCCTGCGGGTGCTCGATTTTTTGCTTCATCATGTCCGACATCAGGTCGGGCATGGCCCACATGCCTTTGCCGATCTGGGCGCGGCCCCGCAGCCCACAGGCCAGGCCGATCTGCACGTTGCTCATCTCATAAGCGCGCAGCCATTGCGAATTCTTCATCCGCGGCTTGCGCATCATCGCACCCGACTGCATGGCGGTGTGCATTTCGTCGCCGGTGCGGTCCAGAAACCCGGTGTTGATGAAGGCCACGCGCGAGGCCGCTGCGGCGATGCAGGCCTTGAGGTTGACACTGGTGCGGCGCTCTTCGTCCATGATGCCCAGCTTGACGGTGTTCTCCGGCAGACCCAGCACCGCCTCGACGCGGCTGAACAGCTCGGCCGCAAACGCGACCTCGTTGGGGCCGTGCATTTTGGGCTTGACGATGTAGATCGAACCCTTGCGCGAGTTCTTGATGCCGGTCGCTTCTTTGCGCTGGAGGTCGTGCATGGCAATGGCGGTGGTCACCACCGCATCCAGGATGCCTTCCGGGATTTCCTTGGGCGCTGCAACGTCGTCAGCGCCATACAGGATGGCGGGGTTGGTCATCAAATGACCGACGTTGCGCAGAAACATGAGTGAGCGGCCCTGCAAGGTGAGGTGGCCACCGGTGGGGCTGGTGTACTTGCGGTCTGGGTTGAGGCCGCGGGTGAAGGTTTTGCCGCCTTTTTCCACCTCTTCGGTCAGGGTGCCTTGCATGATGCCCAGCCAGTTGGAGTAGGCGGCCACTTTGTCCTCGGCGTCCACAACGGCCACGGAATCTTCCAGATCGAGGATGGTGGAAAGTGCGGCTTCCAACACGAGGTCGCTGATGCCAGCGGCGTCGTCTTGGCCAATGACGGTGGTGCGGTCGATGCGGATGTCGATGTGGATGCCGTTGTGGCGCAGCAAGACCGACGAGGGCGCCTCTGGCGTGCCTTGGTAGCCGACGAACAGTGCGGGGTCGATCAGCCCCGTGACGGAGCCGTTTCTGAGCATGACCACCAGCTGGCCGTTGGCGATGCTGTAAAGGGTGGCGTCTTTGTGGGAGCCGATGGCCAGCGGCGCTGATTGGTCCAGCACCTGGCGGGCATAAGCGATGACCTTGGCGCCGCGCACCGGGTTGTAGCCCTTGCCTTTTTCGGCGCCCTCGGTCTCGGGGATCACGTCGGTGCCGTAGAGCGCGTCGTACAGCGAGCCCCAGCGGGCGTTGGCGGCATTGAGTGCGTAGCGGGCCTTCAAGATGGGCACCACCAGCTGCGGGCCTGCCTGCAGCGCCAGTTCGTCGTCGACGTTGGCGGTGGTGATCGTGACGTTGCCTGGCGATGGCACCAAGTAGCCGATTTGGGTGAGAAAGGCGCGGTAAGCCTTCATGTCGGCAATCGGGCCGGGGTGGGTCTTGTGCCAGGTGTCCAGCTCGGCTTGCAGTCGGTCGCGCTCGGCGAGCAGGGCGGCGTTTTTCGGTGCGAGGTCGGTCACGATGGCATCGAACCCGCTCCAGAAGGTGTCGCTGGAGACGCCGGTGCCAGGCAGCACCTGCTGGTTGATGAAGTCGGCCAGTTCGGTGGCGACCTGCAGGCCGTGGATGGTGGTGCGGGGTGTGTTGCGGGTGGTCATGGGGCTGCTCCAGCGGGAATAAAAAAGAGAAACGAAACCTTGGGTAAAAGCAACTGAACGCCGGGCGTTTGCTTTGCGTCGCTTGCGCAGTTGCCGCTGTGCGGCGCTGCGGGCCCGATGGCGCGCAACCCGTTATTTTGCCGGTTCGTTCACAGGGGCCAGTCATTCGGGCATTGATCGACAGCGTCTGGTCCGCACGCCGGCTGCCAGCAAGCGACCCACACGAAACAGACGATGGCGCGCGCAACAGGGGTTGGGTCGACTTTATTCGTGTCTTTGTCTTCCATTAAAAACTGCTTCGCGTATGTACCTGTGACTTTTTCGTTTGTAGTGACTGCTGGCGCAGTACCATGCGGCGCATGACTGTTCCCACCGCCCCGTCACTGCCCTACGCCGGCCTGCGCGTCGTCGAGTTCACCCACATGGTCATGGGCCCGACCTGCGGCATGGTGCTGGGCGACCTGGGCGCGGAAGTCATCAAGGTCGAGCCGCTCAAGGGCGACAACACGCGACGCCTGCTCGGCTCGGGCGCCGGCTTTTTTCCGCTGTTCAACCGCAACAAGAAAAGCCTGGCGCTGGATCTGCACACGCTCGAGGGCAAGGAAGCGGTGCTCAAGCTGATCGCCACCGCCGATGTGGTGAGCGAGAACTTCAAGACCGAGACCATGCAGAAGCTCGGCCTCGATTACGAGACTTTGAAGGGCCTCAACCCGCGTCTGATTTATGTGAGCCACAAAGGCTTTCTGCCCGGCCCCTACGACCACCGCACCGCGCTTGACGAGGTGGTGCAGATGATGGGCGGCCTGGCCTACATGACCGGGCGCTCCGGCGATCCGCTTCGCGCGGGCAGCAGCGTGAACGACATCATGGGCGGCCTGTTCGGCGCCATCGGCGTGATGGCGGCGTTGAAAGCGCGAGAGGCCACCGGGCTTGGCCAGAAAGTGGAGAGCGCGCTGTTCGAAAACAACGTCTTCCTCGTGGCGCAGCACATGCTGCAGTACGCGGTGACCGGCCAGCCCGCCGCGCCCATGCCCGAACGCATTTCATCCTGGGCGGTGTACGACGTGTTCAGCGTCAAAGACGGCGAGCAGATTTTTCTGGCCGTGGTGAGCGACACCCAGTGGGACATCTTTTGCAAAGCACTCGGCCTGGACGACCTCAAGGCCGACCCGCGCTTGCCCAGCAACAACCACCGCGTGCGCGAGCGCGACTGGCTCATTCCCGAGCTGCGCCAGCGGCTGGCGCACCGCAGCGCCGCGGAGCTGGCCGCGCTGTTCGAGCGCGAAGGCCTGCCGTTTGCGCCCATCACCCGGCCGCACGATCTGCTCGACGACCCCCACCTCACCGCCACCGGCGGCCTGGCCCCCATCACCCTGCCCGACGGCGAACGCGCCGGCCAGACCGCGCCCACCGTGTTGTTCCCGTTCACCCTCGACGGCCAACGCCCCGGCGTGCGCTTGAGCCCACCTCGCCTGGGCGAACACAACGCGGAGCTGCTGGGTGAGCTGGGCTATGGCGAGGCGGACATTGCGCGCCTGAGCGCGCTGACTTGACGCCATCGCTAGGCCGTTTTGGCCTGCCCTTCGCCAGTCGCACGCATCGAAAGTCATCTTGCTGGCAGCCGGCAAGACCCGCGTCGAGGCGGTCGGCAAGGCGGTCGAGCTGGGTCTGATGGCGCCGTAGCTGTCGCCGTTAGCTTGGTGCGGCCGCTGTCGGCTGTTGCTCTCACGGGACGTCAGCTCTATGCTGCGGTCGGTACGACTCGAAACTGTGATGCTTCGAGCGCAAGGACCAGCGTGCGCTGGTCGCGGTCGGGGACAAAGGACTCGCTCGCTTCGATGATGAAGTCGCGGGCATCGAAGTCCAGAGTGATCCAGAGGCATCCGGAAAGACATTCCACGCACTGACCCTGAGGGCGGGCCAGCGTGAAGATGGCGCCGCGACTCAATGCGTACGTGGCGGATGATGGCGCTGGCCGCGCCACGAGCCGACCGATCCAGGCGCGCAGCGCCAAAGGAAGATGCGCGATGGCGGTGGTCGGGGAGGTGAAAGTGCTCAACATGGTGTTCTCCAGCGAGGGCTGTCGATGGAGCCAGTGACCTGCCCCATGTGCCATACCAATCAAAAGTAGGAAGCCCGGGCTCAGGCGGTTTGCCAGATGGCATCGCGTATCGAGCCGGCGATGAAGCACTCCGAAGCGCCGTTGACCAACTCCCAGTACTTCGGATCGGCGAGCATCTTGGTGGTGGTGGCCTCCATCGCTGCCATGTCGGCGTAGCGCGTCGACCACGCGATACGCTGCGGATTGCCGCCCACCGGGCGCAGTACTTCCAGATCCAGGTGATAGCTGCCCTTCAGGAAGGTCGAGATCTCCTTGGCAAAGGCCATTGCAGCTCCTTGCTTGCCGGGCTTGACGCAAGCGACGCGAACGAATGCAATCATTTGAAGTCTCCTGACGCCGTTGGAGCGTTCCCTTTGGCGAGCTCGGGCGACACGGGCTGCTGAAGGTGGCGCAACCAGCGGCGGCGCGCTGTTGCTACTGTCGGCGCTCGGCGCTGCCCTTGTCCTTTAATTTTCCTAAATCGGGAGCGACGCGGTTAGATTGCGGGACTTCCCTGACGAAAGGCTACATGGCCGATCCGCTGGTCTTCGGACGCTTCGAGCTGCTGCTCGAACAGCGCCGCCTGCTCGAGCACGGCTCACCCGTGAGCCTTGGGTCACGCTCGTTCGACCTGCTGGCCGCGCTGGTTCGCCACCGCGACCGTGTCGTGTCCAAGGACGAACTGCTGCGGCTGGTTTGGCGCGACGCGGCCGTGGAAGAAAACAACCTCAGCGTGCAGGTGCCGATGCTGCGCAAGGTGCTGGGGGCGGAGGCGCTTCGCACGGTGTCGGGGCAGGGCTACCGCTTCACGCTGCCGGTGTCGCCAGCATTGGGCGTGGTCGCGGCCGAAAGCATGGTGCTTGGGTTGCCCGACAAACCGGCGATCGCCGTGCTGCCGTTCGCCAACGCCAGCGGTGTGTTGGAGGATGGGGCGTTGATCGAAGGCATCGGCGATGAAGTGATCGACGCGCTGTCTCGCGTGCGCTCAATCTTCGTCATCTCACGCCAAAGCGTGCAGGCTTACCAGGGCCGCTCGGTCGACCCACGAACGGTGGCGCGCGAGCTGGGCGTGCGCTACGTGCTCGAAGGCAGTGTGCGCCGCTCGGGTGGGCGGGTGCGCATCGCCGCGGCGCTCATCGACGCTGTCAGCGGCCAGCAGATCTGGGGTGAGCGCTACGACCGCCGCCTCGACCAACTGTTTGCGCTGCAGGACCAAGTCGCTCGCGCCATCGTCGTCGCGATGGCGCCTCACATTGAACACTCGGAAATCGAACGCGTTCTCGGACATCGGCCGCAAAAAGACAGCGCTTACGCTTTGGCGCAGCGCGCGTGGGCGCAGGCCCGAGAAGGGCTGTCGCGCTCCAACCGAGGGGCACGCGACGCCGCTGTCGCACTGGCACGCGAAGCGCTGGCCCTCGACTCACGTTGCAGCGCGGCGCACAACGCCATCGTCGACGCACTCTCTTGGCACCTGTACTTCGACACTGCCACACCGTCGGCGCTGGACGATGCGCTTGACGCGGCGGCACAAGCGCTGGCCATCGGCAGCAACGACGCCTTGGCCTACCGCGGTCGCGGCTGGCTGATGCTGGTCAGCGGCAAGCTGCCCGAGGCGACAGCGGATTTCAGACGCTCGATCGAACTGAATCCGAACGATGCTTTCACGTTGGCCCGACTGGGTGCGTGCGAGTCCTTCAGCGGCGACCCGGCCGGTGGCCTGCGCCAGTGCCTGCAGGCGCTGCGCCTGAGCCCACGCGACCCCGCCCGGTTTCATCTGCTGGACAACCTGATCTGGGCGCAGTTCTCCGCCAAGGCCTACGACGACGCCATCGACACCGCGCGGCAGTCGCTTAGGGAGGGCAACTTCGCGGGCACGCGTCTGTGCCTTGTGCTTTGCCTGGTCGGCATAGGTGACTTGGCGCGCGCCGCCAGCGAACTACAGCAGTTGAAGCGATTGGCGCCCGACATGGTGGCTGCGCGGCTGGGAGGCCGGTGGCTGGCCGTTGACGCCGAGGTGCGTCAGCGCGAGGTCGATTTTCTGCAGGCGGCCAATTCCCAAGCGATTCTGTGATGGGCACGCGCGCACGCACATCACCAACTCGAACCGGGGTCGGGCAGCCATCGAATGAGCGGCTGCTCTGGTGCCTAACTGCATGTGCGCAAATGACGGTATCGGGTCGCCAGCACCAGTTCAACTTTGGCGTGAACAGTCGTCCTGGCGGGCTCGTCTGGGTGGCCTCGATCGGCCTGCGGTAAAAAGTTGTCGCGGACTTTTTTGTCCGTGAACATGGCGGCGGGCGAACTTCAGGTGGAAAACGCCGAAAAATGGTTGGCCAGGTGCATGGCGTGCGCCTGTTCGTACTCGGCCTTGCGCAGCGCACCGTAGGCAAAGTGCGGCTGCAGCGGGCCGGCGTGGTCGCGAAAGGCCTGCGCCGCGGTTTTCAGGCGAGCCAATGCAGCAGTGGCATCGGTGTCTGCCACTAGGGCCAGCGCGCCGGGGATGGGGTCGTCCAGCGGGTGGCTCATGCGCCCGCGCCATGCAAACACGCCAAACGCCGCCGCACCCACGGTGCGCTGGAGCAGCGCCGACTTGGCTTCGGGAAAGTCGCTCATCGAGTATTCGATGCTTTGCGCCAGGTGGGTCAGGGTCTGGCCCCAGTTCCAGGTGGTGTGCGGCTGGATCGTGGACGCCTGCGACAGGCGCGTGAGTTCGGCCAGCGCTTCGTCCAGGGTGGTGAAGCTGAGCTGTCGATCCATGGTCGGGCCTTTCTGGCAGCCCGCGCTGCCGAGGAGGATCAGGCCAAGCGGGGCGGCGACGGCCGCTGTGGCGAGCCGGCGGCGGTGCCCATCGGGCGAGGGCTGGGTGGATTCGGGTGTCGGCGTGGTCATGGGCTGGGTGCGGGCGAACAGAGCTCCCACTTTAGCGGGCCGGGCGCCAGACTCATGGGGCGTGTGCCCACGGGTTGCCCAGCAGGACCTGAATTCATTGGTTGCTGGCAAAGATGATGCGGTCTTTCTAATCGGGTGCTGACGTTTCCTGGGGTAACCTGCCGGCCCATGGACAAGCTCAAGCAGTTCGAAACCTTTGTGTCGGTGGCCGGCCGCGGCAGCCTGACCGCGGCGGCCCGGGCCGAGGGCGTGGCGCCGGCCATCCTCGGGCGCCGGCTCGATGCGCTGGAGGCGCGCCTCGGGGTGAAGCTCATGGTGCGCACCACGCGGCGCATCACGCTGACCCACGAAGGCAGCGCGTTCCTGGAAGACTGCCAGCGTCTGCTCACCGAGGTGGCCAACGCCGAGGCCAGCGTGAGCGCCGGCGGCGTGAAGGCCAGCGGACATCTGCGCATCACCGCACCAGCCGGTTTTGGCCGGCGCCATGTGGCGCCGCTGGTTCCGCGCTTTCGCGAGCTGCATCCCGAGGTAACGATTTCGCTCAACCTGAGCGACCGGGTGGTCGACGTGACGGGCGAGGGCTACGACTGCGCAGTGCGCGTGGGGGATTTGCCCGATTCGTCGCTGATCAGCGTGCGCCTGGCCGACAACCGACGCCTGTGCGTGGCCACGCCCCGGTTTCTGCAGCGTCACGGTCGCCCGCAAACGCCTGCCGATCTGGTGCGCTTCGACTGCTTGGCGCTCTCCAGCGACGCGTCGCAAACCCGGGGCTGGGCATTTGCAGTACCCAAAATGCCGGTGGATGCTGGCGCTGACGAGCCGAGCCAGATCGTGCACCTGCGCCCGGGTGGGCCGCTGGACTGCAGCGACGGCCAG
>JBBSDB010000010.1:0-27795 GCA_038249735.1 Burkholderiales bacterium
GCCAGCAGGTGCTCATCAGCGCCGGGCCGACCTTCGAGGCGATCGACCCGGTGCGCGGCATCACCAACCTCTCCAGCGGCAAGATGGGGTTTGCCATCGCCCGCGCGGCACACGAGGCCGGTGCCCAGGTGACGCTGGTGGCAGGACCGGTGGGCCTGCCAACCCCGCGTGGGGTTGGGCGCATCAACGTGAAGTCGGCGCTGGACATGCAGAAGTCTTTGCGGGGGCTGGCGCAGACGGCCACGGTATTCGTTTCTGCGGCAGCAGTGGCCGACTGGCGCCCGGCGACTGCTGCCGAGCACAAGATCAAGACAGACGGCAGCGGCCAGCCGCCCGCGCTCGAATTCGTTGAAACCCCGGACATCCTGGCCGGCATTGCGGCCACCGAGCGCGCGCGCAGCGGTACCTTGTACTGCGTGGGCTTTGCGGCCGAGAGCCAAGATTTGCTTACCCACGCCCAGGCCAAGCGCGAACGCAAGGGTGTGCCGCTGCTGGTGGGTAACATCGGCCCGGACACCTTTGGCCAGGACGACAACGCCTTGCTGCTGGTCGATGCGCACGGCTGCACCGACCTGCCGCGCGCGTCGAAACTTGAGCTGGCACGCCACCTCGTGGCTGAAATCGCGCGCCGCCTGCCAGCCTGAGGCCGAACCACTTGGACCCGCGCCGGTCAGCGCGACCCGCTGTGGGCCGCACCCTTTGGCTGGCACAGGCTGTCTTTCAAACCCACCAGGGCAGCAGCCGCTTCATCGCTGCCACCTCACCGCAGTGATCGGGCGTGTAGCCGGGCAGGGCGCTCAGGCGGTCCTGCCATTCGGGGCTTCTGAGGCGCTGCAACAGGCGCTGCATCGGCGGCTCGTCCAATGTGGACTTCAGGCACACCAGGCAATAGCGTTCTTCGGTGATCGGCACGAAGTTCAGTCCGGCGTGGCGCGCGGCGTATTCGGTGCCCAGGCCCACCTCGGCCGTGCCGTTGGCGACTGCCAGCGCCACCGCGCCGTGAGAGCGTTCGGTGTGTTCGAAGCCACTGATGTCGGCCGGCAACAGGCTGTCTTGCAGCAGCAGTTCGTCCAGCAGGAGGCGCGTGCCTGTGCCTTTGGCGCGGTTCACAAACCGCGCCTGCAACCGCGCCACATCGGCCATGGACAGCAATTGCAGCGGGTTGCCAGGTGCCACCATGAGGCCTTGCCAGCGCCGGGCGAAGCCAATGATTTTGTGCAGCCCGGGGCGCAGCAGCGGTCGGTAGGTCCTCGCGCTCAGGCTGTCGGCGGCGGCGAATGGCTGCATGTGAAACGCCGAAAGCTTGCAGCGACCTTCGTTGAGCGCGCGGATCGCATCCACACTGCCGCAGAAATGGATGTCCAGGTGCAGCGGCGCGCCATCGCGTTTGTGGGCGGGCGCCTGGGCTGTGAATTCGAGCAACTCGCTGAGGGCGTGGTCGTGGCTGGCGTAGAGCGTGATCACCGGGAGTGCGCTGTGCTCTGCGGGGGCATCGAGCACCTGCGAGAAGGCGCGCTCCAGTTCGGCGCGCAGATTCTCCATCTGCGGACCCAGCCGGGCCTGAGCCAGGCGCTCGGCTGCCAGCAGGCGCTCGCCAAACGGCGTGAGCCGCGCCGCCTGGCCGCGCTCCCAGAATACCAGGCCTTGGCCCAGAGCGGTCTCCCACTCCTTGAGCTGTCCCCAGACATGGCGGTAGGACAGACCGAGTTCGCGGGCGGCCCCAGAGATCGATCCGCTGCCTTGAACCGCATGCAACACATCCATCATCGGATTGCGCAGAAGAAACGGCTGACGGCTGCGCACGGGCTCTGCGGCGGTCAACGCATACGACAACTCGATCTTTCGCATGGTCGGCAAGTGTGCCCGACACAGACAGAGGTTCGGCAGGTTCGCCTATGTATTCCAGTTCATACGGGGACTTCACGTAGGTGAGCGGTGCCGGGTGGGGCTTAAGCTCCTTGCAAGACATGAACACATTTTCCGACAGCCTAACGACGGCCTTCGGCCTCATCACCTCAGGCGACCCGGACCTGTGGGCGGTGGTGTCGCGCTCGCTCGCGGTGAGTGCCACCGCCTGCGCCATCGCCTGCGGTCTGGGCCTGCTGCTCGGCTCGCGGCTGGCGACCGCCCGCTTTGCGGGGCGCGGCGCCTTGCTCACCGTGCTCAACACCTTGTTGGCCATCCCCTCGGTGGTGGTGGGGTTGGTGGTGTATTTGCTCCTGTCGCGCTCGGGGCCGCTGGGTTTTTTGGGCTGGCTGTTCAGCTTCCAGGCCATGGTGGTGGCGCAGTCGCTGCTGGTGTTGCCACTGGTCACCGCGCTCACCCGTCAGGTGGTGGAAGACGCCGAGAACAGCCACGGCGAGCAGTTGCGCTCGCTGGGCGCTGGCAACGGCCTGCGCGCGCTGCTGCTGGCCTGGGACGAGCGATACGCCTTGCTCACCGTGTTGCTGACCGCGTTTGGCCGGGCGGTTTCCGAAGTGGGCGCGGTGATGATCGTGGGCGGCAACATCGAGGGCTTCACCCGGGTGATGACCACCGCCATCGCGCTGGAGACCAGCAAGGGCGACCTGCCGCTGGCGCTCGGCCTGGGGCTGGTGCTGCTCGCGGTGGTCCTTGTGCTCAACGCGCTGGTGTCGGTGCTGCGTCGCTGGGGTGAGCGCGCCGAGGGCGGTGCGCCGGTGATGGTGGCCGCATGACCGACCTGTCTGAGGTGGCCGGCCTGCGGCTCGCGCCCGAATCGGTGGGGCGAGACGGCGCGATCTGTCTGGCGTTGCAGCAGGCTGACGTTCGGCTGGGCATCACGGGCCAGGTGCACGCGTTGCGCGGTGTCGATCTCAGCATTTGCGCGGGCGAGCGGGTGGCGCTGGTGGGCTCCAACGGCAGCGGCAAAAGCACCTTGCTGCGCGCCTTGCACGGGCTGCTGCCCCTGTCGGCCGGCAGGCTGGAGCGCTCGCGCGATCTGCGCGTGGCCATGCTGTTTCAGCGGCCGTATCTGATGCGCCTGAGCGTGCTGAACAACATCGCGCTGGGTTTGTGGCTGCAGGGTGTGCCGTGGCAGCGCGCGGCGGCGCTGGCAACAGAGGCGCTGCAGCGGGTGGGCATGGCCGATCTGGCGCAGCGCAACGCCAGGGCGCTTTCTGGCGGGCAGGTGCAGCGGCTGGCGCTGGCGCGTGCCTGGGCCTTGCGGCCATCGGTGTGGCTGCTTGATGAGCCCACTGCCAGCCTGGATCCGCATGCCAAGCACGAGGTGGAGGCCTTGATTGCCGAGTTTTGCAGCGATGGCAGAGGCTTGGAGGCCTCACCGGGGCGTGCGTTGGCTGAGTCCGATCAGGCCTTGGGGCGCTTGGCGCCCCAAGGCCCGACGACGCTGGTCTTCGCCAGCCACAACCTGGGCCAGGTCAAGCGGCTGGCCAGCCGCGTGATTTATCTGGAGCGGGGCCGGCTGCTGGCCGACCTGCCGGTTCACGCGTTTTTCAACCCCGAGCGGCTTCAGGCCGTCTGCCCGAGCGCTCATCTGTTTCTTCAAGGAGAAAGTCTGTGAAATTCACCGCCAATCGCATCCACACAAGCCTGTCGCGCGGGATCACCGTGGCGCTGCTGGGCGCCGCCGGCGCGCTGGCCAGTGGCGCCGCCATGGCGCAGAGCATCGTGGTGGCGTCCACCACCTCCACCGAGCAGTCGGGCCTGTTTTCGCACCTGTTGCCGGAATTCAAAAAGGCCAGCGGCATCGATGTGAAGGTGGTCGCGCTGGGCACCGGGCAGGCGATCGACACCGCGCGCCGGGGCGATGCCGACGTGCTGTTCGTGCACGACAAGGTGGCCGAGGAAAAGTTTGTGGCCGATGGCTTCGCCGCCAAGCGCCAAGACGTGATGTACAACGATTTTGTGTTGATCGGCCCCAAGGCAGACCCGGCCCAGACCAAGGGCAACGACATCGTGGCGGCGCTCAAGAAGGTGGCCACGGCCAACGCGCCTTTCATCTCGCGTGGCGACAAGAGCGGCACCCACGCGGCCGAGTTGCGTTTCTGGAAATTGACCGACACCGATGCCAACAAAGGCAGCGGTTACAAGGAGTGTGGCTGCGGCATGGGCCCAGCGCTCAACATGGCGTCGGCCACCGGCGGCTATGTCATGTCCGACCGCGGCACCTGGCTCAACTTCAAGAACCGGGGCGACCTGGCCGTGCTGGTGGAGGGCGACAAGCGGCTGTTCAACCAGTACGGCGTGATGCTGGTGAGCGCCGCCAAGCACCCGCAGGTCAAGACCGCCGAAGGCCAGCAGTTCATCGACTGGGTCACGGGCGCGGCGGGTCAGGCGGTGATCGCCAGCTACAAGATCGGCGGCGAACAGCTGTTTTTTCCCAACGCCACCAAGTGAGGCGTGCCGAGCCGCCGCTGGCGGTGTACGCCGCCGGCAGCCTGCGCGAGGTGCTGGGTGAGATCGCCGCCGGGTACGAGGCGCAGACTGGGCAGGGGGTGTCTCTCACGCTCGGCGCGTCAGGCCTGCTGCGCGAGCGGATCGAGCGCGGTGAGCCAGCTTCGGTGTTCGCCTCGGCCGACATGGGTCACCCGCAGCGCTTGGCAGAGCGGGGTGGCTGGTCGGCGCCTGCGGTGTTCGTTCGCAACCACCTGTGTGCGCTCACCACCGAGCGGGTGCACACCAGTCCCGAGCAGTTGCTTGACACCTTGCTCGATCCAGCCGTTCGCATCGGCACCTCGACCCCGGGCGCCGATCCGTCGGGCGATTACGCCTGGGCCATGTTTCGACGGGCCGATGCGCTGTGTCCAGGCGCCGGTAGCCAGCTGCGGTGCAAAGCACAGAAGCTGACGGGTGATGCCAGCCTTCCCGCCCCGCCGCCGGGGTGTGGCACCTACGCCTGGGTCATGGCCAGCGGCCAGGCCGACGTGTTCATCACCTACCGAACCAATGCGGTCATCGCCCAGCGCGAGCTGCTCAGCCTGCGGATCGTGGCGCTGCCGCCGGCGCTGCAGGTTGAGGTAGCGTACGGACTGGGCATGCGCGAAGCTGCGCCAGCGTCGGCGCGTGCATTTGCGCAGCATCTGTTGGCTCCGCAGGCGCAGGTCGCGTTCGCCCGGCACGGCTTCGAGCCTGTCTGAGGAGCGCAGCCAACACGCTCTTCAGTGCTTCTTGGCTTGCAGGCGGCGGTAGACGGTGGCGCGGCTGATGCCCAGCGCGCGCGCCGCCTCGCCCACATTCCCGCGAGCGTCTTCCACCGCCTTGCGGATCATCCCGATTTCGTGTTCTTTCAAGGGCACGGCGTGGCTGGTCGGGCTGGAGCGGTGGGTATCGTGTTCGCCTTGGGGTGTTTCGCGGTGCCGCTGCGCCAGCATCTGCAGCCGCAGGCCCGACCACAGCGGGACTTCAAGAGCGCCACGCTGCGGCCGCGCCGCGTCGAACAATTCGGCGTGGGGCATGGCAAACACGCTGTCGGCATGCGTGAGGCCGCCGTGCAGCCGGGTGCTGGTCATCTGCGCAGCGGGGCGGTTCATGCCGGTGATGAAACCGTCAGCGTCCAGACAGACCAGACCGTCGCTGTCGTCGCCAAGCACGCGGCCTGGCCAGTTCAGGCGCAGCAACAGGTGGTGGGGCTGGGCGAGGGTGAGCGCGTTCTCGATGCTGCGCGCCGACTGCAACACCAGGTGCTTGAGCGCTGGTTGTTCCGCCACGTTGATCCCGGTCAGATCGAGCATGCCGACGCAGTCACCGGTCGGCCCGACGATGGGAGCGCCGGCGCAACTGAACACGCTGGTGTGTTGAAAGAAATGCTCGCCTCGGTGCAGCCAGACCGCTTCCTGCTCGGCCAGGGTGGTGCCGATGGCTGTGGTACCGACCGCCGCTTCCGACAGATCGATGCCGACCCGCGCGATCGCCGCGGCAAGAGGATCGCTGCGATCGACCGGGCCGTGCACTTGCAATGCGGTGCCTTGGGCGTCGGCGAGGATGGCGAAATAGCGCGTGTGCAGCATGGCGCGCGCCAGTGTGTGGATCACAGGCGCGGCCGCTTGCAGCAGGGGGTGGCTGGCGTCGAGCGCATGGCTGAGCGCGCTGGACGAGAGCGGCTGGAAAGCCACTGCGTGCTGCGGTTCGTGGCCCAGATCGAGGCAGCGGCGCCAGGAGCGCTCGATCATCGGGTCGAGCCAGCCGCTGGGCGCGGGCTGCCGCGCTTGCAGCACCCGCTGCCGAGCCTGTGCGATGTGGGCCAGGCGGGCCTCGCCAGGCGGTGTGAGGGGCGTGGAGTTCATGGAGACCTTGACGCAGCGCGTGCCCGGAATGCGGGCAGCTTAGAGGCCGATTGAATCAGGTCTGAGGCGTTTTTTCACCTGCCTGGGGAAGTGCCCAACGTTCGCCTGTGTCGTGTGACAGGCGCGCCAGCGCCTCGGGGGTGTCCAGGTCTCGGGTGTGGTGGGTGTTGTCGGGCTCCCATACCCCCACCTGCTGCGGTCTTTGAAGCGCCCAGGGCCGCAGACCCACCCGGTCTTGCGCCAGCCATTCGCGCGCCAGATCGGCCTGCAGCAGCAGCGGGTGACCGGGCTCCGAGCCGTGCTCGGGCCACCCGATGCGCTGCGCGGTCGATCGTCCTTCGAACGCCTGCAAAGCGCGCTGCAGGTCGTTCGCGCCCAACAGCGGCTGATCGGCCAGCAGCACCATGACCGTGTCCACTTCGGGCATGAGCGCTTGCAGGCCCAGGCGCAGCGAGGACGACGGGCTGTCTCCAGGCTCAGGGTTGTGCACCAGGCTTATGGGCACGGCGGGCGGCGTCTCGCGCAGCGCGGTCTGTATCGTCTCCCTGTGATGACCGAGCACCAGCACCGTCTGCAACGGGGCCAGGCGGTGCACCGAGCGCAGCAGCCGCTGCAGCAGGGTTTCCCCATTGACCGTGATCAGGCACTTGGCCACGCCGCCCATGCGCGAGCCCGCACCGGCGGCGAGCACCACGGCGCCCAGCATTCAGCCCGCGCGCGCCGCGGTGAAGCAGACCGGCGCGTCGGTCTCGTCGCCGCGCGGTTGCAGCGCTTCTTTGGCGGGGCCGACCTGCATCGCGGGCGTGAGCGCCACACCGTTTTTGATCGCAAGCACCTCGGCCATGATGCTGACCGCGATCTCCGGCGGCGTCTTGCTGCCAATGTACAGGCCGATCGGCCCGCTCAGGCGCGCCAGGCTGGCCTCGGTCTGGCCGAAATGTTCGATCAGCCGCGCCTTGCGCGCCTCGTTGTTGCGCCGCGAGCCAATGGCCCCGACGTAAAAAGCCTCGGTCTCCAGTGCCTCGATCAGCGCCAGATCGTCCAGCTTGGGATCGTGGGTGAGGGCGATCACGCAGCTGCGCTTGTCCACCGCAAACGCGCGCACCACGTCGTCGGGCATGCCGCTGTCCAGCGTCACGTTGGCCACGCCCCAGCTGCTGCGGTACTCCTCGCGCGGGTCGCAGACGGTCACCGCAAAGCCGCTGAACAGCGCCATGGTGGCCAGGTACTCGGTGAGCTGGCCGGTGCCGATCAGCAGCATGCGGTACTCGGGCCCGAAGCAGTTGCGCAGCCACTGGCCATCGTCTTGCAGACCGCTGGGCCGCTCGCAGGCCAGCAGCCTGACCCGCCCGGTGGCGATCTCGGTGTGCCGCTCGACCATGTGACCGGCCCCCAGCGATTTCACCAGCTCGGCGAGCAGCTGGGCGTCGGGGTTGAATTCGAGCAGCAGCTCCAGCGTGCCGCCGCAGGGCAGGCCGAAGCGGTGCGCTTCGTCGGCGCTCACGCCGTAGGTCACGCGCTCGGGTGAGCCGCTGGGAATTTCGTGTGTGATGCCCTCTGCTGGCGCAGAACTGGCGGTGGCATTGGCGCGGCTGTAGCGGTAGATCAGGTCGTCTTCGATGCAGCCACCCGACACAGAGCCCACCACCGCTCCACTTTCACACAAGGCCATGATGGAGCCCACCGGCCGTGGCGACGAGCCCCAGGTGTGGACCACGGTGGCCAGCAGCGCTTTTTGTCCCTGGCTGCGCCATTGCAGCAGACTGCGCAGCACGGTGAGATCGAGATTTTCCATGGCTATTTACTCCAAGGCCCGCCGGCAGCAGCATGGCCAAACAATGGGGTCAGCGCGTGGCGAACCAGACCGCCACCGCAACGGCAGCTGCTGCGGCCACCCAGACCCAGGCCGGCAGGCCCGCGCTGGGGGCAGGTGCCGGGGCAGCCACGGTACCTGCGGCCTCGGGGGCCGGATGCAGGCGCTGCAGCTCAGCTTCGAATCGCTTGAAGAAGTCTTCGGCCAGGTTTTTGGCCACGCCATCGATCAGGCGCTGCCCCATCTGCGCGATCTTGCCGCCGACGCTGGAGTGCACGGTGTAGTGCAACTCGCAGCCGCTGCCCAGGGCTTTGAGCTCCACGGAAGACTGGCCTTTGCCGAAGCCGGCCACGCCGCCCTGGGCGTCGAAGTTGAGCTTGTAGCTGGTGGGTGCCACGATGTCGGTGAGCTGCACCTTGCCGGTGAAGCGCGCTGCCACGGGGCCGATCTTGAGGGCGGTGGTCACCGCGTAGGCGTTGTCGCCAGCAGGCTCGAATTTTTTGCAGCCCGGTATGCAGGCTTTGAGCACCTCGGTGTTGTTGAGCGCATCCCAGGCCTGCTGCTGGCTGGCGGTGAGGGTGCGTTGTCCTTGCATGTCCATGGAAGATCTCCGTCGAAAGTAAAAGTGTCAGCGCTTCATCAACCGCGCCATCGCCTGTGCCAGGTCTTCCAGGCGCGAGAGGTTGTGCACCGCAAGCATGCCATCGGCGTGCTGGTGCAGGCGCTGGGCGCCGCTGGCCAGCGGCGCGTACCCGCCATAACGCAACAAGGGGTTGAGCCAGAGCAGCTGGCGGCAGTGGCGCTTGAGCCATTGCAGTTCGTGGTCCAGCGCCGACGGCTCGCCGGTGTCCAGGCCATCGCTGATGAGCAGCACCACGGTACGTCGCCCGACCAGGCAACGGGCGTGGCGGTGGCGCAAACTGGCCAGCGAAGCGCCCAGGCGCGTGCCACCCGCGAAATCGGCGATCTGCGCGTTGGCCGCCTCCAGCATGTGGTCCGTGTCGCGGTGGCGGAAGGCGGGGCGCAGATCGGTCAGGTCGGTGCCGAAGGCGAACACCGCGCGCGGGGATTGGCGGGTGGCGTTGTGCAAAAAGGCGAGCAGCAGGCGGGCGTAGCGCTCCATCGAACCCGAAATATCGACCAATACCAGCAGCGGCAGCGCCTGGGGCCGACGCTCGCGCTTGGGCAACCACAGCAGCTCACCCTCGAAGCGGCGTGCCTGCTGCAAGGCCGCAGCCCAATGTGGGCGCTGCCCGCGCAGGCCAGCGCGGGTGCGCCGGCCGGCCACCGGCGGCAGGGGCAGCGGGACATCGCGCACCAGGCGCTCGATCAGCCGGAACTCGCTGGCGTTGAGGGTGGCGAAATCGGCGTGGCGCAAGCGCTGCTGGTCGCTGGCCGTCATGGCAGCGTCAAGCTGGACTTCGCTTTCCTTGCGCGGGCCGTCCGATGGCGTCTTGGCGGCGGCAAGCGCTTCCTGCACGCGGGCTTTGCGGCTGGGGAGCTGGCCCTGGCGCACCTTGGGCAGCATCTGCGCGAGCAGCTGCTGCGCGAGCTCGGGGTTGCGAAAGAGGGCGTCGAACAGCTGGTCGAACACCTCGATGTCTTGCTGCCGGCTCACCAGCACCGCCTTGAGCGCTGCGTGCAGATCGTCTTTGCGCTCGACGCCAACCAGTCGAACTGCATCCATGGCCAGCGCGATTCGGCTGCTGTCCACCGGCACACCGGCGCGGCGCAGGGCGCGCCCGAAGCCGGTGATGTTGTCGGGCAGCTTGCCGCTGCGGGCGTCCCCGAGTTGCATGACCAACCCCTCTCAAGCGGGCTCGGGCTGCAGCAAGGTGTCGATCAGCGGGAGCAGGGCGGCCACGTCTTCGCGCTGCTTGAACAGGATGCCCGCTGTGTCCTGAATCACTTCAGGGTCGAGCATGAGCGTGTCCAGTGCCACCAGGGCCTTGGCCCATTCCACGCTTTCGGCGATGCCCGGGCTGCGCTGGAAAGCACTGGAAAAAGGCATGGAGCGCAGTCGCGACACAAACTGCGTGATCTGCTCGGTGAGCGCTGGCCCGGCTTCGGGCACCTGGCTTTGCACGATGGCGAGCTCGCGCTCGCGCTCGGGGTAATCCATCCATTGGTACAGGCAGCGGCGTTTCACCGCATCGTTCAGGTCGCGGGTGCGGTTGCTGGTGAGGATGGTGATCGGCGCGGCCTGCGCCTTGATCGTGCCCAGTTCGGGAATGCTCACCTGGTATTCGCCCAAGTACTCCAGCAGGAAAGCCTCAAAGGGCTCGTCGGCCCGGTCCACCTCGTCGATCAGCAGCACCGCGCCGGGCGCTGGCGCCTGCAGCGCCTGCAGCAGCGGACGGCGGATCAGGTAGCGCGCCTGGTACACCTCGCGCTCGATCTCTTCGGGGGTGTTGGTGTCTTGCACCGCGCGCATGTGCAGCAACTGCGCGGTGTGGTTCCATTCGTACAAGGCCTCGCGCTGCTCCATGCCGTCGTAACACTGCAAGCGCAGCAGCGGGCGGCCCAGGATTTTTGCCAGCGCCTTGGCCAGCTCGGTTTTGCCCACGCCCGGCTCTCCTTCGAGCAGCAACGGGCGCTGCAGCCGCATGGCGAGAAAGACCGAGGTGGCGAGCTGGCGCGGTGCGTGGTAGCCCACGCCTTGCAGGGCGAGGGTGAGGCCGTCAATCGAGTCGAGGCTGTTGTGGGGCTCAGCCATTCGCCGTTTGCACCGCTTTCTGGGTTTGCACCTTGATCAGCTGGGCGCGAAAGGCGGCGCTCGCGTGCAGGTCGCCGTTGAGCTCGCTCGCGTCGATGGCCACGCCTTGCACCGCTTCGGGTGTGAAGCTCTTGGACAGCGCCGCTTCCAGCCCGGCGTGGCGGAACACGCCGTTGCCCGCGCCGGTGATCGCCACCCGCACGCCCTGGGCGGTCTGCGCCACGAACACACCCACCAGCGCAAAGCGCGAAGCGGGCTGGCGGAACTTGGCGTAGGCCGCTTTTTGGGGAATGGGGAAATGGATCGCAGTGATCAACTCGCCGGGTTCCAGCGCGGTGGTGTACATGCCCTGGAAGAAGTCGTCGGCTGCAATAGTGCGCTTGTTCGTTTGCACCGTGGCACCCAGCGCCAGCACCGCGCTGGGGTAGCAGGCGGCCGGGTCGTTGTTGGCCACCGAGCCGCCCATCGTGCCCATGGCACGCACCTGGCGGTCACCGATGTTGCCGGCCAGGGCGGCCAGCGACGGGATCAGCCGCTGGACCTCGGCGCTGTCGGCCACCGTTTCGTGTTTGGTCATGGCGCCGATGACCAGCGTGTTGCCGTCCTTCTTGACACCGCTGAGTTCGGCCACACCGGCCAGGTCGATCAGGCTCTCAGGCTGGGCCAGGCGCTGTTTGAGCGCGGCGATCAGGGTCTGACCACCGGCCAGCGCTTGGCCACCGCTGGAGATCTTGGCCAGCACATCGGTCAGAGAGGCGGGGCGTTCGTAGGCGAATGCATACATGGTTGTTCTCCTCAGGCTTTGGCGTTTTGGATGGCGGTCCAGACGCGGTTCGGGCTGGCCGGCATGTCCAGGTCTTTCACGCCCAGGACGCTGAGCGCGTCGAGCACCGCGTTGATCACCGCGGGCGGCGAGCCGATGGCGCCGGCTTCGCCGCAACCTTTGGTGCCCAGCGGGTTGGTGGTGCAGGGCGTGCACACATGGCCGATGGTGAAGTTGGGAAAGTCGTCGGCGCGCGGCATCGTGTAGTCCATGAATGAGCCGGTCACCAGTTGCCCGGTTTCGCGGTCGTACACGCAATGCTCCATCAGTGCCTGGCCGATGCCCTGCACCAATCCGCCGTGTACCTGGCCTTCGACGATCATCGGGTTGATGATGACGCCAAAGTCGTCCACGGCGGTGAATCGGTCGACGCGCACCACGCCGGTTGCCGGGTCGATTTCCACCTCGCAGATGTAGGTGCCGGCGGGGAAGGTGAAGTTGGTCGGGTCGTAGAACGCGGTTTCGTTCAAGCCCGGCTCCAGCTTGTCCAGCGGGTAGTTGTGGGGCACGTAGGCGGTCAGGGCGACCTGGCCGAAAGTAACCATCTTGTCGGTGCCCTTGACCTTGAATTCGCCGCCGGCAAAGTCGATGTCGGCGTCGCTGGCCTCCATCAAATGCGCCGCGATCTTCTTCGCCTTGGCTTCGATCTTGTCGAGCGCCCGCATGATGGCCGCGCCGCCCACCGAGATGGAGCGCGAGCCGTAGGTGCCCATGCCGAACGGCACGCGGCCAGTGTCGCCGTGCACGATATCGACCTGGTCGGGTGTGAGGCCCAGGCGAGCAGCGACCACCTGGGCAAACGTGGTCTCGTGCCCCTGGCCGTGGCTGTGGGAACCGGTGAACACGGTCACGCTGCCGGTGGGGTGTACCCGCACTTCGCCGCATTCGAACAGACCAGCGCGCGCACCCAGGGCGCCCGCCACGTTGCTGGGGGCCAGCCCGCAAGCTTCGATGTAGCTGGAATAGCCGACGCCGCGCAGCAGTCCTTTGGCTTTGGAATCGGCCTTGCGCTTGTCCAGGCCGGCCACATCGGCGAGTTCGTTGGCTTGGTCCAGGCAGGCGTTGAAATCACCCGTGTCGTACTGCAAGGCCACCGGGGTCTGGTAGGGAAACTCGGTGATGAAGTTGCGCCGGCGAATCTCGTCCTGTGTCAAGCCCAGCTCCCACGCTGCGCGGCTCACGATGCGCTCCAACAAGTAGGTGGCTTCGGGGCGGCCCGCACCGCGATAGGCGTCGACCGGCGCGGTGTTGGTGAACCACGAATCCACCTCCACATAGACCTGCGGCGTCTTGTACTGGCCAGCCAGCAGCGTGGCGTACAGGATGGTCGGCACGGCGGTGGAGAAGGTGGACAGGTAGGCGCCCAGGTTGGCATCGGTGTGGACGCGGAAAGCGAGGAACTTGCCGTCCTTGTCCATCGCCAGCTCGGCGTGGCTCACGTGGTCGCGGCCATGGGCGTCGCACAGGAACGCCTCCGAGCGGTCGCAGTTCCACTTGATGGCGCGGTTGAGCTTTTTGGAGGCCCAGGTCAGGCACACGTCTTCGGCGTAGAGGTAAATCTTGGCGCCGAAACCGCCGCCCACATCGGGCGCGATCACGCGCACCTTGTGCTCTGGCAGACCCATCACAAACGCGGTCAGCAGCAGACGCTCGACGTGCGGGTTCTGGTTGGACACATACAGCGTGTAGTCGTCACCGGCGCGGTTGTAGTGGCCGATGGCGGCGCGCGGCTCCATCGGGTTGGGCGCCAGGCGGTTGTTGACCAGATCGAGCTTGGTCACGTGGGCGGCCCCGATGAAGGCCTTGTCTACCTCGGCCTTGTCGCCAATGGCCCACTTGTAGCAGTTGTTGTCGGGTGCGATGTCGTGCACCACAGGCGCGCCCTCGGCCTTCGCGTCGCGCACGTCAACGATCGCTGGCAAAGGCTCGTAATCCACCTCGACCATCTCGGCAGCATTGCGCGCCTGCTCGTAGGTTTCGGCCACCACCATGGCCACGTGGTCGCCCACATAGCGCACCTTTTCGAAGGCGAGGATAGGGTGCGGCGGCTCCTTCATCGGCTCGCCGTTGCTGCCGGTGATCAGCCAGCCGCAAGGCAGGCCGTTGATCTTGTCGGCGGCCACATCCTCGCCGTCCAGAATACCGATCACGCCGGGGGCGGCCAGCGCAGCGGTCTTGTCGATGCTGCGGATCTTGGCGTGGGCGTGGGGCGAGCGAACAAAGTAGGCGAAGGCCATGTTGGCCAGCACGATGTCGTCGGTGTATTGGCCGCCGCCGGTCAGAAAGCGGTAGTCTTCTTTGCGGCGGAGCGATTCCCCAATGTGGGGCAGGTTGGCGAAGTCGGATGCACCCATGTCTGTCTCCTTAAGCTTTCATGGCCGCTGCACCCTGCAGCACGGATTTGACGATGTTCTGGTACCCCGTGCAGCGGCACAGGTTGCCTTCAAGCGCCTCGCGCACGTCTTGTTCGCCCGCGTTGGGCTGACGTTTGCAGAGGTCCAGTGCGCTCATCACCATGCCGGTGGTGCAGAAGCCGCATTGCAGGCCGTGGCACTCTTTGAAGGCGGCTTGCATCGGGTGCATGGTGCCGTCGTCGGTGGCCAGCCCCTCAATGGTTTCAATGTTGGTGCCTGCTGCTTGGGCCAGCAGCATGTTGCAAGATTTGACGGCCTTGCCGTCCATCAGCACCGTGCAGGCTCCGCATTGCGCGGTGTCACAGCCGATGTGTGTGCCGGTGAGCTTGAGGTTGTCGCGAAGCGCTTGAGCCAGCAGCGTGTGGGGCGCTGCATCGACGGTCACGGCCTTGCCGTTGACCTGGAGTTGAACCTGCATCGTTGTCTCCTGTTGGTGAATTGCATCCAACAGTGAAACATGGCGTTCGACGCGTGGCCTTGGGTGTAACCCTAGGCCCGCTATCCAATCAGCTGGTTTTTCTCAAATTGAGACGGCAGGACGCTGGCGGCTCAGACCCGTCAGGCCGTGACCGCCTCTGGCTCGGGCAGGCGAACCTGGTCGTTGGTGCTCAACAGGTAGTCGTTGAACACATGCTCGGCGGTGAGCAACTGGTAGTGACCGTCGGGCCCGAGGATGGAGGTGTCCTTCAGACGACCGGCATTCTGGCCACAGGTCCAGATGTCGAAGTTGCGCATGTGGGTGCACAGACAGGTTTTGTCTTTCACCGAAATGCGCTTTTCGCCCGGGTGCAAGGCAAGTTCGCGGTTGTAGGCTGTGATGTAGGAGCATTTGCCGTTGGCGTCTAGCAGGTAGCCATAGGCTTCGCAGTTCGGTCGAATCCCGTCACCGATACCGGGGCTCGCCTTGATCATGCGCATCGGGTAGCCAGTGGGCGAGATTTCATTGACCTCAAGGTCTTCCTCGTTGGCCCTGAAGTACTCCTGTTTGATGTCATCGGGCAGGCCACATTCCTTGCTGACCGTGAAGCGGGTGGCCACCTGAACGCCTGAGGCACCCATCTCCAGAAAACGCACCGCGTCGCTGCCGGTGAAGATGCCGCCCGCCGGGAGAATGGGAATGTCGAGCTCCTCGGTTTTCATCCAGACCAGGATTTCAGCCACTATTGTTGCCAGGTCGTATTGCGCCCAATCCATGCCGAAGCCCAGGTGGCCACCGGCCAGCGGACCTTCCACCACGATGTAGTCGGGCAGGCGGTTGAGCCGGCTGTTCTTCTTCAGAAACAGTTGCAGCGCGCGCAACGAAGACACGATGATCCCCAGCTTGGCATCGCGAAAACGCGGGTGGTCTTCGATCAGCGGCAGCGAGCCCAGGTGCAGACCGGCGGCCAGGGTGATGCCGTCGATGCCAGCGTCCAGCGCCGAGGCCATGCGCACCCGCAGCGTTTCCTTGGGCGCGTTCATGGTCAGCTTTTCCATGCAGTTGATGAAAACCAGGCCACTGCCGGTCTTGCGCGACATGGTTTTCTCCACGTGCATCCGCGTGGCCTCGGCCAGGTGCCCCAGGTCAAATTTCACGTCCGACTTGTCCGCCGAGTCGACGTTGTACTGGTACTGCTTCTGCTTGGCCTTGACGTACTTGGTCTTGTAGCGGCGGTCGGTCACTGTTTTGACCATCGCATCGCTGATGTGGCCCACACCGCCCAGACGCGCTGCCTCCAGGGCCAGATCGGACGAGGAAATGTCCACGCCCATACCACCAATCATGATGGGCACGAGCTCGTGTCGGCCCATGCGCATGCGAAAGTCGTCCAGTTGTCTCATGTTCGTCGTGTGTCCCGTCTTCGTTTCAAGCTTAACCGCATCGCGCAAGCACGCTGGGCAGGCGATGGAGCGGTCTTTCGTGGATTTGCCGGTTGGGCGTGCCCAACCGGCATTGTCATCACCCCATGCAAACCCGAGCTGTGTATTGTCAAACATGCCCTCGCCGCTTTCTGCAGCCTGCGCCATAACCCTTGCGGCAGGTCAAGCCGTTATATCGGAGGTTTGTCGCGGGCTGATGACAGTGCCGGTTGCTCGTCAGGCGCTGGCGAACCAGGCCGCCGCACTGCGCATGCCGGCCCAGGTGAGCAGCAGCGAGCCAAAGACATGCATCCCTGCGGTGATCGCAGCCAGCAGCCAGCGCCCGTGTTGCAGCATGCTCACCACCTCCAACGAGAAGGTGGAAAAGGTGGTGAGGGCGCCCAGAAACCCGGTCACGATCGCCAGCCGCCACACCGGATCGATCTGGGTCTGGCTCTGGAAAAAAACCACCGCGACGCCGATCGCATAGGCGCCGATCCAGTTGGCGGCCAGCGTGCCCCAGGGCAGGCTGGCGTGGCTGGGCAGCGGACTCAGCCACAACCCGAGCTGCCAGCGCGCCAGGGCGCCGAGCGAGGCGCCCAGCGAGATGGCAGCCGCGGTCAACATGGGGTTGGAGCGCTTGGTGGTTTGCGTTGGCTGGTGGGGCTCAGAACGGCGGGTCGCCGTCGTCGCCCACCGCGGTCACGGCTTCGCGCCGAGGCGCAGCCAGCGGCGAGCCGGACGCGTCTGGCGACGCAGCGGCGGAAGACCACAGCGCCAGCTCCCCGCCCAGCGCCTCAATCAGCGCTGGAAGGAGCTTTTGCAATTCGCCGGTGGACAGGGCCACATCGGTGCCGAAGCCGCTTTCGCCGTCATTCGCCCGGTCGTCGAACACGCCTTCGAGAAAACTGACTTTCTTGAGCTGCATCGCCTCGGTCAGCACAAAGCCGATTCGCCCCTCCCAGCTCAGCGCTAGGCGGGTTGGCAGCTTGCCCTCGGCGATGTGCTGGCGCACCTCGTCGGTGGCCAGGTTGTGGCGGGTGAACCTGACGACCGATTTTTCTTCGTCGGCCGATTTCAGCTCGCACTCGCGTTCGACATGAAAACCCTCTGGCCAGTCGTCGGGCGAGGTCGCGGCGAGCCACTGCGTCATGGCGGTCTGGGGCGTGACCGCCGTTTGCAGCAGGGTGATGGCCAGGCCGTCAAACGCCTGCACCAGCGCGGTCACCAGTTCGTCCACCTTGCCCTGGCTGCTGGCATCGGTCACCAGCCAGCCGTTGGCTGGATCGATCCACACCCACATGCTGCTGCGGCGCGGGAACGCTTGCGGGAGCAGGCTGAGCAGCGCGTCTTCGCGCAGCGCCTTGGTCTCTTTCTTCCCCGGTTTGCGGCCCGTGGTGGCTTCGATGTGGTCGGCTTCCTCCTGCGCCTTTTCGCGCACCACCGAGCCCGGCACGCTCTTGGACTCGATCACGAACTTCAGAATGCGCTGATGTGCCACCGCCTCCACCAGCGGCCCATGCGCTTCACCGCGCGGCTCGACCCAGCCGGCCGATTTGTCCTGAGAGGCGCCGCAGGGCGCGAAACGGGCCGCGTCAAGCGCAGCCTCCATGGTCTCTAGCGTTGGCGCCCAGCCGGGCGCGATGCGGTACAGCGTCACATTCTTGAACACAAAATTCCTTGGCATTGAGATGTACCCGGAGGTCGGGACTTGACGCGATCTTAGAGGAAGGTCTTTCGGTCTCGACCACCTGACCGATCGTGCATCCCTCAGGGCACAGGCGGGACAATTCCCTATTGAGTGCGTCGCAGGGCCACATCACACTCGCTGCGATTCCAACCACCGTGAAGCTGTACTTGCCATGAACCTGCGCTTTGTCGAAGCTTTCTATTGGGTGGCCACCCTCAAAAGCGTGACGCGCGCCGCCGAGAAGCTCTTTCTCACCCAGTCCGCCATGTCCAGCCGCATCGCCACGCTGGAAGAGGAGCTGGGTGTGTTGCTGCTGGACCGGCGCGACAAGCAGTTCCGCATGACGGTGGCGGGCACCCGCTTTCTCGTTTATGCGCAGCGGCTGTTGGAGCTTCAGCGCGAGATCAAGGGCGAGATGGGAACAGGGGGCACCGAGGCGGTTTCCATGCGCATCGGCGCCATCGAGTCGGTGTTGCACGCCTGGCTGATTCCCTGGATTGAGCGTTTGCGTCAAGACTTTCCCGGGTTGGAGCTTGAACTGTCAGTGGAAACCTCACCGATCCTGATCGATCAGGTCAAGCGCGGCACGCAGGACCTGGTCTTTGCTGCCCTGCCCGCTGCGGGTGAGGAGGTGCGAACCCGCGCGCTGCCGCCCATGGCCATGGGCTTCATCGGCAACGCGCGCATTGATCGAAAGCGACGCTTCACATTGCCTGAGATTGCCCAGCGGGAAATCCTGACTTTCCAGCGCGGCTCACAGCCCCACGTGATGCTGTTGGAGCTGTTTCGCCAGTCCAACGAAACCCCTGGCCGCATCCATACCGTGTCTTCCATCTCCGCCATGATCCAGCTGGTGCAGGGTGGCCTCGGCGTGGCCACGCTGCCGTTGCAGGCGGTGAGCCGCATCGACGGCTACAACGATCTCAAGGTGCTGAAGTGCGATGCGAGCCTGGAGTCCTTGCCGATTCATGCCAGCTACCGCACCGATCCCTCTTCGCGGGCGGTGGAAGCGGTGGTCAGTTCCGCGGTGGCTTTCGTAAGTGTTTTCCCTCACCGCAAACCAACGCGTTGAACGCTGAACGGGTTGGAGGCCGGTTCCGCTGCCTCCACAAGCCCCGCGCTGGTGCGAAAACAAGAATGAAATGGTGCATTGAGCACCCTTTTCGATCATCGAAAAAAGTGATGAGGTGAGCGAAATATTTTCCATTTGATCGGACGGTCTGCGCTGAACACAATGCAAACCTTGCAGCCGCCACAGCGCTACCCAATACCCCGGAGCAGAACGAACGATGACCACCCTGGCGACCGCCCACAAGAACGAATCGGCATTGACCAACGACCTGCCAGCGTTGCGCCAGGCGATTCGCCAAAGCCGCTGGACCTCTCATACCAGCGGTGTTGCGCAAGACCGTGTGCAGGGCAACGTGGTTATCCTTCCCGAGCGCGAGGCCAACGACTTTCTGCGCTTTTGCCAGCGCAATCCCAAGCCCTGTCCGCTGCTCGCGGTGTCCGAGCCGGGTGATCCGATGCTGCCGACGTTGGGGCAAGACATCAACGTTTGCACCGACGTGCCGACGTACCGCGTCTGGCGCGACGGTGAGCTGGTCGAAGAGCGTCCCAACATTGAGGCGCTGTGGCGCGAAGACTTGGTGACGTTTGTGATCGGTTGCTCCTTCTCGTTCGAGCAGGCCTTGATGGAAGCTGGCCTGCGGCTACGTCATGTGGAGCAGGGCAAAAATGTGGCCATGTACCGCTCGAACCTGCCCACGCTGGCGGCGGGGCCGTTTCATGGACCGATGGTGGTGTCGATGCGGCCGCTGAAGGCGGCCGACGCCATTCGCGCGGTGCAGGTGACTTCGCGTTTTCCGCAGGTGCATGGCGCCCCGGTGCATCTGGGTGACCCCGGCCTCATTGGTATCAACGATCTCTCAAAACCCGACTATGGCGACGCCGTCGAGGTGTTGCCAAACGAAGTGCCCGTGTTTTGGGCTTGCGGCGTCACGCCCCAGGCGGCGATCCGCCAAGCACGTCCGCCCCTGTGCATCACCCACGCGCCTGGCGCGATGCTCATCACCGATCTCTTCAACAGCCAGCTGGCCAGTTTTTAACCAAGGAGCCTCCCGTGAAAAAGTTCGTCTTCTGCCTCTCCTCTCTTGCCGTTGTGGGCCTTGCCCAGGCGCAAACCACGTGGGATTTGCCCACGGGCTACGGTGCCAACACCTTCCAGACCATGAACGTGGTGCAGTTCGCCAAAGACGTTGAGCAGGCCACCGGTGGCAAGCTCAAGATCACGGTCCACCCTGGCGGCGCCTTGTTCAAACAGCCCGAGATCAAGCGCGCGATCCAGAGCGGCCTGGCCCCCGCGGGTGAGTTCATCATCTCCGGCATGTCCAACGAGAACCCGCTGTTCGGGGTGGACTCGATCCCCTTCCTCGCCACCAGCTACGCCGATGCCAAGCGGCTGCACGAGGTGTCCAAGCCAGTGCAGACCAAGGTGCTGGCCGCACAAGGTATCAAGATGCTGTTTTCAGTGCCTTGGCCTGGCCAGTCGCTGTATTCGGTCAAGCCGATCACCAGCGCGGACGACTTCAAAGGCACCAAGATGCGCGCCTACAACCCCGCCACCACCAAAATTGCCCAAATGTTGGGCGCTGCACCGGTGACCATTCAGCTGCCCGAACTGAGCCAGGCGCTGGCCACCGGCGCTGCTAACAACTTCCTGACGTCGAGTGCCAGCGGTGCCGACAGCAAGCTGTTTGAACAGGCCAAGTTTTTCTATCCGGTCAACGCCTGGTTGCCGCGCAACGTGACAGCGGTCAGCCAAAAGGCATTTGATGCGCTGGACAAGCCCACGCAAGATGCTGTGCTGAAAGCGGCCGCAGCCGCTGAGCAGCGCGGCACGGCAGCCAGCGAAAAGGTGGATGTCGACTCCATCGCCATCCTCAAGGCCAACGGCATGACGATCGCCGAGCCCTCCGACAGCGTGAAGAAAGCGCTGGCCGCGATCGGCGAGACCATGACCAACGATTGGCTGGCCTCGGCTGGGGCCGATGGCAAAGCCATCATTGACGCTTACCGCAAGAAGTAAGCCCTGAGGGCGCGGAAAAACCACGCCGCGTACCGGTCGCATGCCCAGGCCGGGGCCTGCGACTCTCCCTTTGCAATACCGTTGCCTGCGAGACCCAGCATGGATACCTTTGCCCGACTCACCTACCGCAGTCTGCTGGTGCTGGCCTGTCTGTCCATGTTTGGCGCCTTGCTGGCCATCACGCTGAACATCGCCACCCGCCTGGTGGACGGCTTGAGCATCAGCGGATTGGACGGCTACGCTGGCTACTCCATTGCTGCTGCCTTCTTTCTGGCGCTGCCCTCGGCGCTTCAGCAGGGCGACCATATCCGCGTGACGGTTGTGCTGCAAAACGTCGGGCCACGCACCCGGGCCTGGCTGGAGTACTGGGGTCTGGGCTTCGGGCTGGTCATGGCCACATATCTGGCCTGGTTTTCCTGCCGCTTGGTCTGGTTCTCGCATCTCTACCACGACGTCGCGCCCACCGGTGACGCCACGCCGATGTGGATTCCCCAGCTCAGCATGGCGCTGGGCACGGTGGGGTTTGCGCTGGCTTTCCTGCATGCCCTGGTCAACCGGGTTCAAGGGCGGCCTTTCTTCAATGAGCCATCTGGCGAAGCCACGCCCACGGAGTGATCGCTGCGCGCTGACGCCACTTGGCGGGCGGCGTTTTCCTGTCAACCAATTGAAAGTGTTCCATGGACGTGCTGCTGGCTTTCGGCCTGGTGATCTTGCTGTTCGTGATTCTTGGCTCGGGTGTGTGGATTGGCCTCTCCTTGCTCGCGGTGGGCATGGTGGCGATGCAGTTCGTGAGCTCACGCCCAGTGGGCGATGCGATGGCGCTGACCATCTGGGGCGCTAGCTCTAGCTGGACGCTGACCGCGCTGCCGCTGTTCCTCTGGATGGGGGAAATTTTGTTTCGCACCCGCCTGTCGCAGGACATGTTTTTGGGCCTGGCGCCTTGGTTCAACCGCATGCCTGGGCGTCTGCTGCATGTGAATGTGATTGGCAGCACCATCTTCGCTGCGGTCTCGGGCTCGTCGGCTGCGACCTGCGCCACCATCGGGCGCATCTCGCTGCCTGAGCTGCGCCAACGCGGCTACCCCGAATCGATCGCGGTGGGCACATTGGCTGGCGCGGCCACGCTGGGTCTGCTGATTCCGCCCTCGATCATCATGATCGTCTACGGTGTCGCAGCCGATGTGTCGATCGCCAAGCTGTTTGTCGCAGGCGTCTTGCCTGGCCTTCTGCTGGCGACGCTGTTCATGGGCTACATCGCCATCTGGTCGCTGTTCAACAAAGACAAGATCCCCGCCGCCGAGGCTGATTTCAGCCTGCGGCAGAAACTGTTTGCGGCCCGCCACCTGATCCCTGTGGTGCTGTTGATCGGCGCGGTATTGGGTTCAATTTATTCCGGTGTGGCCACCGCCACCGAAGCGGCTGCCATCGGCGTACTGGGCTCTTTTGGGCTCGCGGCGGCTGAGGGCAGCCTGAGCTGGAAGAAGGTGACCGACGGCCTGGCCGCAGCCTGCCGTGTGTACTGCATGATCGGCCTGATCCTCGCGGGCGCCGCGTTTCTGACCTTGGCCATGGGCTTCGTCGGGCTTCCGCGCCACCTCGCCGAATTCATCGGTGCGTTGAACCTCTCGCCGCTGGTGCTGGTGCTGTGCCTCACCATCTTCTTCCTGATCCTGGGCTGTTTCCTGGATGGCATTTCTATGGTGGTGCTCACCATCGGCGTGCTGATGCCCACCGTACAGGCCGCCGGTATCGACCTGATCTGGTTCGGCATCTTCGTGGTGTTGGTGGTGGAGATGGCTCAGATCACACCCCCGGTGGGCCTGAACCTGTTTGTCTTGCAGGGCCTCACGGGCCATCAGATCACCTACCTCGCTCGCGCCGCACTGCCGATGTTCCTGCTGATGCTGGGCGCTGTGCTCTTGCTTTATTTCTTTCCAGACCTGGTGCTCTGGCTGCCCAGCAAGATGTAGCGCAGGGCTGCTCCATCGCCGGACGCCGTCGTGGCGCCTTGTCAGGACTTAAAAATTTTTTATCGTATGAACCACGCCATGTCCCCTTCTGACGCCAAGCGCTGGCAATTCTGGATCGACCGCGGCGGTACCTTCACCGACATCGTGGCGCGCCAACCCGACGGCTCGTTGATCACCCACAAGCTGCTGTCGGACAACCCCGAGCAGTACCGCGACGCGGCGGTTGCCGGTATTCGGCATTTGCTGGGTCTTGCGCCTGGTGAGCCCATCACACCCGAACAGGTCGAGTGCGTGAAGATGGGCACCACGGTGGCGACCAATGCGCTGCTGGAGCGCAAAGGCGAGCCCACGCTGCTGGTGACTACAGAGGGCTTTCGCGACGCGCTGCGCATCGCTTACCAGAACCGGCCACGCCTCTTCGACCGTCACATCGTGCTGCCCGAACTGCTCTACAGCCGCGTGATTGAAGCGCAGGAGCGCATGGGAGCGCGCGGTGAGGTGGTGCAGCCGCT
Organism: Burkholderiales bacterium; assembly: GCA_038249735.1. Classification (GTDB taxonomy): domain Bacteria; phylum Pseudomonadota; class Gammaproteobacteria; order Burkholderiales; family Burkholderiaceae_C; genus Hydrogenophaga. The sequence continues at coordinate 23,129 of JBBSDB010000010.1, forward strand.
GGACGAGGCGCACCTGCGCGAGCGCCTTTGGGCCGCTTTCGACGCAGGGTTGCGCAGCGTCGCCGTGGTATTTATGCACGCCTACCGCTACCCGGCCCATGAGCAGGCAGCGGCGGCCATCGCCCGCGAGGTGGGCTTCACCCAGATCAGTGCCTCGCACCAGACGAGTCCGATGATGAAGCTGGTGAGCCGGGGCGACACCACCGTGGTCGACGCCTACCTCTCGCCCATCCTGCGCCGCTATGTGGACCAAGTGGCGGCCGAGATGCCGGGCGTGAAGCTGTTTTTCATGCAGTCTTCCGGCGGGCTCACCGATGCCCACGCGTTTGCTGGCAAAGACGCTATTCTCTCCGGCCCGGCCGGTGGCATCGTCGGCATGGCGCGTACCGCGGCGCTGGCCGGGCACGCCAAGGTGATTGGCTTCGACATGGGCGGCACGTCGACCGATGTATCGCACTACGCGGGCAGCTTCGAGCGCGAGTTTGAAACCCAGGTGGCCGGCGTGCGCATGCGCGCGCCCATGATGAGCATCCACACCGTGGCGGCCGGTGGTGGCTCCATTCTCGCGTTTGATGGCGCGCGTTTCCGCGTCGGTCCGAACAGCGCGGGCGCCAACCCGGGGCCTGCCAGCTACCGGCGGGGCGGCCCGCTCACCGTGACCGACGCGAATGTGATGACAGGCAAGATCCAGCCCGATCACTTTCCGGCAGTGTTCGGCCCGCAGGCCAACGAGCGCCTGAGCCGCGAGGTGGTCGAGCAGCGTTTTGGCGAACTGGCCGCAGAGACCGGCCGCAACGCCGAGTCGGTGGCCGAAGGCTTCATCGACATCGCGGTGCAGCAGATGGCCAACGCGATCAAGAAAATCTCGGTAGCACGCGGCTACGACGTGACGCGCTACACCCTGCAGTGCTTTGGCGGCGCCGGCGGGCAGCACGCCTGCCGTGTGGCCGACGCGCTGGGCATGACGCAGGTGTTTGTGCATCCGCTGGCGGGTGTATTGAGCGCTTACGGCATGGGGCTGGCTGACCAAAACGTGATTCGCGAACAGGCCGTGGAGCTGCCCTTGTCTGTCGCCGCTTTGCCCGAGGTGGCGGCGCAGCTGGATCTGCTGGCCGTCGACGCGCGCGACGAGTTGCAACGCCAGCAGGTGGGCTCGGGGCCCATCCAGGTGCTGCACCGGGTGCATGTGCGTTACGAGGGCAGCGATTCGGCGCTGATCGTGCCGTTGGCCTATGAAGACGAGCCCGGCAGCCTGGCCCAAAGCCTGGCGGTTGGCGCCGCTTGTGCGCAGATTCAAAGGGGCTTCGAGACCGCCTACCGCCAGCGCTTTGCGTTTCTGATGCAGGGCAAAGGGCTGGTGGTGGAAGCGGTGTCGGTTGAGGCGGTGTTGGCCGGCGACGCACCGGCCGAGGCCCGGCACGCGCTGCACCTGGCGCGCGAAGTGCCCCGCCGCGACACCGTGCGCATGTTCAGCAGTGGCCAGTGGTTCGATGCCGCGCTGATCGTTCGCGAAGACCTGCGCCCGGGCGACGTGATCCCCGGCCCGGCCATCGTTGCCGAGAAGAACGCGACCACCGTGGTGGAGCCCGGCTGGGAAGCGCAGCTGACCGCCCTCGATCACCTGCTGCTGGAGCGACGGGTGGCGCGCGTGGTGACCTATGCCGCTGGCACCCAGGCCGACCCGGTGCTGCTCGAAGTCTTCAACAACCTGTTCATGAACATCGCCGAGCAGATGGGGCTGCAGCTGCAGAACACCGCCTACTCGGTCAACATCAAGGAGCGGCTGGACTTCAGCTGCGCGCTGTTCGACACCGCCGGCAACCTGATCGCCAACGCGCCGCACATGCCGGTGCACCTGGGCTCCATGGGCGAAAGTATCAAGACCGTGATCCGCGAGAACACCGGGCGCATGCAGCCGGGCGATGTGTACGCGCTCAACGACCCGTACCACGGCGGCACACACCTGCCCGACGTGACCGTGATCACGCCGGTCTACCTGAACCCGGCCGAGCCACCGACGTTCTACGTGGGCTCGCGCGGCCACCATGCCGACATCGGCGGCACCACGCCGGGCTCCATGCCGCCGTTCTCGACCCGCATTGAGGAAGAGGGCGTGCAAATCAACAACGTGAAGCTGGTCGATCGCGGTGTGTTGCGTGAAGCGGAGATGCTGGCCTTGCTGAAAAGCGGGGAATTCCCTTCGCGCAATCCACCGCAGAACCTGGCTGATCTGAAGGCGCAGATTGCGGCCAATGAGAAGGGCGTGCAGGAACTGCGCAAGATGGTGGAGCAGTTCGGGCTGGACGTTGTGCTGGCCTACATGGGGCATGTGCAGGACAACGCCGAAGAGTCGGTGCGCCGTGCCATCACCAAGCTTTCGCACCGCCTCAAAGACGGCCAGTTCACGCTGCCGCTGGACAACGGCGCGCAGATCCAGGTGGCGGTGCGCATCGACGCTGAATCGCGCAGCGCGGTGGTCGATTTCACCGGCACCTCCCCGCAGCAGACCAACAACTTCAACGCGCCCACAGCGGTCTGCATGGCGGCGGTGCTTTACGTGTTCCGCACGCTGGTGGATGACGACATCCCGCTCAACGCGGGTTGCCTGAAACCGATCGAGGTCATCATTCCGCCCGGCTCCATGCTGAATCCGAACCCACCCGCCTCGGTGGTGGCGGGCAATGTGGAGACATCGAGCTGCATCACCAACGCGCTGTTGGGGGCGCTTGGCGTGTCGGCTGGCTCACAGCCGACCATGAACAACTTCACCTTCGGCAACGCCACCCACCAGTACTACGAGACGATTGCGGGTGGCAGTGGAGCGGGCGGTGTGTTTGACGATACAGGCGCGCTGGTGGGCGGCTTCAACGGCACCTCGGTGGTGCAAACCCACATGACCAATTCGCGCCTGACCGATCCTGAAGTTTTCGAGTTTCGCTATCCCGTGCGCCTGCTCGGCTTTGCCTTGCGCAAGGACTCGGGCGGCGCGGGTCGCTGGCGGGGTGGCGACGGCGGCGTGCGCCGTGTGCAATTCCTGGAGCCGATGACCGCCAGCATCTTGTCCAACGGCCGAGTGCACCCCGCCTTTGGGATGGCGGGCGGCACGAAGGGCGAGGTGGGCATCAACCGGTTGGTGCGCGCCGACGGCAGCAGCGAAGCACTTCAGCACATCGCGCAGGTGGAGATGCAGGCCGGTGACGTGTTCGAAATCCACACGCCGGGCGGCGGCGGATTTGGCGCGAAATAAGGGCGTCTATCCGGCGCGAGATGTCTGATCCAAGGGCACCGCGGAACTGGCTCTGCCAGGCCGCCAGTGCCGCCCCCTTGAGGGGGTGACGCCGGAGGCGGCGCAGGGGTGGGCCAAATTCAAAGCTCTTCCACTCTTCGTGCCGGATAGCTGTCCCAACTCTGGCATCCCGGGCATTGCCAGAAATGCTGCTGGGCTTCGAAACCGCAGGCGGCGCAGCGGTAGCGCTTGAGGGGATTGCTGGCCTGGGCAATTGAGTCGCGAATCGGTTCCTGCGCCTTGGGGTTTGACAAGGGCTCACCAGCCAGCCACTGCCCCGCGATCACCAGCGAAGGCTCGCGCGCCAGGTGCGCCAGATAGCGTTGGCGTGCTTCGCTGTCGTCGCGGCTGAGTTTGGCGAGCGCCTCGGTCACGTCCAACGAAGGCGCCAAGGCATCGGCGCTCTGCAAAACCGCCAACACCTCCGCTTCGCGCCCTGTGGCGCGCGCCAGTTCCGCCAGGCGCGCAGCCGCCAGTGGCAGACCCTGTGGCGCGCGCCGTGCAAGACTCAGCAAAGCGTCTAACGCCTCGTCGCTGTGCCCAGCCTGGGTTTTCAATTGCGCCATTGCCAGCCAGCCGCGCGCCAGCTCCGGCGCCTGGCGCGTGGCGTCGGTCAGTAACAACAGGGCCCGAGCTGCATCGCCCTGGCGCTGCGCCTGATCTGCCTGCTCACACAGGTAATGCGCGAGCCGCGAGGCAAAGCTGCCCTGGCCCGTGACTTCGAGCCGGGTGGCGATCTGGCTGGCCTGCGCCCAATCGCGCGAGCGCTCGGCGATTGCGAGCAATGCCAGCAGCGCCTCGCCTTCAAACTCCGATCCGTTGAGTTTGCGCAGCGCTGCCTCGGCCCGGTCCAGCAAGCCGGCCTTCAGAAAATCCAGCGCCAGCGCGTGCTGCGCGCGGTCGCGGTCTTTGCGGCTGAGGTCGCCGCGAGAGAGCAGGTGTTCGTGCACCCGAACCGCGCGGTCGTAGTCGCCGCGGCGGCGAAACAGGTTGCCTAAAGCAAAGTGCAGTTCGGCCGTGTCGGGATCGCTTTGCACCGCCTCGATGAAGGCGTCGATCGCCTGGTCCTGCTGCTCGTTGAGCAGGTGGTTCAAGCCGCGAAAATAAGCCTTTGGGGCCTGTCGACTGGCCACCCGCCACTGGCGCATATCCAGTCGAGAAGCACCCCAGCCCAGCGCAAACGCGATCGGTAGGCCCCAAAGCAGCCAGGTGAAATCAAAGTCCATGCGGGATGTCGCGGGCGCCGGTCTGCAGGGTGGAATCGTTCTCCAGCTTGGTGTTGGTCGCTGGGTTGGTTTTGGCAGAGCGCGCCTTGCGCGCACGCAGCCACAGCGGCAGCATCACGATCACACCCAACACCACACCCAGCAACAAAGTCAGC
>JBBSDB010000011.1:0-27328 GCA_038249735.1 Burkholderiales bacterium
CGCCAGACGATTTCACCAGTGACCGCGCCCAGCGCCTGGTGGACCGGGAGTTCAACCTCTCCACCAGCGCCGTCTTGCCGCCGCACAACCCGGTCAGCGCTGGTGAGTGGACCGACAACGAGGCCGATGGCCTGAGCGTGGAAGATGGGCTGGCCCAAGAGCTGGGCTTGAAGCTGGGGGATCGGCTCGGGTTCGACATGGCCGGCCAGGTCACCGAGGGCCGCATCACCAGCCTGCGCAAGGTGGACTGGGGCTCGATGCGGGTCAACTTCTTTGTGCTGTTTCCTGTCGCCGAGCTGCCCGATGTGCCGGTCACCTTCATCAGCGCCTTTCGCGCGCCCGAGGGCAATCCGCAGTTCGACAACACCCTGGTGCGCGAATTCCCCAACATCACCAATGTGGACATGAGCCAGACCATTGCCCAGGTGCAGCGGGTGCTGGGGCAGGTGATCAGCGCCATCGAGTTCCTGTTTGCCTTCACGCTGGCGGCTGGCCTGGTGGTGCTGCTGGCGGCGATCACCGCCACGCGTGGTGAACGCGAGCGCGAATTCGCGATTCTGCGTGCTGTCGGCGCTGGCTCGGCGCTGCTGCGTCAGGTTCAGCGCATTGAGCTGATCGGAGTCGGTCTGCTGGCTGGCTTCCTGGCCTCGGTGGTCGCGGTGGCAGTGGGCTGGGCGCTGGCGCGCTACGCCTTTGAGTTCACCTGGACCGCCTCCCCATTCGTGCCGCTGGCTGGTAGTCTGGCTGGCGCGGTACTGGCGCTAGCCGCCGGCTGGTGGGGTTTGCGCAGCGTGCTGCGCACCCCGGTGGTGGAGACGCTGCGTCGGGCAAGTACGTAACCCCCCGCGCCGCCTGCGGCGTCACCCCCCAGGGGGCAATCCCTGCGGCCCGGCGAAGCCGGTTCCGCGGGATTCCTGAAACAAAACACGGCCGACCTGAAATGTCTGAGAACACCGCCCATTCCGTGCCCGAAACCCCGTTTGAATGGGTTGGCGGTGAGGCGGCGGTGCGCGCGCTGGTCGATCGTTTCTACGATCTGATGGACATCGAACCCGGCTACCGCGAACTGCGCGTGGTGCACGGCAGCACCTTGGCCGATGCGCGCGACAAGCTGTTCTGGTTTTTGTGCGGCTGGCTCGGCGGGCCTTCGCACTACACCGAGCGCTTCGGCCACCCACGCCTGCGCATGCGGCACATGCCGTTTGCCATCGGCGTGCTGGAGCGCGACCAGTGGCTGGCCTGCATGAACCAAGCCATGCGGGAAAGCGATCTCGATCCGGCGTTGCGCACACGCCTGAACGAGAGTTTTTCCAAAACCGCCGAGTGGATGCGCAACCAGCCCGGCGCGATGTGAATGGCCGACCCGCCCAGCAACCCTGGGCACCGCACCGAGCGCCGTGTCGCCTGGGGCATCACAGCTTTCTGACTGCTGCTGGGCCTGTTGTTTCTGGGCTTTGACCCTGTTGAAAAGCGCCGCACAGCCGGCTACCAGGCGCACGAGAACGGTGGTGGTGAGCTGGTGATTCCGCGCAGGCCCGATGGCCACTTCCGTGTGGACGGGCGGGTCAACGGCAACACGGCGCTTCTTCTGGTGGACACCGGCGCCACCTCGGTCACGGTGAGCGAAGCGCTGGCACAAGGCGCTGTCCTGGAAGGCGGTCAGTTGGGGACTTTTCAGACAGCCAACGGTACGTTGCCCGGGGATCTGATGCGCCAGGCCCCGGTGCAAGCCAGTCACTTGCCTTTGCCGGGTGTGGCGGTGGGCATGGTGGGCAAGTTGCCGGAAAATGCGCTGCTGGGCCAGAGCGGTCTCTCGGGCTACGACAGACAGATCCTGCAGAACAAGACACGGCGGGTGTCCCGGTAGGCCCTGCGCGGTGTGCGTGCGCTCAGGCGCCCGCTTGGCGCAGTCGCTCAGTTGCGAAACAGATCGAGAATGCCGCGCCGGTCTTCCGGCGGAGGCGGTATCGACGTCGGTGGGCCCATGCCGCCGCCTTGAACTGGCGGAAGTGCCACCTCGGGCATGCCGGGCCACGGATCGTTCAGGCCCAGCGAGCTGACGCCTTTGCCGGGTCCGTATTCTTCGTAGTACCAGTCGCCACCCACTTTGACAACACCCGCAGGCGGTTCATACGCGGTCTCTGGCACATTCTTGAGCGCCTCTCTCATGAAGTCGATCCAGATCGGCAGGCTGAGCCCGCCACCGGTTTCGCGGCTGCCGAGGTTGCGTGGCGTGTCATAGCCCACCCAAGCTGCCGCCACCAGCGAGGGTTGGAAGCCCACGAACCAGGCATCGACCGCGTCGTTGGTGGTCCCTGTTTTGCCAAACAGGTCCTGTCGTTTGAGTGTGGCCTGCGCGCGCGCGGCAGTGCCCGAGCGGGTGATTTCCTGCAGGAGACTGTTCATGACGAAGGCGTTGCGCGGATCGATCGCGCGCTGATCCTCTGTCGGCACGTGTGGCACCGAAGAAAACAAGACCCGACCTTTGTGATCGGTCACCTGAGTGATCAGCGAGGGGTTGACGCGGTAACCGCCGTTGGCAAACACCGCGTAGCCAGCAGCCATTTGCATCGGTGTGACCGAGCCGGCGCCCAGCGCCATGGTGAGGTAGGGTGGGTGGCGCTCGGCATCGAAGCCGAAGCGCGTGACCCACTCCTGTGCGCTTTGCGTGCCAACCAGTTGCAGCACCCGGATCGAGACCATGTTTTTCGATTTGGCCAGCGCTCGCCGGACCGACATCGGGCCATCGAATTTCCCGTCGTAGTTTCTTGGCTCCCAAGGCTTGCCGCCGGTCTCACCCGCGCTGTAGAAAAGCGGCGCGTCGTTGACCACGGTCATCGGCGACAGGCCTTTTTCCAGCGCCGCCGAGTAGACGAAGGGCTTGAAGCTGGATCCAGGCTGTCGCCAGGCCTGCGTGACGTGGTTGAACTTGTTCTTCTGAAAGTCGAACCCGCCCACCAGAGCGCGAATCTCCCCGCTGCGGGGATCCATTGCGACAAAAGCCGCTTCCACCTCGGGCAGCTGGGTGATGCGCCACTCCTTTTCACCCTGACGCACCACGCGGACAACCGCCCCTGGGCGGATTTTGACGTTGGGTCCTGCCTTGTCGGACAAGCCCGAGGCCACGGCACGCAAGCCGTCGCCGGTGATCTCAAATGGCACGCCATCCTGGCGCACCGCCACCACCTTGCGTGCGCTGGCCTCGAGCACCACAGCAGACATCAGGTCGTCGTTGTCGGGGCGCTCGTTGAGAGCATCGTCGATCGCCTCCTCGCGTGCTGCGGGATCGGCGGGGAGGTTGATGAACAGCTCGGGACCCCGGTAGAACTGGCGGCGCTCGAAATCCAGCACGCCATCACGGACCGCGCGGTAGGCCGCTTCCTGGTCGTCTGCGCGAAGACTGGTGGTTACCAGCAAGCCGCGGGTATAGGCCTGATCTCCGTACTGCGCCACGATGGCTTGGCGCACCATCTCGGCGGCAAACTCAGCGTGTACCCGAACCTGTTGTCCCGGTTGGCGCAGCCTGAGCTTCTCGGTGCGCGCCTGCTCTGCCTCGGATGCGGTGATGAAGCCGTTCATCAGCATGCGGTCGATGATGTGAAGTTGGCGGATGCGGGCCCGCGTGGGGTTGCTGATCGGGTTGAAGGCCGATGGCGCCTTGGGCAAGCCCGCGAGCATCGCAGCCTCGGCAATCGTCACGTCCTTCAACGGCTTGCCAAAATAGGTCTGTGAAGCAGCGGAAAACCCGTAGGCCCGTTGCCCGAGAAAGATCTGGTTCATGTAGATCTCAAGGATCTGCTCCTTGGTCAACAGATGCTCCAGCTTGAAGGTGAGCAGCACCTCGTAGATTTTTCGGGTGTAGCTCTTCTCCGCTGACAGATACACGTTGCGCGCCACCTGCATCGTGATGGTCGAGGCTCCCTGGCTCTTGGCCTGGCCCAAATTGGCCAGGGCCGCGCGCAACATGCCACGGTAGTCCACACCGCTGTGCTCGAAGAAGCGAGAGTCCTCGATCGCGAGCACCGCGTTTTTCATCACCTCTGGGATTTCCTGGAAGGTGAGCAGGTTGCGTCGCTCTTCGCCGAACTCGCCCATCAGTTTGCCGTCGGCCGTGAGCACCCGCAGTGGCAACTTGGGCCGGTAGTCGGCGAGGTCGGCAACGTCGGGAAGGTTGGGGTAGGCCACCGCCAGCGCAATACCGACGACGATCAGGATGCTGGCCACACCGGCCGCCGCCAGTCCGACCAGGCCGACCGCAAGGCGACCTACCCACTGGATTGCCGAACGCCCCGAAGATACTGGTGGCTTGGGTTCGGAACTTGTTCGGGCGTCGTTCTTGGGCATGCGGTCGATCGTGGAATGGAAGCAGGATTATAAAAAGTGGGTGTGTTGCGCAAATGCCAGTACTGACTCGCGTATTGTCCGAGCTTGTGAATTCTTCACCGATTCGCTGCGTTTTGAGTCTGAATGTGTGCCCAAAGTGCGTATGCTTTTGACAACGTTTCAACATGCCCCATAGGCCAAATATCTTTGGTACTCAAGGGTCTTGCTGCTAGCATTGAAGTGATTCTTTAAGTTTGTCGCCGGTTGGCGTCACCATTTTCTGGGGCTTGCCTTGATCTCATTGGGGTCCTTATTCGGCCGGGAAACTGCACCTTTGCTGGGCATCGATGTCAGCTCTTCCAGCGTCAAACTGGTCGAGCTCAGTCGCAACCGAACCGGCGACTTGGTGCTTGAGCGCTGCGCGATCGAGCCACTGGAGCGTGGCTGGATCACCGACGGCAACATCGAGAAATTCGATGAGGTTGCAGAGGCGGTGCGCCGTCTTGTGCGCAAAAGTGGAAGCAAGACCAAGAATGTTGCGATGGCCTTGCCCACCTCGGCGGTAATCACCAAGAAAATCGTGTTGCCTGGTGGGCTTTCCGACAAGGAACTCGAAGCCCAGGTTGAGTCTGAAGCCAACCAATACATTCCCTTCTCGCTGGACGAAGTTAGCCTTGACTTCTGTGTGATCGGACCCAGTGCCAGTTCGGTTGGTGATGTGGAGGTGCTGATTGCAGCCTCTCGCAAAGAAAAAGTGTCGGACCGTCAGGGCTTGGCCGAAGCTGCCGGTTTGAAGCCGGTCGTGATGGATGTGGAATCCTACGCCTCGCGCATGGCGGCTGGCCGAGTCATCGAGACATTGCCCAATCAGGGGCTGGATTCTCTGGTGGCGCTCTTTGAGGTGGGTGCACTCACCACCAGCTTGCAGGTGATGCGCAACGATGACGTGTTGTACGAGCGCGACCAAGCGTTTGGCGGTGCCCAGCTTACCCAGTTGATCGTGCGCCAGTACGGATTTTCAGCCGACGAAGCCGAAGCCAAGAAGCGCTCGGGGGACCTGCCCGACGATTACAAGACCGCGGTCCTTGGTCCATTTATCGATTCCATGGCGCAGGAAGTCGGGCGCGCGCTGCAGTTCTTCTTCACCAGCACACCCTACAACAAGGTTGATCACATCCTGCTTGCGGGAGGCAGTGCAGCCTTGCCCGGCTTGACGGAGGCTGTCACGCAGCAGACGTCCTTTGCTTGCATGGTGATCAATCCATTTGACGGCATGGAGATGGGCTCCACGGTTCAGGCTCGGAAGATTGCCCGCGAAGCGCCGTCCTACCTCACGTCGACCGGGTTGGCGCTTCGGAGGTTTCACCAATGATTCTGATCAACCTCCTGCCGCACCGAGAGGCAGCGCGCAAAAGGCAGAAAGAGCAGTTTTTTACCCAGCTTGGCCTCTCGGCTTTGCTTGGCGGCATCATCTGCGGGGCGGTATTCACCTGGTACCAAGGTCAGATTTCCACCCAGCAAGGACGAAACAGTTTCTTGCAAGCAGAAATCACCAAACTCGAAGCTGAGATCAAGGACATTGCCTCCCTGCAGCGAGAAATTGCTTCGCTGCGCGCGCGCCAAACTGCCGTGGAAGACCTCCAGGCCGACCGCAATTTGCCGGTTCACATGCTCGATGAGTTGGTCAAGCAGTTGCCCGATGGCATTTATCTGCGCAGCGTGAAGCAAGAAAATCAAAGCGTGTTGCTTCAAGGTGTGGCGCAGTCGCAAGAGCGGGTCTCTGAGCTGCTGCGCAATCTTGCCAACACCAGTCCCTGGCTGACCAAACCTGACCTCGTCGAAATTGTGGCGGCGACGGTCCCGGTATCGGGCCGCGAACAGCGCCGGGTGGCCAATTTCACCATTCGGGCCACCCTGACCCGTCCCGCGCCAGCCGCAGCCGAAGCACCCACCGCAGCGCCGTTGCCGCCGGGCAAAGTCTAAGCAAGGGACAAAACAAAATGGCTAGCATCCCCGCCGTCAACCTGGACTTCAAGCAAATCCAGGCCAAACTCCAGAGCCAATTCTCCGGCTTGGACCCCAACGATCCCTCCCAGTGGCCTGCGTTGCCGCGAAATCTGCTTTACATCGCGGTCTGCGTGGCGGTGATTGCCGGCCTCTGGTTTGCTTGGCTGAAAAATTCCGACGAAGAACTGATCGTCGAGAAAGCCAAAGAAGTGCAGCTGCGCGATGACTATCGCAAAAAGTTGGTGCAAGCAGTGAATCTGGATGCACTGAAAAAGCAGCTGGAGCAGGTCAAGCAATACGTGGCGCAGCTCGAGAAGCAGCTGCCCAGCAAGGCTGAAATGGATGCTCTGCTGTCTGACATCAACCAGGCGGGCATCGGACGCAGCTTGCAGTTCGAGCTGTTCCGTCCAGGGCAGGTGACAGTCAAGGAGTACTACGCCGAGCTGCCGATCGCCATCAAGGTCACCGGCACTTACCACGACATGGGTCTGTTTGCCGCCGATATCGCCAACCTTTCCCGTATCGTGACCTTGAACAACCTTTCTCTGACGCCGGTTCCCAACCGCGAAGGCGTGCTCACGATGGACGGAACCGCCAAGACCTTCCGCTACCTGGATTTGGAAGAGGTGGCTCTGCAGCAAAAAGCACAAGGGGCCAAACCGTGAAGCCGACCAGACTTCTGGCCTTCGGGCTCTCCCTCTCGCTTCTGGGTCTGGCTGCTGGATGCACAGCTTCTGGTGAAGACGAGCTCCAGCTTTGGATGCAGGAAGAGCGCAACGCCATCCGTCCGCAGGTCACGCCGATTCCCGAGCCGGGCAAATTTGAGCCTCAGGTCTATCTCAGCGAGCGGATGACAGAGCCTTTCAGCTCCGAAAAAATGGCGAGTGTGAGTGGGTCACTGGCTGCCACCGTCATCAATTCCAAGCTGTTGGAGCCCGAACTCAATCGTCGCAAACAACCGCTGGAAGCCTACCCGCTGGATACCATGAGCATGGTGGGCAGCCTCAACCGCGACGGCCGATTGGTGGCGCTCGTGAAAGTGGACAGCCTGCTGTACCAGGTTCGCGCGGGCAGCTATCTCGGCCAGAACTACGGCCGGGTCAACAAGATCACGGAAACCGAAATCACCTTGCGTGAAATCGTGCAGGACCCATCGGGGGAATGGACCGAAAGGCCAGCTGCGTTGCAGTTACAAGAGGACGCTTCGAAATGATGAAACACAACAAGGCCGAAGGCGCCGCCCCCCTTCGCCGCATGGCTGCGAAATCCCTGCTGGTTTCCGGCTTGTTGCTTTGCTCTGCATGGGCTCAGGCACAAAACGCCATCCAGTCCGTGACAGGCGGCCTGCAAGGCGGTGTCGAGGTGCTTCGGATCGAGACCACCGAGCCGCTGGCAGCAGTGCCCACAGGATTTACCGTTCAGGCGCCCGCACGCATTGCGCTCGATTTTCCTGGTGTCGTGAACAACGTGGGTCGCAGTGCGATCGAGATCAACCAGGGCAACCTGCGCTCGGCCAATGTGGTGCAGGCTGGCGACCGCACGCGGGTGGTGATCAACCTCAACCAGGCCGCCTCGTATCAAGCCCGCACCGAGGGCAACTCGCTGATCGTGGTGCTCAATCGCAGCGAAGGTCTGACGATCGCTCAAGCTTCGCCACCAGTCTTTGCTGAGAGCCGCAGCCGTGACGTAGCGGCTTTGCGCGATATCGATTTCCGCAAGGGCGCTGGCAGCGCCGGCAGGGTGGTGGTCGATTTGGCCAACAGCCAAGTGGGCGTGGACATTCGGCAGCAGGGTCAGAACTTGGTGGTGGAGTTTTTGAAGACATCGCTGCCTGAGGGTCTTCGACGTCGACTGGATGTGACCGACTTTGGTACACCGGTGCAAACGATCGAGACCAGTCAAAACGGTGACCGCGTTCGCATGGTCGTCACGCCCAAGGGCAACTGGGAGCACTCTGCCTATCAAAGCGACAACCAGTTTGTGTTGGAGGTTCGCGAGCGTGTGATCGACAACACCAAATTGACTCAAGGCACGGGATATTCCGGCGAAAAGCTGTCTCTGAACTTCCAGAATATCGAAGTCCGTTCGCTGCTGCAGGTGATCGCCGACTTCACAAGTTTCAACGTGGTCACTTCCGACTCGGTGACCGGCTCCGTGACCCTGCGTCTCAAAGACGTGCCCTGGGATCAGGCGCTGGATATCATCTTGCAAGCCAAAGGACTGGACAAGCGCAAGAATGGCAATGTGCTCTGGATCGCGCCGAGAGATGAAATTGCAGCCAGGGAAAAGCAGGAGTTGGAGTCCGTTGTGTCCAGCGAAAGCTTGGAGTCCCTGCGGACCCAAGGTTTCCAGATGAACTACGCCAAGGCGGCGGACATCGCGGCGCAACTCACAGCGACTGCAGGAACAGGCGGTGGTGGAGCCGGCGGTAACAACGCGCGCATTCTTTCTGTCCGTGGAAGCGTGATTGCCGAGCCCCGCACCAACCAGCTGTTCGTGACCGATATTCCGGCGCGGCTGGCGCAGGTTCAGGATCTGATCAACAAGCTTGACATTCCCATCCGGCAGGTAATGATTGAGGCGCGCATTGTCGAGGCGGATGACCGTTTTGGCCGGTCGCTGGGTGTGCGTTTGGGAGTCGGCAATGGCAGCCTCGGTGGCGGAGATACGCGTGTTGGTTTCGGTCGGTCCTACAGCGCCACCGGAGGTGTCAGCTCCGGCGATCTCGTCAATTTGCCTTCAACGGGCGCTGGTGGCTTTTCTCCAGCACAGTTTGCGCTATCGCTGTTCGACCGGTCGACCACCAACCGTTTCCTGAGCCTGGAGCTGTCTGCGCTGGAGGCCGACGGACGCGGCAAGATCGTCTCAAGCCCCCGCGTAGTGACCGCCGATCAGGTGAAGGCGTCGATTGAGCAAGGTACCGAGTTTCCCTTTCAGCAGGCCACATCCAGTGGCGCAACCTCAGTGGCCTTCCGAAAGGCTTCGCTCAAGCTGGAGGTCACGCCGCAAATCACGCCTGAGGGCAGCATCATTCTGGATCTGAACGTCACCAAGGACAGCCGCGGCGAGACAACCGCGCAGGGTATTGCCATCAACACCAAGCAGGTGCAGACGCAGGTGTTGGTGGAAAACGGTGGCACGGTGGTGATTGGTGGCATCTTTGAGCTCAGTGAGTCGCAGGATGTGACCAAAGTGCCTTTGCTCGGGGATATTCCCGTGCTCGGCAACCTGTTTAAGAATACAAACCGGATTTCCAACAAGTCTGAGACACTGATTTTCATCACGCCACGAGTTATCTCGGACCGCGGGATTTCGCGCTGATCCCGGCTGCCGGTCGCGCTTTGACCACCGACGCTTCGGTGTCACTGTGACGAGCCTGATTCTGGTGGGCTTGCCTGGCTCAGGCAAGTCGACCGTAGGGCGCCATCTCTCCCGCCGCTTGGCCCTTCCTTTTTTCGACTCTGACCACACGATCGAGCAGCGCCTGGGCTGCTCGATTCGCGAGTTTTTTGAGCGCGAGGGCGAGCAGCGTTTCCGCGATCTTGAAGCCGGGGTGATCGACGAACTGACCTGTCTGCCTTCGGCGGTGATTTCCACCGGCGGCGGTTCGGTGTTGCGGCCTGAGAACCGGCGGCGTTTGCACGAGCGCGGACAGGTGGTTTATCTGCGATCGCACCCCGAAGAACTGTATCGCCGCCTGCGCCACGATCAGAAGCGGCCGCTGCTTCAGGTGGCCGATCCCTTGCAGAGGTTGCGCGATTTGTACGCCGAGCGCGATCCGCTGTATCGGGAAACCGCGCATTTCATCATCGAGACGGGCCGGCCATCTGTGAACACCTTGGTCAACATGATCGTGATGCAGGTGGAGCTGGCGGGGCTGGCTCGACCGCCGGTGAATGCCGGGCGAGAGCTGCCCGACTGAGTACTCCGCCTCGGGGAGCGCATCGGTGCTGCCCTAAACTTCGGGCATGACGCCTCAATCCATACCTAGCGATAACGCCAGCTCTTTTCAGCGGGTCGACATCGATCTGGCAGACCGGAGTTACGGCATCCTGATCGGGTCTGGACTGCTGGACAACGCAGAAAGTTACGCCGGCCTGCCTAAGGCGTCCACTGCGCTCATCGTCACCAACACCACGGTGGCGCCGCTTTACGCGCAGCGCTTGCAAGCGGCGCTGGTCGGGCGCTTTCGCGCGGTGCAGACGGTGGAGCTGCCCGATGGCGAGGCGTTCAAAACCTGGGAAACCCTGAACCGCATCTTTGACGCCTTGTTGGCCAACAGCTGCGACCGAAAGACGGTGTTGTTTGCGCTGGGCGGCGGCGTGGTGGGCGACATGACAGGCTTTGCTGCCGCCAGTTACATGCGCGGGGTGCCTTTCGTGCAGGTGCCGACAACGCTGCTTGCGCAGGTGGACTCTTCGGTGGGTGGCAAGACCGCGATCAACCACCCGCTGGGCAAGAACATGATCGGCGCGTTCTACCAGCCGCAGCGCGTGATTTGCGATCTCGACACCTTGAAGACCTTGCCTTCCCGCGAGCTCAGCGCTGGGCTGGCCGAAGTCATCAAGTACGGCCCGATTGCCGACATGGCATTTTTTGAGTGGATCGAGTCGCACCTGGACGACCTGCTGGCGCAAAACCCGGCGGCGATGGCCTACGCGGTCAAGCGCAGCTGCGAGATCAAGGCCTGGGTGGTTGCGCAAGACGAGCGCGAAACCGGCCTGCGCGCCATTCTGAATTTTGGTCACACCTTTGGCCACGCGATCGAGGCCGGCATGGGGTACGGGCAGTGGCTGCACGGTGAGGCGGTGGGCTGCGGCTTGGTGATGGCAGCCCGGTTGTCTGAGGCGCTGGGTCTGGTGGACAAGGCGTTTGTGGAGCGCCTGACCACCCTGGTGCGCCGCGCGGGGCTGCCGGTGGTGGCGCCCATATTGGACGCCCAGGACAACGCGGGCCGTTACCTCAGTTTGATGCGAGTAGACAAGAAGTCTGAGGCGGGCGAGATCCGGTTTGTGTTGATTGACGGCCCGGGTCTGGCCACGGTGCGCAGTGCGCCCGATGCCTTGGTGGCGCAGGTGATCGTCGCCAGCTGCTCTGCCGCATGACGGGGCTGGCCTTGTTTCCTGCTGGCCGTTCGGTTGTCGGGCTTGTCCCCTATGCCAGCGATCCCACACACAGCCGGGGGCGCCGCTTCCCCGAGCCCGAAGCGCCGACTCGTACCGCATTCCAGCGCGACCGTGATCGCGTGATTCACTCCACAGCATTTCGCCGCCTGGTCTACAAAACCCAGGTGTTCCTCAACCACGAGGGCGATCTGTTTCGCACCCGCCTGACCCACTCGCTGGAGGTGGCGCAGCTCGGACGCAGCATTGCCCGCTCTCTGCAGCTGAACGAAGACCTGGTGGAAGCCATCGCGCTGGCACACGATCTGGGGCACACGCCGTTTGGACACGCCGGGCAGGACGCTCTAAACGCTTGTCTGCGCTCGCTTGGCGGGCCGGTAGATGCCGAGCAAGATGCGCCGGGCTGGGGTTTCGAGCACAACCTGCAAAGCCTGCGCGTGGTTGATCGGCTCGAAGAGCGCTACCCGGCCTTTGACGGACTCAACCTCTGCTTCGAAACCCGCGAAGGCATCCTCAAGCACTGCTCGCGTGCCAACGCTGAACGCCTGGAAGCTCTGGAGCCCGACGGGGTGGCTGCCCGCTTTCTGCGCGGTGGCTCGCCCTCGCTGGAAGCCCAGCTTTGCAACCTGGCCGACGAGATCGCCTACAACGCCCACGACATTGACGATGGCGTGCGCTCAGGCCTGCTGAGCCTGGAGCAGGTGGCTGAGGTGCCGCTGTTCGATGGTTTTCGCCGCCAGGCGCTGGACGAGCACCCGCAATTGCAAGGTCGGCGCCTGCTGTTCGAGTCCATTCGCCTCATGCTCAGCGAGCAGGTGTACGACGTGATTCGCACCACCCAGGCTGCCCTGGACGTCGCAGGCGCAGACAGCGCCGATGCGGTGCGCCGCGCCGATCCGCTGGTGGCCTTCTCGCCTGGCATGCGCGCGCAGTCTCAAGTTCTCAAGACGTTTCTGCTGCGCAATCTCTACCGCCATCCGCAGGTGATGGAGACCACCGACCGAGCCCGCCAGGTGGTCAGCGACCTGTTCACCCGCTACCTGGACGACCCGGCACAGCGGCCCGACGCACACGCGAGCGCAGGAGACTCCTTGCAACAACGCGCCCGCGCGGTGGCCGACTACATCGCCGGGATGACCGACCGCTTCGCCATTCGTGAACACGAGCGCCTGTTTGGACGCGTGCTGTTTCCCTGACACCGGGCCTAGCGCGATGTCCCCCGTCTCAACCCAGCCTGAAGCTCCCGAAGCCCGCCAAGCCAGGGCACTGTCCAGGCTCGTGTTTGCCGTGGGGGTGATCGCCGCTCTGCACATTGGCAAGCTGCCGGTGGCGATCCCGGTCTTGCGCGACGCGCTGGGCGTGGGCTTGGTACAGGCTGGGTTTTTGTTGTCGCTGGTGCAGCTCGCGGGCATGACACTGGGTCTCTTTGTCGGGTTGGCGGCCGATCGCCTAGGACCGCGCCGGGTGATGCAACTGGGTCTTTTGGTGTTGGCCGCAGGCAGTGCGCTGGGCGCGCTAGCCCCCAGCGCGGGCTGGCTGTTGGCTTCTCGCGCCGTCGAAGGCTTGGGCTTCTTGCTCGCGGTGCTGCCCGCCCCGGGCTTGCTGCGCCAGCGGGTGTTGCATGCACCCACGCTTTCGCGCGTTCTGGGTTGGTGGGGCGCCTACATGCCGCTGGGTACCGCCTTGGCCCTGTTGCTGGGTTCCGCGCTGATTGCAGCGCTTGGCTGGCGAGGCACCTGGCTGGTGTTGGCTGCCACCAGCCTGATCGGCTGTGCGTTGCTTACCGTCCGTGTCCCGCCACCGGCTGCCTTGGCCGATGGCCACGCCGCCGAAGCCCTGGGTCCGCGCCTGCGACGCACCCTGTCTGCCCGCGGGCCCTGGCTCGTCGCCCTGGCTTTTTTCCTGTACTCCGGCCAGTGGTTGGCGGTGGTGGGTTTTCTGCCCACGATTTACCAACAAGCGGGCTTCGCTGCCACCGCTGTGGGCGTGCTCACCGCCTTGGCCGCTGGCGTCAATCTGCTGGGCAATGTGGCCGCCGGTCGACTGCTGGCCAGGGGTGTGCCACCCGGTCGGGTGTTGCAAGTGGCCTACGCCACCATGGCCTTGGGCGCCGTGGTGGCATTTGCTGGTGTGGGTCCGCCCTGGCTTCAATACCTGGCCGTGCTTCTGTTTTCCGCCGTGGGCGGACTCATACCGGGCACCCTGTTTGGCGTGGCTGTGCGCCTCGCGCCCGACAACGACACCGTCTCCACCACCGTTGGCTGGATGCAGCAACTGTCGTCCCTCGGCCAGTTCCTCGGCCCGCCGCTGGTGGCTTGGCTGGCATTGAAGGTCGGCGGTTGGCAGTGGACCTGGCTGGTGACCGGGGGCTGCTCGGTGCTGGGCATCTGGGTCGCCCGCCACCTGCAGCGGGAGTGGGCAGGTCGGGGGTGAAACCTAATCGGGGTCAGATTCCAATTACCATGCACGCGTCACCCGAGCGAACACATCCATGGCCCGCCTTCCCCGCCTCACCCTCCCTGGCTACCCGCACCATGTGATTCAGCGGGGCAACAATCGCCAGCCCATTTTTATCAGCGACGCAGATCGCCGCGTGCTGCTGGCGCTGTGGAACGAGTACGCAGACAAGTTTCATGTGGCGGTGCACGCGTATGTGTTGATGGGCAACCATTTCCACCTGCTGGTCACGCCCGGTTCAGAAAGCGGCCTGCCGCAAATGATGCAAGCCGTGGGGCGGCGCTATGTGCGGCATTTCAACGATGCCCATGGCCGCAGCGGCACTTTGTGGGAGGGGCGCTATCGCTCCACGCTTATTGAGACCGAGCGCTACCTGCTGACCTGCATGGCCTACATCGATCTCAACCCGGTGCGCGCCGGTCTGGTGACACAGGCGCGCGACTACCCGTGGTCCAGCCACGGTCACCACATTGGTCTGTGGCGGGACAGGCTGATCACGCCGCATGCCCTGCTCTGGGAGCTCGGTAATACACCCTTTGCGCGTGAGGCTGCATACGCTGACTTGGTGCGGGGTGGTCTGCAGGCAGAAGAACAAAAAACGCTGACCGATGCCACCTTGAAGGGTTGGGCGTTAGGAAGTGCTGACTTCCTGATCGATCTCCAGCGTCGCACAGAACGCCGGGCGACGCCCCTGCAGGCGGGACGCCCGATCGTTTTGCCACAGGGGTACTGACCGCCAACGACTGGCCATTCGTTTTGACTTGATCTGTCCCCAAATATCGACCAACGAAGCAACGGTTAACTTAATTGGAATCTGACCCCAATTAATGGGGTTGGCATTTTTGTTGCGGTGCACTATCCTCACGATCCAGCGAGTTTTCGCCATCCCGAACCTTAAAGGAAGCGCCATGACCACGGCAGCCGAGCAGCAGCACCTCCAGCAACACGGCCTGTACGACCCGGCCCATGAGCACGATGCCTGTGGCGTCGGTTTTGTGGCGCACATCAAAGGGGAGAGGAGCCATGCCATCGTGCGTCAGGCGCTCAAGATTCTTGAGAACCTGGACCACCGGGGCGCGGTGGGTGCCGACAAGCTCATGGGCGATGGCGCTGGCTTGTTGTTGCAACTGCCCGATGCGTTGTATCGAGAAGAATTTGCTGCTCAGGGCATCGCGCTGCCTGCGCCCGGGGAATATGGCGTGGGCATGCTGTTCTTGCCCAAGGAACACGCGTCGCGCCTGGCTTGCGAGCAGGAAATGGAGCGCGCCATCGCGGCCGAGGGTCAGGTGCTGCTGGGCTGGCGCGATGTGCCGGTGAACCGCGACATGCCGATGTCGCCCACCGTCCGAGCCAAAGAACCGATCATTCGCCAGGTGTTCATTGGTCGCGGCAACGACGTGATCGTGCAGGACGCGTTGGAGCGCAAGCTGTATGTGATCCGAAAGACCTGCAGCGGCAACATCCAGCGCCTCAAGCTCACCCACAGCAAAGAGTATTACGTGGTGAGCATGAGCAGCCGCACAGTGGTTTACAAGGGCCTGCTGCTGGCCGACCAGGTGGGCACCTATTTCAACGATCTGCAGGACCCACGCTGTGTCTCGGCCCTGGGCCTGGTGCACCAGCGCTTTTCCACCAACACCTTCCCCGAGTGGCCGCTGGCCCACCCTTACCGCTATGTGGCGCACAACGGCGAGATCAACACAGTCAAGGGCAACTACAACTGGATGAAGGCGCGCGAAGGCGTGATGTCGTCGCCGGTGCTGGGCGACGACCTGAAGAAGCTCTACCCGATCAGCTTTCCCGGGCAGTCTGACACCGCCACGTTTGACAACGTGCTCGAACTCATGACCATGGCCGGCTACCCGCTGGCGCAGGCGGTGATGATGATGATCCCGGAGCCGTGGGAGCAGCACGCCAGCATGGACCCACGCCGCAAGGCCTTTTACGAATACCACGCCGCGATGATGGAGCCCTGGGACGGCCCGGCCTCCATCGTCTTCACCGACGGCCGCCAGATCGGCGCCACGTTGGACCGCAATGGTCTGCGCCCCTCGCGCTACTGCATCACCGACGACGACTTCGTGATCATGGGTTCCGAGTCTGGCGTGCTGCCGGTGCCGGAAAACAAGATCGTGCGCAAGTGGCGCCTGCAGCCGGGCAAGATGTTCCTGATCGATCTGGAGCAGGGTCGAATGATCGACGATGAGGAGCTCAAGTCCAACCTCGCGAACAGCAAGCCCTACAAACAGTGGATTGAGAACCTGCGCATCAAGCTTGACGATGTCGATCCGAATGCGGCCGAGATTCCATCGGTTGAGTCGGCGCTGTTGCTCGACCAGCAGCAGGCTTTTGGCATGACGCAGGAGGACATCAAGTTCCTGCTATCGCCCATGGCCAGCGCGGGCGAAGAGGCGATCGGATCCATGGGCAACGACAGCCCGCTGGCGGTGCTCTCCAGCAAGAACAAGCCGCTCTACAACTACTTCAAGCAGTTGTTTGCCCAGGTCACCAACCCGCCGATCGACCCGATCCGCGAGGCCATCGTGATGTCGCTGGTGTCCTTCATCGGCCCCAAGCCCAACCTGCTCGACATCAATCAGGTCAACCCGCCGATGCGCCTCGAGGTGAGCCAGCCCATTCTGGATTTCCAGGACATGGCCAAGCTGCGCAGCATCGAAGAGCGCACGCAAGGTAAGTTTCGCAGCCACACGCTGGACATTACCTACCCGCTGGTCTGGGGCAAAGAGGGCGTTGAGGCCAAGCTGGCTTCGCTGTGTGCGGAAGCGGTGGATGCGATCAAGGGTGGCAAGAACATCCTGATCGTGAGCGATCGCAAGGTGAGCGCGCAGCAGATCGCCATCCCCGCGCTGCTCGCCCTGTCGGCGGTCCATCAGCACCTGGTTCGTGAAGGCCTGCGCACCACCGCCGGCCTGGTGGTGGAGACCGGCACCGCGCGCGAGGTGCACCACTTCGCGGTGCTCGCGGGCTACGGCGCCGAGGCCGTTCACCCCTACCTGGCGATGGAAACCCTGGCGGCATTGCACAAGGAGCTGCCAGGCGACCTGAGCGCTGACAAGGCGATCTACAACTACGTGAAGGCGATTGGCAAGGGCCTGTCGAAGATCATGTCCAAAATGGGCGTGAGCACCTACATGAGCTATTGCGGTGCCCAGCTGTTTGAAGCCATTGGCCTGAGCACCGACACCATCCACAAGTACTTCACCGGCACCTCCAGCAGGGTGCAGGGCATCGGCGTGTTCGAGATCGCCGAAGAGGCGATTCGCATGCACAAGGCCGCGTACAGCGACGATCCAGTGCTCGCCACCATGCTGGACGCCGGCGGTGAATATGCCTGGCGCGTGCGCGGCGAAGAACACATGTGGACCCCCGACGCGATCGCCAAGCTGCAGCACAGCACCCGCGCCAACAACTGGTCGACCTACAAGGAATACGCCGAGATCATTAACGACCAGAGCCGGCGACACATGACGCTGCGCGGCCTTTTCGAATTCAAGATCGACCCGGCCAAGGCGATCCCGCTGGACGAGGTGGAACCCGCAAGCGAAATCGTCAAGCGCTTTGCCACTGGCGCCATGTCGCTGGGCTCGATTTCCACCGAGGCGCATGCGACGCTGGCGGTGGCGATGAACCGCATCGGCGGCAAAAGCAACACCGGCGAAGGCGGTGAAGACGCGCTGCGCTACCGCAACGAACTCAAGGGCATCCCGATCAAGCAGGGCCAGACCATGTCCGACCTGCTGGGCAAGGACGTGTTCGAGGTCGACTACACGCTGCAAGACGGCGACTCGATGCGCTCCAAGATCAAGCAGGTCGCGTCAGGCCGTTTCGGTGTTACCGCAGAGTACCTGAACAGCGCTGACCAGATCCAGATCAAGATGGCGCAAGGCGCCAAGCCAGGCGAAGGCGGTCAACTGCCCGGCGGCAAGGTGTCGGACTACATCGGCAAGCTGCGCCACAGCGTGCCGGGCGTGGGCCTCATCAGCCCGCCGCCGCACCATGACATTTACTCCATCGAAGACCTGGCGCAGCTGATTCACGACCTGAAAAATGTGGCGCCGCACAGCTCGATCAGCGTCAAGCTGGTGTCTGAAATCGGGGTCGGCACCATTGCCACCGGGGTCGCCAAATGCAAGGCTGACCATGTGGTGATCGCCGGTCACGACGGCGGCACCGGCGCCTCGCCCTGGTCGTCCATCAAGCACGCGGGCAGCCCTTGGGAAATCGGTCTGGCGGAGACGCAGCAGACGCTGGTGTTGAACCGCCTGCGAAGCCGCATTCGCGTGCAGGCCGACGGCCAGATGAAAACCGGGCGCGATGTGGTGATTGCCGGCCTACTCGGCGCCGACGAATTCGGTTTCGCCACCGCGCCGCTGGTGGTCGAGGGCTGCATCATGATGCGCAAATGCCACCTCAATACCTGCCCGGTGGGTGTGGCCACGCAAGACCCGGAGCTGCGCAAGAAGTTCTCGGGTAAGCCTGAGCATGTCGTCAACTACTTCTTCTTCATCGCAGAAGAAGCGCGCCAAATCATGGCGCAGCTGGGCATCCGAAAATTCGACGAGCTGATCGGCCGCGCCGACCTGCTCGACATGAAGCAAGGCGTTGATCACTGGAAGGCCAAGGGGCTGGACTTCACCCGCCTGCTCGCCATGCCGGCGGTGCCCGCCGATGTGCCGCGTCTGCACACCGAAAACCAGGAGCATGGCCTGGAGCGCGCGCTCGACAATGTGCTGATTGCCAAATCGCGCGCGGCCATCGACAAGGGCGAGCGGGTCAAGTTCATGGAGGTGGCGCGCAACGTGAACCGCTCGGTGGGCGCCATGCTGTCCGGCGCAGTCACGCAGGTGCACCCCGAAGGCCTGCCGGATGACACCATCCACATTCAGCTCGAAGGCACAGGCGGCCAGTCCTTCGGCGCTTTCCTCACCAACGGCATCACGCTGTATCTGATCGGTGACGCCAACGATTACACCGGCAAAGGTCTGTCCGGCGGTCGCGTGGTGGTACGCCCGAGCATCGACTTCCGGGGCGACGCCACCAAAAACATCATCGTGGGCAACACCGTGATGTATGGCGCCACCACCGGTGAGGCCTTTTTCTGCGGCGTGGCCGGAGAGCGTTTTGCGGTGCGCCTCTCGGGAGCCACCGCTGTGGTCGAGGGCACCGGCGATCACGGATGCGAGTACATGACTTGCGGCACCGTCGCGGTGCTGGGCCAGACTGGGCGCAACTTCGCTGCAGGCATGAGCGGCGGTGTGGCTTATGTCTATGACGAAGACGGCCGCTTTGCCGAGCGCTGCAACACCGCCATGGTCAGCATGGAAAAAGTGCTGACCTCTACCGAGCAGACCGCCACCATGGATCCCGCTATTTGGCACCGCGGCCAGAGCGACGAGGCCCAGTTGCGCAAGCTGCTGCAAGACCACCACCGCTGGACCGGAAGCCGCCGGGCTCGCGAATTGCTCGACCACTGGAGCGAGGCGCGCAGCAAGTTCGTCAAGGTGTTTCCCAACGAATACAAGCGCGCGCTGGGTGAAATCCATGCCCGCCAATCGGCAGCTGAGGCGACCCACAAGGCAAAAGATTCGGCCAAGCAGACCGTGCCTGCGGGCCGGTGAGCCCCAGGCGCCAGCAACCTCACACGAACAAGGCAAGCATCATGGGAAAAGTCACTGGTTTCATGGAATTCGAGCGTCTGGAAGAAGGCTACAAGCCTGTGCCCGAGCGCGTCAAAAATTACAAAGAGTTTGTGATTGCGTTGAACGAACCGCAGGCCAAGGTCCAGGCCGCGCGGTGCATGGATTGCGGCACGCCGTTTTGCAACAGCGGCTGCCCAGTCAACAACATCATCCCCGACTTCAACGAGCTCGTGTACCGGGGCGATTGGCACAACGCCATCACCGTGCTGCACAGCACCAACAACTTCCCCGAGTTCACTGGTCGCATCTGCCCCGCGCCTTGCGAGGCGGCCTGCACGCTCAATGTGAACGACGACGCGGTGGGTATCAAGAGCATTGAGCACGCCATCATCGACCGGGCCTGGGCCGAGGGCTGGGTCCAGCCGCAGCCGCCGCAGCACAAAACCGGCAAAAAGGTTGCTGTGGTCGGCTCTGGCCCGGCGGGCTTGGCCGCTGCCCAGCAGCTCGCCCGGGTGGGCCACGACGTGACGGTGTTCGAGAAGAACGACCGGGTCGGCGGTCTGCTGCGCTACGGCATTCCCGACTTCAAGATGGAGAAGAGCCACATCGACCGCCGTGTCGCGCAGATGGAGGCCGAAGGCGTGACCTTCCGCACCGGTGTGGTGGTGGGCGAATGGCCCAAAGACAGCAAGGTGATCAACTGGGCGAAAGCCTCGATCACACCTGAGCAGTTGCAAGAAGACTTCGACGCGGTGGTGCTCGCTGGCGGCTCGGAGCAAAGCCGAGATTTGCCGGTGCCTGGACGCGATCTCAAAGGCGTGCATTTCGCGATGGAGTTCCTGCCGCTGCAAAACAAGGTGGTGGCGGGCGACAAGCTCAAGGGCCAGATCATGGCCACCGGCAAACACGTGATCGTGATCGGCGGTGGCGACACCGGCAGCGACTGCGTGGGTACCAGCAACCGACATGGCGCAGCCAGCGTGACCCAGTTCGAGGTGATGCCCCAGCCACCTGAAGAAGAGGACAAGCCGCTGGTGTGGCCTTACTGGCCGCTCAAGCTGCGTACCAGCTCCAGCCACGAAGAGGGCTGCGTGCGAGAGTTCGCCATTTCCACCAAGGCCTTCCTGGGTGAAAAAGGCCAGGTCACGGGTCTGCAGACGGTCCACGTCGAATTCAAGGACGGCAAGCTGGTCGAAATTGCCGGCACGGAAGAGACCTACCCGGCCGATCTGGTGCTGCTGGCCATGGGCTTTGTCAATCCGGTCGCCAGCGTGCTGGAGAGTTTGGGCGTGGAGAAGGATGCACGCGGCAACGCGAAGGCCACAACGGACTTTTCAGGCGGTTACACGACCAACCTGCCCAAGGTGTTCGCTGCCGGCGATATGCGCCGGGGGCAAAGCCTGGTGGTGTGGGCGATCCGCGAGGGCCGCCAGGCCGCCCGAGCGGTCGACGAGTTCCTCATGGGATTTTCCGACCTGCCTCGCTGAACGCGTCCCCCCCGCCGCGCTGCGCGCGACCCCCCGAGGGGGCGATGCGAGTGGCCCGGCGGAGCCGGTTCCACCGCATCCTGGGCTCGGACTCGCCGCTCTGACACGTCGCGGCAGGCGGTATGGGGCAGGATCAGCAATGTCCTGGGTGCAACTCGCCCTCGCCCGACCTCGGATTGACCCTCATGCGACAATGCCGCACGTTTTTTTGGCACCCATGAGCGACGCCTCTTTCATCGAAATCGATCGTGTGACTTTCGGCTATGACAGTCGCCGCACCATCCTCAACGACATCTCGCTGACGTTTGCGCGCGGCAAGGTGACGGCTGTGCTCGGCAGTTCGGGTTGCGGCAAAACCACCTTGTTGCGCCTGATCGGAGGGGTGCACGCGGCCAACAGCGGTCGCGTGGTGTTCGATGGCGAGGTGGTTGACACGCGCGACAAGGCGCAACTGTTTCGTCTGCGTCGCCGCCTGGGCATGCTGTTCCAATTTGGCGCGCTGTTCACCGATCTCTCGGTGTTCGACAACGTGGCCTTTCCGCTGCGCGAGATGACCGATCTGCCCGAGGTGCTGATTCGCGACATCGTGCTGATGAAGCTCAACGCGGTGGGTTTGCGGGGCGCGGCGGGTCTGCGCATCAGCGAGGTTTCGGGCGGCATGGCGCGGCGCATCGCTCTGGCCCGAGCGATCGCGCTCGACCCGGAACTCATCATGTACGACGAGCCGTTCGCCGGCCTGGATTTGGTGTCCATGGGCGTGGCGGCCAAACTCATCCGCACCCTGACCGATGTCACGGGTGCCACCGCGCTGCTGATCTCGCACGATGTGCCCCAGTGCATGGCCATCAGCGACTGGGTGGTGCTCATGGCCAACGGCGGCCGTCTGGTGGCCCAGGGCACGCCGGCCGAGCTGATGGCCAGCGAGGAAGCCGAGGTGCGCCAGTTCGTGCGCGGGGAGCCAGACGGTCCGATCAAATTTCACTATCCTGCCCCGCCAGTGGCACAAGACTTCGGCCTGGAGCGCTCGGCATGAACGGCCTGCAACGCCTGGGCCGTTTGAGTCTGGACCTGCTTGCCCGCTGGGGCCATGGCGCGATCTTTTTCCTCGAGCTGCTGCGCGCGGTGCCAGCCGCGCTGCGCCGCTTTGGCCTGGTGGTGACGCAGATTCGGGCCATCGGCAACCGCTCGCTGGTTATCATCCTGGCCTCGGGTATGGCGGTGGGTTTTGTGCTGGCGCTGCAGCTCTACAACACCCTCAACAATTTTGGCGCGGCCGAGTCGCTGGGCCTGGTGGTCAACCTCTCGCTGGTGCGCGAGCTGGGGCCAGTGGTCACCGCGCTGCTGTTTGCCGGGCGCGCCGGTACCTCGCTCACCGCCGAAATCGGTCTGATGAAGGCCGGCGAGCAGATTGCTGCGATGGAGCTGATGGCGATCGACACGCGGGCACGCGTGCTGGCGCCGCGCTTCATCGCTGGCGTGATCGCCATGCCCCTGCTGGCCGCGATGTTCTCGGCGGTCGGCATCCTGGGTGCCTATGTGGTGGCGGTCGGTCTGATCGGCATCGACGCTGGCAACTTTTGGTCGATCCAGCAAAGCGGCGTGGATGTCTGGCGCGATGTGGGCAACGGCGTGATCAAGAGCATGGTGTTCGGCGTCATTTGCACCGCGGTGGCGCTCTACCAAGGTTATGAAACCGAGGCCACCCCCGAGGGTGTCGCCTATGCCACCACCCGCACCGTGGTGACCGCTTCCCTGGGCGTGTTGGCGATGGACTTTCTCCTCACCGCCCTGATGTTCTCCACCCCCTGAATTCCGATCGGAGCACACATGAACAAGAAAAGCACAGAAGTGATGGTTGGCCTGTTTGTCGTCCTGGGCGCAATGGCGCTGTTGTTTCTGGCCTTGAAAGCGGCCAATCTCGCCAGCTTCACCGGCGACGGCAATACCTATACCGTGCAGGCCCGCTTCGACAACATCGGCGGTCTGAAAGCGCGCGCGCCGGTGCGCTCGGCAGGCGTCAATGTCGGACGCATTACCGGCATCACGCTGGACCGCGTTACCTTTCAGGGTGTGGTGACCATGGATCTCAACGCAGACATGGCGTTTCCCAAGGACTCCTCTGCCAAGATCCTGACGGCGGGT
Organism: Burkholderiales bacterium; assembly: GCA_038249735.1. GTDB lineage: Bacteria > Pseudomonadota > Gammaproteobacteria > Burkholderiales > Burkholderiaceae_C > Hydrogenophaga. The sequence goes on from JBBSDB010000011.1 coordinate 23,200, forward strand.
TTGCTGGGCGATCAGTACATCGGCCTGGAGCCAGGCGCCTCCGAGCAAAACCTCGCCGCTGGCGATGTGATCACCCAGACCCAGTCGGCCATCGTGCTGGAAAACCTGATTGGGCAGTTCCTCTTCAGCCGGGCTGCTGATGGCGGCTCAGGCGCAGCCGAGTGAGCGGCGACCCTTCCCCTGAGGGGTCCACCTCCAGCATTGGCTGTACCAGGCCCGCAACGGAGCCAGAATGAACAAGCAACCATGTCAGGGAGATTTCATGTCGATTTGGTCTTTGGTCCTCAAGGGGGTGAGCGCACTGCTGCTGGGTGGGGTGCTGGCCGGCTGCGCCTCGGGGCCCAATGCCAACCCACGTGATCCGCTCGAGCCCTACAACCGCGGCGTGTCCCAGTTCAACGAAGCTGTTGACGATGCGGTGCTCAAACCGGTGGCCACGGCCTACCGCGATGTCGCGCCGCGCCTGGTGCAAACCGGGGTGAACAATTTCTTCGGCAACCTGGGTGATGTGCTGTCGGCCGCCAATGCAGGCCTTCAGCTGCGCCCGCGCGAAGCGGTCGAAAACCTGATGCGCTTTTCGGTCAATACCGTGTTTGGGCTGGGCGGGCTGCTTGACATTGCCAGCGAGATGGGCATGGAGCGAACCCGAACCGACTTCGGTCAGACCCTGGGGCGTTGGGGTGTGCCTCCCGGGCCCTACTTCGTGATGCCCATCTTCGGGCCATCCACCATCCGCGACACCGCCGGCTTTGTGGTCGACAACAATGGCGAGCTGGTCGGGCGCACCAAAGACGTGGCCGCCCGCAACTCGCTGACCGCGCTGCGCGTGGTCGACACCCGCGCTGGCCTGCTCGGCGCCACCAACCTGCTGCAAGAGGCCGCGCTGGACAAGTACAGCTTCACCCGCGACTTCTACCTGCAGCGTCGCCAGAACCAGATCGAGGCGATCCGCGAGGCAGGCAGCGGACTGGGCAGCGTCCAGAGCATCGATACACAAGATACACAATCGGGCAAATGAGGACCGCTCGTGTGTGAAGTTTCGGTGAAGATGCGAACCGATCCCCGCCGTGGAGACCCAACCGCGCAGACCACACCCGGCGCAATAACAAGTCGGGCCGCAAGGCCCAGAAAGGCAAACACATGTTGAATCGACGTTCCTGGCTGGCTGCCCTGGCGATCGCCACCGCGAGTTGGATGGCACCCGTTCATTCCGCCACTGAGGCGCCCGATGCGCTGGTCAAGCGCCTTTCGGATGAGGTGATGGCAGCGATCAAGGCCGATCCAGCCATTCAAGCGGGCGATATCGATCGCATCGTGACCTTGGTCGACACCAAGATCATGCCCAACGTGAACTTCGCCCGCATGACCTCCTCGGCGGTGGGCCGTTTCTGGCGTCAGGCCACACCCGTCCAACAGAAACAGCTGCAGGACGAGTTCAAGATTTTGCTGGTGCGTACCTACTCGGGCGCATTGGGTGAGGTCAAAGACCAAACCGTGAGTTTCAAGCCCATGCGTGCGCGCGCCGAGGACATCGAGGTGGTGGTGCGCTCCGAAGTGCGTGGCCGCGGCGAACCGGTGCAGCTCGACTACCGCCTGGAGAAAACGCCCAGCGGCTGGAAAATCTACGACTTGAACGTGCTCGGTGTCTGGCTGGTGGAAACGTACCGCACCCAGTTCGCGCAAGAGATCAGCGCCAAGGGCATCGATGGGCTGATCGCCAGTTTGAGCCAGCGCAACAAGAGCAACAGCACGGCCAAGGCCAGCTGAACCTTCGATGAACGCTGTTGCCCAAAGCCTCGCAACGCTGGTTCTGCCAGAGCAACTGACGATGCAGTCTGCCGCCCAGGCGCTTGATGCGTTGAAACGCGACTTGCGCAGCCAGACAGGGTCTGCGGTCGTGGTCGATGCACAGGGTTTGCGCATGCTCGACAGCTCGGCGGTGGCGGTGTTGTTGGAGCTGCGGCGCGAGCTGCAAGCTGCTGGCCGCTCCTTCAGTCTGCACCATCCGCCGCAACGTTTGAGCGACCTCGTGTCGCTTTATGGCGTGAGCGAGCTTCTGTCCACCTGAGTCGGCGCCAAGGCCGCTCGCGCCCTGCGGGCGATGTGAACGGCTTAAAATGGACGGTTGGCCTGGCGCTCGTGGATGTTCCCGGTGTTCTGGCCGCTCCCTGGGGTTTTCCCCCAACGCCATGTCCGCCGTCTCCTTTCAGCACGTCTCCAAAATTTTCCTCACCACGCGCGGCGATCTCCACGCGCTGCGCGACGTGTCGCTGGACATCGAAGCTGGGGAGTTTTTTGGCTTGCTCGGCCCCAACGGTGCGGGCAAGACCACCCTGATCAGCATTCTGGCCGGTCTCACCCGTGCCACGAGCGGTCAGGTGTTGGTGCATGGCAAGAATGTGCAAAGCGACTATCAGGCCGCGCGCCGCCTGCTCGGTGTGGTGCCGCAGGAGCTGGTGTTTGACCCGTTTTTCAACGTGCGCGAAGCGCTGCGTTTCCAGTCAGGCTATTTCGGCATTCAGCACAACGACGACTGGATCAACGAGTTGCTTGACGGACTTGGCCTGGCCGACAAAGCCGGTGCCAACATGCGCCAACTCTCCGGCGGCATGAAGCGCCGCGTGCTGATAGCGCAGGCGCTGGTGCACAAGCCGCCGGTGATCGTGCTCGACGAACCCACCGCAGGCGTCGATGTGGAATTGCGTCAGACCCTGTGGCAATTCATCTCCGACCTCAACAAGCGCCTGGGCAGCACTGTGTTGCTGACCACGCACTATCTGGAAGAGGCCGAGGCGCTGTGCGGTCGCATCGCCATGCTCAAGCAGGGCCAGGTGGTGGCGCTGGATAAAACCTCGGCTCTGCTGGCGCGCGCCGCGTCCAATGTGCTGCGGTTCAAGACCGATGCGAAGCTGCCCAGTGATCTGGCGGTGCAAGCGCGTGTCACTGGTCGTGTGGTGCAGCTGCCGGCCAACGATGCGCTGGCGGTCGAGCGCATCCTGGCGCGCTTGCGCGAGTCGGGTGTGGCGCCGGAAGACATCGAGATCCGCAAGGCCGACCTGGAAGATGTGTTTCTCGATCTCACCAGTGCCAACCCGCGCGCCGCCAAGCCTTCTGAGGTGCCAGCATGACCGGCTGGCAAGCGCTCTTTTATAAGGAAATTCTGCGTTTCTGGAAGGTGGGTTTCCAGACCGTCGCAGCGCCGGTGGTCACCGCGATCCTGTACCTGATGATCTTCGGCCACGTGCTTGAAGGCCGTGTTCAGGTGTATGAGTCGGTCAGCTACACCGCCTTTTTGCTGCCGGGCCTGGTGATGATGAGCGTGTTGCAAAACGCGTTTGCCAACAGCAGCTCCTCCATGGTTCAGAGCAAGGTCATGGGCAACCTCGTGTTCCTGATGCTCACGCCGCTGTCGCACCGCGCCTGGTTCGTCGCCTACGTGGGTTCGTCGGTGGTACGCGGCCTTGCCGTCGGTAGCGGCGTGCTGCTGGCCGCCTGGTGGTTTGCGCAGCCCTCGCTGGTGGCGCCGCTGTGGGTGCTGGTCTTCGCCATCCTGGGTGCTGCGTTGCTGGGCGCGCTGGGGCTGATCGCCGGTTTGTGGGCCGAGAAGTTCGACCAGATGGCGGCATTCCAGAACTTCATCATCATGCCCATGACCTTTCTGTCGGGTGTGTTTTATTCGGTTCACTCGTTGCCCGGCATGTGGCAGACGGTGAGCCATCTGAACCCGTTTTTCTACATGATCGACGGTTTTCGGCGCGGTTTCTTCGGTGCCAGTGACGTTTCGCCCTGGCTCAGCCTGGCAGTGGTGGGCACCAGCTTCATCGTCGTGGCCGGTATCACCCTGCGCTTGCTGGCCAGCGGCTACAAGCTGCGCAGTTGACCGCGATAATCGGCAGCAGACATCTCACGGAGCACCGCATGCACACCGTTTTCAACGCCACCGACGACAAGTCCGGCAAGACCGCCAAAGAAAACCCCGCCGAAGGCCAGGAAGCGCAACTGCTGTTCAAGTCGCGCTTTGTCATGGTGTTTGGCGAAATCGACGACAAGATGGCGCGCGCCGTTTGTCAGCGCCTCATCGCGCTGGCGCAGGAATCGGACGCGCCCATCCACATGCTCATCAGCAGCC
>JBBSDB010000012.1:0-26850 GCA_038249735.1 Burkholderiales bacterium
GCCACGATGCGGGTGGTGCAGATGGAGCCTGGGCCGATGCCCACCTTGACGCCATCGGCGCCCGCTTCCACCAAGGCCAATGCCGCGCTGCCAGTGGCGATGTTGCCGCCGATCACATCGATGTGCGGGTAGTTCTGCTTGACCCAGCGCACCCGGTCCAGCACGCCCTTGCTGTGGCCGTGCGCGGTATCGACCACGATCGCATCGACGCCAGCCTTCGATAGCGCCTCGACCCGCTCTTCGGTGCCCTCGCCCACCCCCACCGCAGCGCCCACGCGCAAGCGGCCGGCGGCATCGCGAGCGGCATTTGGGAAATTGAGCTGCTTGGTGATGTCTTTCACCGTGATCAGGCCCTTGAGTTCAAAAGCGTCGTTCACCAGCAGCAGGCGCTCGAGCTTGTGTTTGTTCAGCAAGGTCTTGGCCTCGGCCGGCGTGGTGCCGTCGGGCATGGTGACCAGTCGCTCGCGCGGCGTCATGATCTCGCTCACCGGCAGGTCGTAGCGGGTCTCGAAGCGCAGGTCGCGCCCGGTGACGATGCCAACCACCTTGCCTGCGTCCACCACCGGGAAGCCCGAAATGCCGAGGTCGTCAGAGAGCTGCATCACCTGGCGCACCGTGGTCTGCAGCGAGATCACCACCGGATCGCGCAAAACGCCCGATTCGTAGCGCTTCACCTTGGCCACCTGAGCCGCCTGTTCTTGAGCGGTGAGGTTTTTGTGCACGATACCGATGCCGCCCTCCTGGGCGATGGCGATCGCCAGCCGGGCCTCGGTCACCGTGTCCATGGCGGCCGAAACCAAGGGCAGGTTGAGCTGGATGTTGCGGGAGAACTGGGTGATCAGCGAGGTGTCCTTGGGGAGGACCTGGGAGTACGCTGGCACCAGAAGAACGTCGTCGAAGGTGAGCGCTTTGCCGAGTAGGCGCATGGGTGAAGCTCCAAAAAAACGATTGTAGCCGCGCCCCTGCGAGGCGCTGGCTGACCATTCGCGGTGCACGCGTTGGCAGGTGCAGGGCCTCCTCTTGCTTCCTGCCAGCAAAAACACCGTCGGTCCGGTACTGCTTCACGGCTGTCCCCCGCTTGCTCGCAGCTCACCAAATGGCGCGGCTACACTGCGCCCATGACCGTTTCAAAACCGTTCGTTTTCTTCTGGCGCAGCGGCTTGCTGGCCGTGGCCACCACCTTGGTCTGCACCGGCGCTGCCGCGCAATGGCAGTGGCTGGATGGTTCGGGGCGCAAGGTGTTTTCCGACACGCCACCGCCGCCCAGCATCCCCGAAAAAAACATCCTCAAGCGCGCTGGCCCCCCAGCTACCTCGCCTGTTGCGATCGCTCCGGCTGCGCCTACCGCCGCAACCGCTGCTGCACCCCAGATCAGCGGCCGTGACGAGCAACTCGAAGCCAAGAAAAAGCAGGCCGAGGCCCAAGAACAGGCCCTGAAAAAGGCCGAGGCACAGAAGATTGCCAAGGCTCGTCAGGACAACTGCGAGCGCGCCAAGCGCAGCAAGACAACGCTGGAGTCGGGTGTGCGCATGGCCACCACCAACGCCAAGGGCGAGCGCGAAATCATGGACGACGCGGCGCGTGCCACAGAAACCAAACGGATCAACGAGATCATTCAGTCGAGCTGCGGCGCCAACGCGCCCTGAGTTTCTCTGCCCCACCGCGAACAGCTGTGGGCGCTCCTGACCAGGATTCAGTAGCCTGGCTTGGCGCCCGGGCGCCGGCGAGAGAAGAGCCCAGTCCCTCGGCTGCCCTGCCCGACAAAGCGCTCCCGACGCGCCACCTTGGGGTCAACCCGCAAGGCGCGGTAAAACTCCACCCGATCCCCCTCGCGCAGCACCGCGTCGCGCGCCGCCTTCAGGTTCCAGATGCCTGCGTGGCTTTTGGCGAGCTCGGGAAACGAACGCAACCAGCCAGACGCTGCCAGTGCCTGATCAATCGTGCACGCCTCGGGCACGACCAGTACCAAGGTGTGCACCGTACGAGGTGCGCTGGCGTAGGCCAGTTCGATCTTCATGCGCCGTAAACCTGGTCGGCGCGTTTCACAAACGCGTCCACCAGATTGCCGGCGATTTTGTCGAATACCGGCCCCACCACCTTGGCCAGCGTCTGGCTGGCAAAACCGTAGGTGAGGCGGAATTCGATCTTGCAAGCGCGTTGGGTGCCATCGCCAAGCGGGGTGAAATCCCAGCAGCCTTCGAGTTGTGAGAAGGGTCCGTCAACCAGCTGCAGCAGCACCTGGCGGTCTTCCACATGGGTGTTGCGGGTGGTGAAGCTCTGGCGAAGCCCACCGATGGACATGCCCACCTGGGCCACCATACCGGCTTCGTGCCGTTCGATCACCGAACCCTGGTCACACCAGGGCAGGAACTGGGGGTACTGCGGCACGTCGGTCACAAGCGCAAACATCTCGTGGGCACTGTGCCAGAGCAGGACAGACTTCTGAATCGTTTTCATACAATCGCGTGGAGGGCAAAGCACCTGACTTGGTTTGGGAGAGCCGCCCAGACAGCGCATCCGCTGCTGTCACATTGTATTGGCCTGTTCTGGCCGCACCTGAGCCCCCATGTCCACCAAGCCCCCCAAAGCCGCGCCCACCAAAGGCGTGGACGCCCGCATCGCCGACAACAAGAAGGCAATTTTCAACTACGCGATCGAAGAGCGCTTCGAGGCGGGCATGGTGCTGGAAGGCTGGGAGGTGAAAGCCCTGCGCGCGGGCAAGGTGCAGCTCACCGACGGCTATGTGGTGATCCGCGGCGGTGAGCTGTTCCTGATCGGTTGCCAGATCAACCCGCTGAACACCGCCTCCACCCACGTCAGCCCGGACTCGGTGCGCACCAAGAAGCTGCTGCTGCAGAAAGACCAGATCCGCCGCCTCATCGGCAAGGTCGAACAGAAAGGCTACACCCTGGTGCCGCTCAACCTGCACTGGAAAAACGGCAAAGTGAAATGCGAGATCGCCCTGGGCAAGGGCAAAGCCGAGCACGACAAGCGCGATGTCATCAAGGAGCGCGAGGGCAAGCGCGAAGTCGAGCGGGTGATGAAGTCGCGCCAGCGCTGAACGTCCGCGCCAGCGTCAGCGTTCTAGCGTTTTCTCACCCGGGCACTTTTGTGGGTGCTGACGAAGAAATCTTCGGGCTTGGTTTTGATCCAGGACACAAAAACCTTCAGCTCGGGGTGCGCCACCAGCGCCTCCACGGTGGCGTACTGCCGCGCCAGCTCAGTTTCTGTCAGCACCGCATGAATCTGGCGATGGCACACGCGGTGCATGACTGTGGTGTGTCGCCCGCCCTTGCTTTTGGGCACCAGGTGGTGAGCGTCGCGTTGCGCCGGCGGGATCGGCCTGCCGCACAGCGGGCACACCACGGCAAGGGGCGCCACTTGCATCACACGGGAACTCGCACAGACGGTTGGCTCGTCGCATTCAACTCGGGATGCTCAGTGAGCTCGGTGCGGTCCAACAGCAACCCGTGCGTGAGGCTGTTGCGAATGAACTGCTTCTCAACGTGCCGGTTGCGCCGGTTCTTTTTTGCAGAAGACCGCTGCCCGAATCGCTTGTCGACAACGATCTCATCCAAATGGCTCAGATCGGCCAAGTCTGCTATGGCGTTGGGCGAGTTGCGCTGTGGCATGTTTGAAGCGGGTTGTCAGGGCAACACAACCGGGGCGGTCAAACCAAACCCGCAAGCAACCACCCTGCAGCGCCAATGTGGCCCAGGGTCACCAGCACCGACAGGCTGTGCAGCCACTTGAAGCGTTGGCGTTGCCCCGCGTCCGTGGCGCGGTTGATCGCAGGCATCAAAACCTGTCGCAGGGGCACGGTGGTGATGGCCACGGCGGCCATCACGGCGGCAGCCCATGCGTCATGGGACCACCACAGCGCAGCGGCCGCGGCCGCTGTCACCATGACAAACAGGTAAAACCAAGGGAAGGCTCGTCGCAGCGCCGCGCCCGCCGTTGCCGCCGGCAACGCGGTGAACAAGAAGGCGGCAAAGCCGAATGAGTAGAGCGTCATACCGCCGAACAACAGGGCTGTACTCAAGATGGCGAGCGACAAGATCATGGACGGTGATTCCGGTGCTGGGTTTGGGGCCTACGGCGGGAAGCGGTGGACGCGCAAGAGCTGCGGCGCAGCCTCACGGCAGCGCCAAACCTTCCGCAACGGCCACACGTTCCAACGCTGTCTCGAACAACAGCCGAGCTGTGCCGGCGATGCGCCGCAGGTAGTCGTGCAGTTCGGCATCGGCCTGGTTGCGGCTGCTGCAGCCTGCGCTGTAGTTTTCGAAGCTGGAAATCTGCATGAGCAACTCGGCCAAATGGCTGGGGCATTCGCAGGCCACCCTCGATGGCAATCCGGCGAATTCGGTCAAGGCGGCGTCGTCAAAACGCCGGGCCGGTAACGCGGTCACACCAGCGCCCAGCGTCAGTGCATCGAACAACCGGCGGTCAATGCCATGGCAGCTCACACCGCTGTCCGCTGCCTCGCTGTGCGCATCGCCTGTATGCACCGGGGACGACCCAAAAGACGACAGCCAGGTGACCAGCGCACCATCATCGGCTGGCTCGCGGACAACGGACGCACCTGCGTTCACCAGCGCATCGCGGGCTGTGGCCACCGCGAAGCGATACGCCACAGCCACTTCCCGGGCCCGCCACGCATCCCGCGCAGCCTTCAGATCGGCCACTGCACCGTCTTGCAGACTGGCCGCTTGCCAAAGAAGCAGGTCGATCGGCGCGCCGTTCAACCCAGCGGCTGCATGAGTCGCTTCGCCCAGCGAGTCAAACGCACCAACGATCTGCGGTGGCCTCACCCATCGTTCGACAACAAAGGGCCGCTTGAGTCGCCGCGCCATGGCCTGGCCCACCACAACGATTCGAAGGGGCTCGCTGCGCCCTGTCCGCTTGGCGCCCCCAGCGCTCTTGGCGCTGGCGTGTGTTCGGGCCAACTCCTGCAGCTGTTCGGCATTCAACCCGGCCAAAGAGCCGATGGCGTGTCCGCGCTGTGTGAGTTGACGAAGCACCGCGACCCGCTCGACGTCTGCGGCTGAATACAGGCGATGGCCCGAGGGTGCCGTGGTCGGTCCAACCGCCTGGTACCTCTGCTCCCAGATGCGCAGAGTGGAGACAGGCATGCCCGCCATGCGCGCGACAGCGCCGCTGCGAAAGCTTGGCGGTGACGGCTCGAGCCGTGACTGCCTGTTGAGATTTGCCGCTGATGGAGTCATGGACAGCCTTTGATTGAGTTTGATTTTGAGTCGCTTCTTCACCATAGTCAAGGTATTTTTCGAAAAAGAGTTTGTATTGAATCGATTTGAGCTAGTATTCTGCAACGCAAAGGCAGTGCACCGTGCGCATTGCGCCGTGGAAGACACAAAGCAAAGCACCACCGTCAGCGCGCGGCCTGTGGAATGTTTGCTGCGCAGTCCGAGCAGTTTCCGAGCTGAGAAGCGATCAACAACAGTGAACCGAAACCGTGAGACCCCATGGGCCATCAACGAATGCCAGGCAATGAAGTTGTGTTGACCCCCCGCAGTGCGGCGCGCGTTGCCGTGATCGGTGCCGGCATTAGCGGTTTGTCGTGCGCGCGCGAGTTGGTTGTGCGCGGGTACGAACCGGTGGTGTTTGAAGCCAGCGGTCGTCTGGGCGGGCGATGCAGTTCGCTGAACACCCGGATCGGCTGGTTTGACGATGGAGCACAAGTCATCAACGGATCGACACGACTGGCAGCCCATGCAGCCCAGCGCCCCGGCGCCCTGGCGGCCCTGCACCCATGGACCCAGCCTGTCGCTCCCTCAGATGCCGACCCATCAGGCAAAGCGGGGAAATCGGACGAAGGCGAAGCAGTCGAGGACACGGAGCTGGCGTTGATTGGAACGGTCGGCGTGCCTTCGATGGCCGCGCTGGCGGGTGCCATTGCGCAGCCCCTGGATGTTCGACTGAACACCCCCATCGCCCGGGTGTTTCGACGCGGTGCGCACTGGGTTCTCCGAGATGACACGGCCGATATCGACGAGAATTTTCAGGCGGTTGTTCTCGCGGTTCCGGCACCGATGGCCCTGCCCCTTGCGGCTGAATCGTTCGTGCTCAGTGCTGCGCTGGGTGCGGTCCGCTACCGCAATCGGTGGGTGCTCCTGCTCGGGACAGAGCGCGCGGTGGGTCTGCCGAGCCACAGAGCGTTTCAGGGCGGTCCGATCGAGCGGATCGCTGCGATGCACAGCAAGCCGGGGCGGCCATCGAATTCACCTCAGCGGTGGTTCATTGAGGCCAACGAGCGGTGGTCGCAAGAGCACCGGCTGGATGATCCTGAAACGGTTGCCGAACTGTTGTGCGACAACTTCCAGGCGTGTGCGAGGCGCACCGTGACACCCAATTTTCTCTTGGCTCATCAGTGGCAGCACGGCTATGTGGATGCATCCGCTGCGCGGCTTGAGCAGAGCAAATATTTGTGGGATGACATGTTGCTGATGGGTGTTTGCGGTGACAGCGTGGTTGCCAGCCAGGTTGACCAAGTGCACCGCAGCGGCTCGCTGCTGGCAGCGAGGATCGCTGAGAGCTTGATGACACGGCGCTGGCTAACCGCTCCTCAGGCCTTGGCATCATCTGTTCGCAGCTCATCCAGGATGAAAGCGGCACATGCTTGAGCGAATTCCCCTTGTATTTTTTTCGCTGCGGGGGAACCAGACGCGGGTCGCCCAGCCAAACAGCGGAGGTCCAACGCTGGCGACGAAAAGCGCGGTGGTATTCAACTCCAGAGCACGCCGAGACCGCAAGCCCTCGGCATTCAGTGCATTTTTTTAACCGGCTTGCACGACCAGGAACATATCAATGAACAACTCACGACGCACCTTCATGATGACCGTTGCAGCAGGCAGCGCTGCTCTCGCCACAGCCGCCCAGGCCCAGGCCAAGTTGAGCGAAAAAGACCCGCAGGCGGTGGCACTGGGCTATGTTGAAGACGCCACCAAGACCGACACCAAAAAATACCCGAAGTACGCAGCCGGACAGGTCTGCACCAATTGCGCGCTGTACCAGGGCAAAGCCACCGATCCGTGGGGGGGCTGTGCCTTGTTTCCCGGCAAGCAGGTGGCCGGCAAGGGCTGGTGCAGCGCCTGGGTCAAGAAGGGCTGATGGTGTCCGGCCCATCCTCAACGGCTGCGAGGCTTGGTCGGGTCGCGCCGGGCGGCAGCCCGCTCGGCGTGGCCATGGCTCGAGCCAAAGTCCTGCCCGCCGAGGTGGTGGCCGACCTGCGCACCGATCACGCCGGCGAGACCGGTGCGATATGCATTTACCGAGGCGTGTTGCAATTCGCGCGCGATCCTGCGCTGCGCGCGTTTGCCCAGCGGCACCTGGCCACCGAGCAGACGCACTTGCAGCAGATCGAAGGGTGGCTGCCCAAGGCCAACCGCAGTCGGTTGCTCCCGGTGTGGCGCCTGGCTGGCTGGCTGACCGGCGCCCTGCCCGCCTTGGCGGGACCGCACGCTGTCTACGCCACGATCGAGACGGTTGAGCAGTTTGTGGACCAGCATTACGAAGAACAGGTGCGCCGCCTGGAGGCACATCCCGAACTGCGTTCGCTGCGCCTCACACTGATCGAATGCCAGGGTGACGAGGTGGCGCACCGCAACGAGGCAGCAGCTGCCCGCGGTCCGGACAAGGCGAGTGTCTTGTTGCGCGCTTGGTGCTGGCTGGTGAGTGTGGGCTCCAAGCAAGCCGTGGGTGTTTGCCGCCACATCTGATTGAGCGTCCCATGACAGCCATCACCTCTGAAATCGAGCGCTTCAACCGCCTGAGCGCCACCTGGTGGAACAGCGAGGGGCCGATGCGCCCGCTGCACGTGGTCAACGCCTTGCGCTTGGATTACGTGGTCGAGCAAATCGCTGGCCACTTCAAGCGCGACAAAAAGAACGCGCTGACCGGTTTGCGCATCCTCGATGTGGGATGCGGCGGTGGCTTGATGGCCGAGCCCCTGGCGCGCTTGGGCGCGCAGGTGGTGGGGGTGGACGCATCGCCTGGCAACATCGCGGCGGCGCGGCTGCATGCGGCGCAGCAAGGGGTGGTGGTCGACTACCGGCTGGGCGACCCGACCGATGTGCTAGCCGCTGACGAGCCATTCGACGTGGTGCTCGCGCTGGAGGTGGTGGAGCATGTGAGCGATGTGCCCGCGTTTGTCGACACGGTGTCGAGCAGCGTGGCACCTGGCGGGCTGTTGTTCGCCTCGACCATCGACCGCACCTGGAAGAGCTTTGTCTTCGCCATCGTGGGTGCCGAGTATGTGTTGCGTGTGCTCCCACGCGGCACGCACCAATGGGCGCGCTTCGTGCGACCCACCGAACTCGCTGCCGCCGTGGGCCGGTCGGGCCTGCAACAGCGGGACCTGCAGGGCATGCGCTACCTCCCGGTGCTGCACAAGGCCTCGTGGTGCCGGGACACGCGGGTCAACTACATCGCTTCCTACGCCCACGGCGCACCACCCGACGCCCAGCGCGACTTGCGTTCGGCTTGACAACACCGATCCCGATGACCCGTGTAAGACACCTGGTGCTGGTGCTGGGCGACCAGCTGGATCTGGACGCTGCTGCCTTCGACGGCTTCGATCCTGAACTCGACGCGGTGTGGATTGCCGAGGCGGCTGAAGAATCCACCCACGTCTGGTCAAGCAAACAGCGCATCGCCCTCTTTCTGAGCGCCATGCGCCACTTCGCACAAGCCCTGCGCGAGGCAGGTCGACCGCTGCACTACCGAATGATGGACGACGCCGGTGCCGCCGGCAACGAGCACAGCCTGGCGGCCAAGTTGCGGTCGGATCTGGTCACCCTGCAACCGCAGCGGGTGGTGATGACAGCGCCGGGCGACTGGCGGGTGTGGCAGCAGATCAAAGGCGTGGTTGAGGCGGCGGGCCTCACGCTGGACCTCCGCGACGACCGCCACTTCTTCACCACGGTGCGCGACTTCACTGCTCACGCCAAAGGGCGCAAGTCGTTGCGGCTGGAGTACTTCTACCGCGAGCTGCGCCAGCGCCACGGCGTGCTGATGCAAGACGGCCAACCGGCCGGCGGCCAGTGGAACTTCGACGCCGACAACCGCGAGTCCTTCGGGCCAAAAGGCCCCGGCCTGCTGCCTGCGCGCGCCACCTTCGAGGCCGATGCGCTCACGCGCGAGGTCATCGCGCTGGTCAACACCCGCTTCGCACAGCACCCCGGTACGTTGGAGAGCTTTGCCTGGCCGGTCACCCGCGAACAGGCCTTGCAGGCGCTGCAGCGCTTCATTGAAGAGAGGTTGCCGCTGTTTGGCCGGTATGAAGACGCGCTGTGGCCGGGCGAGCCCTGGCTGTACCACTCGCACCTGTCGGCGGCGTTGAACCTGAAGCTGCTGACCGCACGCGAGGTGGTGCAGGCCGCCGAAGCCGCTTACCTGACCGGACACGCGCCTTTGCAAAGCGCCGAGGGATTCATCCGCCAGATCCTGGGATGGCGCGAGTACGTGCGCGGCATCTACTGGACGCAAATGCCCAGCTACATCGAGCGCAACGCGCTCGATGCCCAGCAAGACCTGCCGGCCTGGTTCTGGACCGGCAAGACCGACATGGCGTGCTTGAAGGACGCGATCAACCAGACGCTGGAACACGGCTACGCCCACCACATTCAGCGCCTCATGGTGACCGGCCTGTATGCCCTGCTGCTCGGCGTGCGGCCGCAACAGGTCCACGGGTGGTATCTGGCGGTTTACGTCGACGCGGTGGAGTGGGTGGAGCTGCCCAACACGCTGGGCATGAGCCAGTACGGCGACGGCGGCCTGATGGCCAGCAAGCCCTATGTGGCCACCGGCAAATACATCCAGCGCATGGGCGGTCCCTGCAAGGGCTGCCGCTACGACCCGGCATTGCGCGAGGGCGACACCGCCTGCCCGTACACCACCCTGTACTGGGACTTTTTGATGCGCCACCAGCCGCTGTTGTCCAAGAACGCCCGCATGGCCCTGCAGGTGAAAAACGTCGCGCGCATGACCGACACCCAGCGTGAAGCCGTGGTGCAGCGGGCCGACGCCATCCGCCGTGGCGAGGTGGGCGCCGCGCCATGAAACCGCTGGACCTCTTTCCGCCCACGCGCGACGCGGCCCTGGCGCGCATCGCCGCGGTGCGCCCGGCCGACTACGCGGGCAGCCGCAATGCCATCGAAGGCGCGGTGACGCTGCTCTCGCCTTACATCACCCACGGCTTCGTCAGCCTGCCCGAGGTGCTGGCCGGCGTGGCCGCGAAACACCGGCTGGATGTGCAGCACAAGTTTGTGTTCGAGCTCGGCTGGCGCGAGTACTTCCGCCATGTGTGGCAGCACCTGGACGACAGCATTCTGGAGTCGCTCCATGCCGGCCTGCTGCTTGAGGCCGCTTATGCCACCAAGCTGCCGGCCGACATTCGCCAGGCGCGCACCGGTGTGCCTGCCATCGACATGGCCGTGCGCACCTTGTACGCCACCGGCTATCTGCACAACCACGCCCGCATGTGGCTGGCCAGCTATGTGGTGCACCTGCGCAAGGTGCACTGGCGCGTCGGCGCCGATTGGCTGGTGGCGCACCTGCTCGACGGCGACCTGGCCAGCGACCACCTGAGCTGGCAATGGGTGGCCGGCACCGGCAGCAGCAAGCCCTATCTGTTCAACGCCGACAACGTGGCGCGCTATGCACCCAGCGCTTGGCACAGCGCGGGCTCGGTGATCGACTGCAGCTACGAGCAGCTGGACGCCATGGCACGCAGCAGCCGCCCGGTGAAGAGCACGCCTCAAGGCGAAGGCGTTGAAGAGCCAGCGGTGTGGTCCGCTCCCACAGCCACGTCCGCGCCGCAAGCCGCCGACGTGGCGGGCCGAGATGTCTGGCTGGTGCACCCCTGGGCCTTGGGCGAACCACCGGCCGACCTGCCAGCGGACACCGTGCGTGTGGGACTGTGGCTGGCCGAGCACCACAACGCCTGGCCCTGGAACGGCGCGCGCTGGGCCTTCGCAGATGAGCGCATGGCCGAGATCACTCCGCTGCGATGGCACACCGACCGCGAAACGCTCAGCCAGGCGCTGGCGGGCGCGTGCTCGGTGCAGACCTTTGCCGATCCCCACATCAGCGCCCTGTTGCCCCGCGAGGTGGTGCAGCGCAGGCCGCCGGCGCTGTTTGCCGACGTCAACCTGCATTGCCGATCCTTCTCTACCTGGTGGAACCGCGCCACGCGTGGCATGAAAGCGCTGAACGATCTGCCGGGCCTGGCGGCGCTGGCGGGCAGTGGTTCGGCGGGTCCGCTGTTCGACACCGCCACGCCCGCAAACCCCAACCCATTCGAGCACCCCAGATGAACGACACCACATCGACCCAGCGCATTGCCCTCGTCACCGGCGCCAGAGGCGGGATCGGGCGCGAGGTGGTGGCGCAACTGCGCGCCAGTGGCCACCGGGTGGCGGCGGTCGGACGAGATGCCCAGTCGCTCGCCTCGGTCGCTGCCGACGCCCACATCGCCGCCGACAACACCACCCCGGAGGGCGCAGCGGCAGCGGTGGCCGCCTGCAAAGACCAACTTGGTGCCGCCCCCACCCTGCTGGCGCACTGCGTGGGCAGCACGCTGATCGCGCCCCTGCACCGCAGCACAGCGGTGCAAATCCGAGAGGTGTTGCGCATCAACCTCGACAGCGCCCTTTTCATGTTGCAGGCGTGGATTGAAGCTTTGCGCGAAGCCAAACAGCCCGGCGCAGCGGTGTTGGTGTCCAGCGTGGTGGCGCGCGTGGGCGTGGCGAATCACGAAGCGATTGCAGCCGCCAAGGGTGGCATCGAAGCGCTGGCGCGTAGCGCCGCCGCCACCTACGCGCCACTGGGCTTGCGCATCAACGTGGTGGCGCCCGGCATGACCGACACCCCCATGACAACCAACATGCTGCGCGCCGACGCCATGCGCGAAGGCGCTGGCAAGCAGTACCCGTTGGGCGGCCTGCAGACGGCTTCACAAGTGGCAGACACCATGGTCTGGCTGCTGTCCGACCAGGCCTCCCGCATCACCGGTCAGGTGATTGCGGTGGACGGCGGCTTCACCACCGTGCGGCCTTTGGTGCGATAGGCCATCGCTGAGCCTATGTCTGAGCCCATGTCTGAGCCGCTTCTTTCACGGCGGATGAATGGGGCTTGGACGACCTGGCGGACATCGCATCCACCCAGTCAAACCAGCGCACAGTGAAGTGCGAAACGCCAGCTCAGTGGCCGTCCCCTGGGTTCGCCAGAAAGAAACGCAGCATCTCGGCCGAGGCGTCGACCCCGCGAGCGCTGGCGTGGCTGCCCCGCGCATCACCGCCCGACCATGCGTGGCCGGCGCCATGCAGCAGCCAGTGTTCGGCCACCACCTGGCCGGGTGCAGCCGGGTCGACCACCCAGGTGCGGGTGTAGCGTTGACCGTCGCTGCTCATGCTCTGCTCCTGGCTCTGCACAGTGGTGGCGATACCCGCTGCGGCACTCTGGAACAATTGCTCGGCATTGCGGTGGTGCACCGTCTTGTCGACATCGCCGTGCAGCACGATCATCGGCACCGCGCGGGCACCCCCTTTCGCCGGCGGCGCACGCCAGCCCTTGGCGCCGCTTTTCATGGCTGAGAGCGCGCCCATCATGTTGCTGGCCGCACCGGGCGGCAGACCGGAATGCACGCCGACCGAGGCGAACACATGGGGGTATTGCTGGGCCATGACAGCGGCCATCGCGCCGCCGGCCGATAAGCCCGCCACAAAGACACGCGAGGCGTCCACCGCCTGCGCACCCATGGCGTGTTGCAGCATGGCCAGCAGCAGCGCCGGCTCGCCTGCCCCAGCCCGCTGGTCTTCGGGCCGGAACCAGTTCCAGCAGCCTTTGGGGTTGGCGCTCTGGCTTTGCGTCGGGTAGAGCACCAGCGCGCCAGCGGCCTCGGCGGTCGCGTTCATGCGCGTGCCCCGGGCGAAGTCTTGCGCGTCTTGCGTGCAGCCGTGCAGCATCAACACCAGCGGTCGGCCGCCGGGTGGCGCTGCTGTTTTGGGGGTGTAAAGAAAGTACGGACGGCTGGCGCCGCCGTGCGTGAAAGCCACCCGTTCAAATCGGCCTGGTGCGCTGGCGCAGGGCTCAGCCGCCTGTGCGTGGGGGCCTGATCGGTGCTCGAAAGTTGCATCCTCGCCCGCGCCGCCCGCCGCTGGCACCGACAGGGTTCCTGCGCGCAGATCCAGCTTGCTCAGCACATCTTGCACCCTGGCCCGCCCACGCGCGGCAAGGCCCGTCATGCGAGCGCTGGGTTGCGGCGGCGTTGGAACCACGACTGCGCTGGCGGTCGCGCCGTCTTTGGTGTGGCCCATGAGCAGATCGGTGGCTTCTTGCAAACGGCCTTCGCGCACAAGCGCCAAGGCTTCGGCCATGTTCGGTGGCATGGACGTGCGGTTGCCGTTTTCGGGCAGCGGCAGGTTCGTCAGATTCAGGAGGTTCAACATCACTGGATCCTCCCCTGCAAGGCTTGCTTCACCGCCGGGCTGGCGTGAAAAGCACCGAGCACCGTGACCGACGCGATGGTGGCGCTGGCCAAGTCAGGCGACACGTCCTCGTCCACCGAAGCCAGCCCGAGTACGCGAATGTCCAGCGTCTCACCAGCGCGTTGGAGGGACTCCAGATCGACACGGGAAAAGCGCTGGAGCCCCAGCACCAGCGACTTGCGAGACACCACCTGGCGCACCGCCTCCTGCTGCACAGAGAGCTGGTTGCGGATGGCTGTGCGAATGAAATCTGTGCGGTTGCTGTAAAAGCCCTCGGTCACCAAAAGATCGATGTGGCCCAGATCCACAAACCCCAGGTTCACGGTGACTTTCTCGGTCTCCGCCGTCCTGGGTTTCGCGGCGGACAATGCCGTGATGTTGTTCATATAACTCTCCTTAACATCCATTTGGATGGTTTATGGAGTTTATATCACAGCTCACGAGTGGCAACGATGCCGAGGCTGATCCGTTTGACCACGCCGGTGGCGCCACGCCCGTGTGGTGCAGGGCGTCGTCGCATGCCGTGGTCAGATCGGTGGGCCATTCACCGAGAGCGGTGCCATCCCATCGCCCGATGCCACCTTTGTCCTACACGGCCGAGTCGGCACGACGGCTACGCTCGATTCCTGCCGAAGATCCGGATGTGTCGGTCGCACGCGATCACACGAGAACGATCTGTCTGCGCCCTCGCTCACCAAAAGTACACAACCACCATGGCCCACGATGAAATGATGGAGGAGCGCGCGCAAGCCACGCGCCATCGCAGGCTGCCACTGGAGGCGAACGCCTCTGCCCAGAGAGGTGATGTCGCACGCCAGACGTTCATCCGGGGGGTGGGCACCGCCACACCGGCCACCCGCTACTCAAAGTCCGAGTGCTTGCTGGCGTTTCGCGAATCCAGCTGGTACGGCAAGCTTGACGCGCGGGCGCGTTTCGTTGCGCACACGGTGCTTGAGCGGGACAACGGGATCGACGAACGTCGCCTTGCCGTGGATTCGCTTGAGGACGTTTTCACGATCGACGCGGACACGCTTGCGGCCAGGTTTCTGGGTCACGCTCCCGCACTCGCCACCGATGCCGCTCGGCGGGCGCTGGCCGATGCCGGGGTCGATGCGGGATCGATCGACGCCGTGGTTGTCAGCACCTGCACCGGTTACCTCTGCCCTGGGCTTTCCGGGTATGTGATCGAGCGCCTTGGACTGCGCGCTGACGTCATGGCATTCGATCTCGTTGGACAGGGCTGCGCTGCTGCACTGCCCAACCTGCAAATGGGCCACAACCTACTGCGCTCAGGCTGTTGCGATCACGTGCTGTCGGTCTGCGTCGAGGTCAGCAGTGCAGCGATGTACCTCGACAGCGACCCCGGCGTGGTCATCAGCGCCTGCCTGTTCGGAGACGGTGCCGGTGCTGCCGTGTTGTCCTGCCAGCGCGCGAAGCCCGGTCCCAAGACCGATCCCGCGTCGGTGCGCGCGCGTCACATCAGATGGGTGGACAGTGCGTCGTTGATCGCGCCCCAGCACAGAGATTCGCTGAAGTTCGAGCAGCGCCAGGGTCTGTTGCGCAACGTCCTGACGCGTGAGGTTCCTGCGCTGGCTTCAGCGTATGCAGCGCGGGTGCTTGAGACCGTTTTACAGCGGTCTGACTTGCAAACAGGCGACATCGGCGAATGGATCATGCATGCCGGTGGCCGTGACGTGCTGCGCGCGCTGGAGCGAGAACTCGGCCTCAACGCCCATGCCCTGCGCTACAGCGCCGCGATGCTGCGCCAATACGGCAACTTGTCGAGCGCTTTTGTCTACTTCGTGCTCGATGCTGCGCGCGCTGACGATGCGGCCGGTGGCTGGTGGTGGCTGTCCTCGTTCGGTGCGGGCTTCAGCTGCCACGGCGCATTGCTGGAGGTTCGGTGATGCTGCTGCATGCCTGTCGGCTGATCTGCACCGGTCACCGGATGACCGACCGATGATGTCGCGCACCGTTGCACCCGAGACCTTGGATGGTCTGGACGAAGGAGACCCTTTGGCGGTCAGATCTCGCCGAGACCTGCGGCGTATTCACCGTGCCATGGGGACCCGCTCGACGCTGGTGCGAGCGTTTCGATCGGCCTGCGATGGCCACCCAAAAGCGGCTGCTTTTCATGTGCTCGAACTGGGCGCCGGCGATGGCAGCTTGATGCTCGGCGTTGCGCGATCGATCGCAGGCGAGTGGACCGATCTGCATCTGACGCTGCTCGACCGTCAGGATCTCGTGACATCTGAAACGCTGGCGTCGTACAGGGATGCTGGCTGGTCGGCGAGTGCCTGCATGGCGGACGCGCTTGTGTGGGCCGAGAGCCACGCCGAACAAAGACCTTCGCGGCCGCATGCCGGCGGCCGATGGGATCTGATCATCGTCAACCTTTTCATGCACCACTTCGAGGGTGCGGCGCTGACCACGCTGCTCGGTGGCATTGAGCGCAACGCAGATCGGTTCATCGCCTGCGAACCCGCGCGGTCCAGGCTGGCCTTGGTCGGTAGCCACTTGGTCGGACTCATCGGTGCGGGGCCAGTGACGAGGGAAGACGCCGTTTTGAGCGTGCATGCCGGTTTTCGGGCTGGCGAGATTTCGGCGGCGTGGCCCGGTGCTGCGAGCCTGTGGGACACAACAGAACACAGCGCCGGTTTGTTCAGTCATTGTTTCCTGGCGCAACGCAAAGGCCTGTCGAAGACCTCCCATCCATGAACGCCACCCGGTTCGATGCCCTGATCGTGGGCGCGGGTCTGGCGGGCTCCTCGGCAGCCGCGTTGCTCGCCCGAGCCGGCTGGTCGGTCGCGATCGTGGAAAAGCAGGTTTTTCCACGCCGAAAGGTGTGTGGCGAATGCGTTGCGGCGAGCAATCTGCCGCTGCTCGAAGCGCTCGGCATCCAGCCCGCCACGCTGGATGCTCTGGCTGCGCCAGCGCTTCAGCGGGTGGCGATCATGCAAGGCAAGCGCTGCGTCACCGCGCCGTTGCCGGCGGCAGCATGTGCGCGACACCCCTGGGGCCGCGCGATTGGGCGCGAGACGCTCGACACCCTGCTGCTCGAACAGGCGCGCGCTGCAGGCGCGCATGTGCTCCAACCCTGGTCGGTTCTGTCCATTGCCGGACCACCCGGCAACCTGCGCGCGGCAGCGCTGAACATCGCAACGGGTGAGAAGGCCGAGATGCAGGCGCGGGTGGTGATTCTGGCGAACGGCTCCTGGGAACCGCTTCAGGCAGCCAGGCAGACCGAGCGACGGCTTCGGCGCGGCAGCGACCTGCTCGCGTTCAAGGCCAACTTTCTCGACGCCGATCTCGACGCGGGCCTGCTTCCCGTACTCGCGTTCGCCGGCGGCTATGGCGGAATGGTGATGGCCGACCGCGGGGTTGTCACGGTCGCCTGCTGTGTTCGCGCTGATCGGCTCGCGGCACTGCGCGCCGGCATGCCAGGGCGCTCGGCAGGTGACGCCGTGGAAGCGATGCTGCGCCGCGAATGCCACGGCGTGGAGGCTGCGCTCAAACCAGCGGAACGCAGCGGACCCTGGCTCGCCTCCGGCCCGATCGATCCCGGCATTCGGCTGAGCGCAGGCGAACCCGTCTTCAGAATCGGCAATGCGGCAGGTGAAGCCCATCCCATCATTGGCGAAGGCATGAGCATGGCCATGCAATCGGCGTGGCTGCTCTGCGATCGTTTGCTGGCATCGTCTCCTGCCACGGGCACCCAAGGTGCCGCGCAGTGGCACGCCGATGTCGCACGACGCTACGCTGCCGATTGGCGCCGCCACTTTGCGATGCGACTGCGAATCGCTGCCCTGCTCGCTCACACCGCGATGAGGCCACTCCCCGCATCGATTCTGCTGGCGGCAGCGGGTCGATTTCCCAGCGCCATCACCCTTGGCGCACGGTGGTGCGCCAAGGTTCGTTGTGCCATTGATCCAGCCACGATCGCGCGACTCTCGACCCAGCCATCTCCCCATCCGTTGACCGCTCGCGCTCCGGCAGCGATCCAGCCCACACACCCACTCACAGAGGCCTCCTGAATGAAGACAACCTTCCAACGCTTGCAGACGATCGTGGCCAGGGACTACAAGCTCGACACGGAGACGATCACACCCGATTCTTCGCTGGAGTCCCTGGGCATCGACTCACTCGGGGTGGCTGAATTGCTCTTCAACATTGAAGACGAGTTCCAGGTGACCCTTCCGATGGAGCCGGTCCAGAACCTCACCAGCGTGGGCGATGTGGCGCGATTCATCGACACATTGATCGCTGCCAAACCAGAGACAGCGGTCGATGCGGGCTTGGGTTCTCAAGGCGACGCGCCAGTCGCCACATGAGGCGCGTCGCAGTCACCGGCGTCGGCGTGCTGTCGCCACTGGGCAACGACTGCGACGCCGTCTTCAACGCCGCCCGCAGCGGCCGCTCTGCGGTGGCGCGTCTGACCAGCCTTGGGGCCGAGCGGCTGAAGGCGCCGCTGGCAGCCGTTGTGCAGTTCGACGCGGCAGCGCATTTCGACCCCGCCAAAGCGCGCATGCTCGACCGAGTGAGCCAGTTCGCGATCGTCTCGGCCCGGTCCGCGATGTCGGATGCCGGCCTGGACCCGGGAGGCGTCGACCTGGACCGTGCCGGGGTGTTCGTCGGCACCGGCATGGGTGGCTCCATCAGCATGGATGACGGCTACCGAACCTTGTACGGCGAGGGCTCGGACCGAATCAAGCCGCTGCTGATCCTGATGGGCATGCACAACGCGCCGGCGGCGTGGATTGGCATCGAGAACGGCTTTCGTGGCCCCAACCTGACCTACTCGACCGCCTGCTCGTCATCGGCGGTGGCCATTGGCGAAGCCTGGCTTCGTGTGGCCAGCGGCAGCATCGACATCGCACTGGCCGGCGGCGCAGAGGCGCCGCTGTCGCTGGGCTCCCTCAAGGCCTGGGAGGCCATGCACACCCTCGCGGCTGTCGATCTGACCGATCCCTCGACATCCTGCAAGCCGTTTTCTGCAGATCGCTCTGGCATGGTGCTCGGCGAAGGCGCGGCCATGTTGGTGTTGGAGCCTTGGGACCACGCGGTCGCGCGCGGCGCCAAGATCCACGGCGAGATCCTCGGTTACGGGCTGGTGACAGACGCTTCCCACATCGCCAAGCCCAGCGTCCAAGGCCAGGCCGCTGCCATGCAGGCGGCATTGAGATCGGCGCAACTCGACTCGGGCCAGATCGATTCGATCAACGCCCATGGCACCGGTACGCAGGCCAACGACGCGGCCGAGACAGCCGCTATCAAGAGCGTTTTTGGTGCTCGCGCATCGAGCGTTCCGGTGAGCGCCACGAAAGCCATGCACGGCCATCTGCTGGGCGCAGCGGGCGCCCTGGAATGCGTGTTGTCGTTGCTTGCGATGCAACGAGACACCGCGTTGCCCACCATGCACCTGCTCTCGCCCGACCCGTTGTGCGATCTCGACTGCGTGCCCAACGCGGCCCGCGCAGGTGCCGCGGGGCAGATCATGCTTTCCAACTCTTTCGCGTTTGGTGGAACCAATGCGGTGCTGGTTCTCGCTCATCCTGCCTTGACGCAGGGCGACCAGAGCGGGTCCCGGGGCGCACCCGCCCAGCCAGGCCTCGCCTCGCCCCACTGAACCGCAGCGCGGAGAAGTTGTCTTCAGATCGCAGCATAGATTGCTGCGGCGAACAACGGCTCTCTCAAACCTGGTGTGCCGACATTCGGCCTGTTGTCTGACACCCAGCGCTCGGCACTCGACTAGATTTGAAGTTCGTTCTGTTCGACTGTTGCCTGGGTACTGGATTCGGGTCGGTCACTGAGCGTTTCAAGTTCAAAGGTGGATGAGCATGCGCGTTGAAAAGGCAAGTGCCTCGCAGCCAAATTGGCTGTTGCGTCCAGGGCCAGCGCTGGCGGAAAAACCGCTGGACACCCGCACGGGCGGGCACCGCTCGCACACCTCGGGGAGCCTGTCATGAGCAGCGTCACAACCTACGCCTGGGGATACGGCGCTGCGCTGCTGGTGGTTGGCGTGCTGGACGGCCTCTGGCTGGGCGTGATCGCTCGCGATTTCTACCGCTCACAGATGGTGGCAGTGGCGGCTGAGAACTTCAATCTGGTGCCAGCGGCGATCTTCTATTTCATGTACCCCTTGGGCATTCTGTTTGTGGCGCTCACGCCGCCCGCCCAGGGCTGGACGGAAGCGCTGGGCCGGTCGGCACTGCTCGGACTGGTGGCCTATGGGGTGTACGACCTGACCAACATGGCGACCTTGAAGGCCTGGCCTCTCAAACTGGCATTGACCGATATCGCCTGGGGCACGTTCATCACCGCGATGGCCGGGCTGGCCGCTTACAGCGTGATGGTCTGGTCAGCCGGATCTGCAAACAGCCGATGACCCGGCGTTGGCGGTGCGGCATGCCGACAACCCCATGCCGCGGCCCGCTCGCTGACCACCCACCCCCGTCCTGCCTTGGGAGCAACTGCCGTCCTACCGCGGGCCTTGGCATTGCAAAGCATGCTCGGGCATGTCCCTTGTTGAGGAGATGAGCCATGTTCTGGTTGGACGCTTTGGTTGTTCTGGCCGCTGCTGTCGCCGTGACCGCTATCGGGGCCTGGCTGGTCGGGCTGCTCTGCGACGCCGTGGCGTGCCTGGAGGGCGAAGAGCCACTGGATGCCTTAAGCGAGTCGCAAGCGCTGAAGCGCGACAGCAGCGCGTTGCCCTGACCACCCGGGCTGACCACCCGGGCCAAGGGAGCCCAGAGCAAGCAGCAAGCCCGGCCCGGACCCTCTCAGCCCACCCGCTAGCATCGGTTTTTTTACGGCGCTGCGTCCGGTTCGGCATCGGGATCGCACCGGCTGTAGGAATGGGACTACCCCTCGGTTTTGAATTTCGTCACAGAATTCTGGACGACCCAACCGGGCACACCCAGGGAGAAAAAATGAAATCAAAAGACCAATTGCTGTTGGCCAGCGAACTTGGCCGCGCCGCGTTCCATGCCGGCAAGCCCTGCTCGCCAGCGAAAGACAAAGACTTCAAGCGTTTCTTGCTGTCGTGCGGAGACCGGCGGGTGGGCGCATCGCCAACGGGTGAGGCCCCCACCCTCGCGCTGATCGACGCCTGGATCACCCAGTGGCGGCAAGAGGCACAAAACACGGCTGCAAGGCCACCGAGCGGCGCCCCGCCTGCGGCTCTGGTCATCACGACCCAAGCGCCGCAGCCTTTCGCCGCGTTCCACAACCCGGTGAACCACAGGGATGGGCCACCGCTGCAACAGGGTGGTGCACTGTGACTTCTCGCCACCCGTTGGCCATTTTTTAGGAGGAACCCATGATCGATTTGATGCCAGAAGCGGGCGCAGCCAGCCCTGAATCGGCCGTGGAGGTGATGCGACACGACCATCGGCAGATCGAACGGCTGCTGGATCAGTACCACCTGTTGGCAAAGGATTCGCAAAGCATGGCGGACCGCCACGGGCTGATCGCGCGCCTGGGGGCACTGCTCACAGCGCTGCAGGAGGTGAAGGAACAGGTGGTGTATCCCCTCTTGGGTGAAGCGGGACCTGCGGGGTGGCTGAAGTCGGTTCAGGAAGACCACAGGCTGCTCTGTCAACAACTGCAAGTGGTGGCGGCAGACGATTCGTCGACGGAATCGATCGATGCGGAAATGCACACACTGACCGACCTTGTCCACGCCCACCATGCGATTGAAGAAGAGACGCTGTTCTCTCATCTGGCCAAGGTAGATTCGCCAGCGCTCGGCCAGCAGGTGGCCATGCAGCGCAGCGCCAGTCTTGGCGATCAGGGACCTGACTAGCAGCGAGGGCACCGGTGCTTGCGCCCGGATGCCCTCTGCCCTCCCCTGAGTCGCACTGAGTCGGGAGCACATCCCCCTCCTCATCCCGGGCCACCCGCAATGGCAAGGCGGCTCCGTCCCCGCTACAGGCGCATTTTTTTGTGGTCGCCCAAGTCGGGTGGCGTGTCACCGGTGAGGGCCGCCTTGGCTATCTTGAACAGTTGAACCATCTTGCCGTGGTCCGTTTCCCAGTATTCGGCGTGTCTCAGGCGCACCGTCAGAAGGGTCAGGCTGGGGTCGGTGGGGCCAGCCGGGTACCAGGCTTTCGACATCGAGGTGAACAGCGCTTCTTTCTTGGCCTGGTCGTGGTCAATGTGCGCCTCACCCGACACCGACACATAGCTGTCTGCGCCGGGATCGGCGTAGGTCACACACACCTGCTGCTCATTTCCAACCGCGCTGACGATCTCGCTGTCGCTCTTCACGAAGAAGTACAGCGTGGCGTCTTCGTCCACCGATGTGTTCTGAGTCGTCATCGGGTGCGCGTGCAACACCCCTTGCGCATCGCGGTGGGTAAACATGCCGAACTTGATGTCCTTGATCAGCTCCCACAGGCTCTCGTGGGCAGGTCCGTCGTGTCGCATAGGTGCTCCATGTGTTGGTTAAGCACCCGACCGTAAACGCGACCAGGCCCCGATGGCATAGGCAACGCCTGCGAATCGGTGTAAGACGGGGCTGACACGCGCGAAACCGGGGCGACCAATGCCGACAGCAAGTGGAGCTTTGTTGGCTCTCACACCGACCTCATTCCAACCGGCCCCACCAGGCCGGCAGCTGTTGGCGCACTTCGGGCCTGGCAAAGCGGTCGTCGAGCAGCCACACCGTGCCGCGATCGGTTTCGCTGCGGATCACGCGGCCAGCCGCTTGCGCCACTTTCTGCAGGCCGGGGTAGAGGTAAGCGTACTCAAAGCCGTGGCCGAACCAGGCTTGCAGCCGCTCGCGCAGCCGCTCGTTGACCGGATTGACCTGCGGCATGCCCAGCGTGGCGACGAAGGCGCCGATGAGTCGGCGACCCGGCAGGTCGATGCCCTCGCCGAACGCGCCGCCCAGCACCGCAAAGCCAATGCCCTCCCCGCCCTCGACAAAGCGCGCGATGAAGGCGGCGCGCTCGGGCTCGCTCATGCCGCGCGACTGCGCCCACAGCGGCAGCTCCGGGTGCAGCGCGCGCAGCGTGTCCAGGGCCTGCAGCAGGTAGTCGAAGCTGCTGAAGAACGCGAGGTAGTTGCCCGGCTGTGCCTTGAATTGTTGCGCCATGAGCTGCGCCATCGGGGTGAGCGAGCGGCTGCGATCGCTCCAGCGGGTGGAGATGTGGGTGGCCACCCGCACCCGCAGCTGCTCGCTGGAAAACGGCGAAGGCGCGTCGATGCGCAGCGTGTCTGCGGGCAGTCCCAGCAGATCGGCCAGCGCGTCCATGGGCGCGAGCGTGGCTGAGAACAGCGTGGCGCCATGGGTGGCGGCCCAGCGGTCTTTGAGCAGCGGCGCGGGCACCAGGCAGCGGATCGACAGGCGCGCCCGGCTGACACCGATGCGCCGGGTGCCGGGCTCGGTGGGCGCGTCGCGTGCGGTGAGGTCGCACAGCGAATGGTCGCCAAAGCCCTCGGCCACACGCTGGAAGTGCAGCGCCTCGAAGAACCAGCGTTGCAGCGGGCCCTCGCCCGCGTCTTGCGGGTTTTTCGCGAGGTGGTCGGCGATGGCGCTGCAGGCTTTTTGCAGCGACTCCATCAGCGCGGCGGGCGGCTCGGGCAACTCGGTGTGCTCTCCCTGCTGCTTGCGCGCCAGGGCGTTCCAGCGGCGGTTGACCGCATCGAGCGGTTTTTTGAGCGCAGTGGGGGCTTCCCGCCGCAGCGCCTGGAAGGCAGCCGGGTCGAGCGCGGCGCTGTGCATGCTGCGCGCGCGCTCGACCAGGTTGTGTGCCTCGTCCACCAGCAAAGCCACTCGCCAGCCCTGTTCCTCGGTGTGGGCAAACCAATGCGCACCGAGGTCGAAGAAGTGGTTGTAGTCGCCCACCGCCACATCGCCCCAGCGCAGCATTTCCTGCCCGAGGTAGTAGGGGCAGACGCTATGGGCCAGCGCGATGTCGCGCAGCGCGGCCTGGTCCAGCCACTGAGCCCGTGCTGCCGCTTCGCGGGCGCCAGGCAGGCGGTCGTAAAAGCCACGCGCCAGCGGGCAGGATTCGCCGTGGCAGGCTTTGTCGGGGTGTTCGCAGGCCTTGTCGCGCGCCACCCGTTCGATCACGCGCAGCGGCAGGCGCTCTGCAGGCTGGGTGCGCAGGCGCTGCAATGCGTCGAGGGCGAGCTGGCGGCCGGTGGTGCGCGCGGTGAGGTAGAAGAGCTTGTCGGTGCGCTGTTCGGGCACGGCGCGCAGCGCGGCAAACAGGGTGGCCACCGTTTTGCCCAGACCGGTCGGCGCTTGCGCCATCAGCACCCGGCCCGCCTTGTGCGCGCGGTACACCGCCTCGGCCAGTGGGCGCTGGCCGGCGCGGAAATCGGGATAAGGAAATTGCAGCACGCTCAGCGATGCATCGCGCTCGGCGCGGTGCGAGCGCTCCTGCAGCGCCCAGGCGCGGTAGCGCTCGCACAGCGCGTGCAGGTGCTCGCGCAGCGCATCGGCGTCGTGCCGCTCGGCCAGCGGCGTTTCGGCGCCGGTGTCGATGTTGAAGTACACAAGGGCGATGGTGAGCCCGGGCAGGCCGCGCTGCTCGCACAGCAGCGCGCCATACACCTTGGCCTGCGCCCAGTGCAGCGCGCGCCGGTTGGGCGCGATCAGTGCCGCGTCGCCCCGGTGGGTCTTGATCTCTTCCAGCCGGCCCTCGGTGGCGTTCCAGCCGTCGGCCCGGCCCTGCACCCGCAGACCCTGGCAGATGCTGGACAGCGCCACTTCGCGCTGGTAGCCCGGCGCGCGGCGGCTGGTCACCGCCTGGTGGCCGGCCACGCCCTCGGCGCCGCTGGGCGACGGCGTGAAGCGCAGATCAAGATCGCCGCTGCGGGCAGCGAAGTCGCACAACACGCGCACCGCCACCGTGCCCAGGGGCGGGTGGGGGTCGGTGTCGTCAACCAGGGGGGCGGCGGGAGCGTCGATCACGGTGTGAAACTTGGAGCGCCGATGCTACTGGATATAAAGTCAGTGCATGTCTTCGCTCGCGTCCACCCTTTCGTCCACCCTCTTGCCCACTTCCTCGCCCACCCTCTCCCGCCGCCACCATCAGCGCCTGCGACAGCTCTACCGCTCCGCCGGCTGGCCCTGCGCCGACCCGCTGGAGGTTGATCTGCTGGCCGCTGGCCTGCTGGAGCGGCGCTGTTCGCCCGAAGGCCACGAGACGCTGCGCCTGACCGATGCCGGCATCCAGGCGCTGGCGCAAAGCCACGCCGGCAACCGCGCCGCGCGCGCGCCACACGAAGCGCTGGTGGAGCGGGTGGCCGAGCACCTGAGCCGTACCGGGCGGCTGGCCTGGCGCGGCTTGATGCTGCGCGCCCCGCTGCCAGGTTCAATGCGGGAGGGTCCACCCAACCGCACACCAGTATCAGAACACCTGGCCAGCGAGCCGCCGCCCGCAACGAACCTGTTCGGCGCAGCCGCACCGCCCAGGCCCGACCACCGCTGGTGCGTGACCATGCCCGACGTGTTCTCCATTCGCCGCAGTTCGGTTGAGGCGTATCTGGAGCCGCTGGTGCACGAGATCAAAGTGAGCCGCGCCGACCTGCTGGGCGATCTGAAAAAGCCCGCCAAGCGCGCCGCCTACCTCGCCATGGCGGGCGCCTGCTGGTACGTGCTGGGCGTGGACGCCCAAGGCCGACCCATTGCGCAGCCACACGAAGTGCCTCCTGAGTGCGGCGTCCTGCAGCTGGAGGGCTCGACCATGGTGGTGGCGCGGGAGGCACCGCGCCGCGCGGTTGAGCGCCTGCCGTTTCACGTCTGGATGGCACTGGCGCAGGCCGGGCCTGCGATCAAGTGGGACGCCCAGTCGCAAGAGCATTTGTGACTTCGAGGGTCGCGTGGAAGTTTTCAGCCGCGGTGCCCCTGCCGCCCTGCTGCCATGGCATCGCGTTGCCCCAACGCTCACCGACACAGGCGATACGGCCCGCGATCCAGATGCAGGTGATCGGCGTGTGCAGCGTTGTAGTCGGGCCCGAAGACGCTGTCGAAGAAACCGCAGGCTTGGTTGTGAATGCTGTGCAGGAAGGCGGCGCGCTCATCGTCGCCGCGCCAATGTGCCGCGACCGTGATGCGCCGGCCGTCCTCCAACACAAAACCGGCCACATCCCAAGCGTCGGCGGTGGCGTGTTGGCTGCGCCGCCCGCTGTCGCGCCCATACACATTGCGGCAGGCAAAGCTGCCGTAGTGCTCAATGCGGCGAACACGGCTGCCCAGCATCGACTGGGCTGCAGGCTGCAGCGCGTGACGTTCCCACAGCGCCAGCGAAACAGCCGCCGGGCACGACAGGGTGAATGGCTCGCCCACTTGCGCCGAGGTGCGTTCAATGCGCACGGCATTGTTGAAGCCGCAACCCGTTCCCGTGGCACGGTCTGCGACCGGCGCAAAGCGCATCGTGGACTGTTCGAGAACCGCCAAGCAGGCTGCCGGCTTGTCATCGAGCCGCTCCAGTTTGTGACGGGTCAGCCAGCCGGGCGCCTCGTCAATGCTCAGCACCGCCCAGGGGTTGTGCCGGTCGGGCACCTGCCACTGCCGTCCGTG
This sequence comes from Burkholderiales bacterium, assembly GCA_038249735.1. GTDB lineage: Bacteria > Pseudomonadota > Gammaproteobacteria > Burkholderiales > Burkholderiaceae_C > Hydrogenophaga. The sequence goes on from JBBSDB010000012.1 coordinate 26,041, forward strand.
GGTCAGCACCGCAGCCGTGATGACCATCACCAAGGCCAACCAGGCCCACTGCTTGACACTCAACGGTCATGACCACCTGAATAGATGCTGCGATTCGCACCCTTGGGCGTCGAAACACACAGAACCATGGCAGCGAGAAGCGCAACGCCAAGCATCCAGACGGGAACAAGCCAGCCGAATGAGGAGATGTCGGTGTTCATGATCCATGCCTTTCAGGGGTTGCGCCAGGGTCCATGGCGTGCAAACGAGCATCAAACAGTGGTCACCTTCGAAAGGTAGGACATTGGCGTCTTGCCGTGTAAGAAAAACTCAGATGCAACCGTGCAGTCCCCAATGGGTCGCTTGCTCAACCGGCGTGCTTGAATGCACACAGACCGCAGATCGGGCCGGCACGATCAGCGACGCAGTTGATGGAAGCCTCAAAAGGATCGACAAGAAATGCAAAGCAAGGGAAGCTTTTCTGGGTAAACGCTGAACCGTGTTTGACTGCTATGGCTTCTGTTCAGGAGTCATGGTTTTGTTTGACCCGACGGGGCTGATGTGTCGTTCACCAGGCCGCTCGCCCATGACCCTGGCCTGCGCTGACTGATGGTGTTGAGTACGAGCCTTTTTGGCTTTTTTGTACTGGTAGATGGCGAAGGCAATCGCCAACACGAATGTCAGCATAACAAGGGCCGGGAATCAAGAACGAAGGCGGATTCAAACCTGAAGTGCAACACCTGCCACCGTAAGGTACGCAGATGCACAAGTCACCACCCCGAAGCTACCAACAACTCCAGCCCGAAGACCGGCAGACGCTGGCCAGCCTGA
>JBBSDB010000013.1:0-25080 GCA_038249735.1 Burkholderiales bacterium
ACAACGCTCACGCGCTCAACTGCAAGTCGGGCGCGCTGTCGAAGAGATCAAGGCGCGCGGCGCCGAGCTTGCCGAGAATGGCCTTGGCCCGCGCCACTTCAACGGCTGGGCCGTGCGCGGTGACCAGAAAGCCGTCGGCCTCGATCGCGGTCTCGTAAGCGAGCACGCTGTCCTTCGGAATGCCGCTGCCATACAGGGCCGCACCCAGCGCGCTCAAACCGCCGACCACCACCGCGCCTTCGATCGCGGCCACCACAGCCGTGGCCAGGTAGCCCAGCACCACGACATGGCCCAGCACCGGGACGAACAGGAACGCACCGCCCATGAGCCAGCCCCACAGGCCACCCCAGAAAGCGCCGCGCTTGCCCCAGAACGCCATGCGGTCACCGGTGTTGTAGAACCCGATCACCTTCTCATCCGTGTGGTAGCCCTTGCCCACCACGCTGAGGTGCTTCATGTCGATGCCGGCCTCAGCCAGCTTCTTCACCGCAGCCTCGGCGGCCGAATGGTCGGTGAACACAGCGATCACCGCGTTGTTGTTGGCCGGGTCGGTCTTGTCTGCCATGGGGTGCTTTCTGGATGGAGGTTGGTGCGGTCCACCGCAACGGCCCCGCAGCGGTGCGCCACGAGAAGACCCGGCCCGACATGCTTGCCACCTGCGCCATTGGCCGTTTGTGGATTTTTGGAGCGGAAAGGACCATTGAGCCTGCACATCCCCGCGCGGTCTGTTCGCCAGCGCACATGCAGGCAATGCGTCAGCTTGCTGTCGACATGAGCAGCCAGTTCATGCTTTGAGGCCAGCACCTCATGACCAGCGGGTCATGCGAAGGAAAGCTCAAAGCGTCGTGGTCCGCAAATAAGGCCGCACCTCTGTCCACCCCTTGGGGAACAGCGTCTTCGCCTCGGCGTCTTTGATCGAGGTCGGGATGATGACCTTGCCGCCGGGTACCCAGTCGGCGGGTGTGGCGATGTGCTTGGCGTCGCCGGTTTGCAGGGCATCGATCACGCGCAGGATTTCGTCAAAGTTGCGGCCCACGTTCATCGGGTAGGTCATGGTGAGGCGGATCTTTTTCTTCGGGTCGATGATGAACACCGAGCGCACGGCTGCCGTCCCGCTTTCATGGGCGTGGATCATTTCGTAGAGCTTGGCAACTTGGCAATCGGGGTCGGCCACGATCGGGAATTTGACGGTCGTGTGCTGCGTGTCGTTGACGTCTTTGATCCAGTCCAGGTGTTGCTGGACCCCATCCGTGGACAGGCCCAGCGGCTTGACGTGGCGCTTGGCGAATTCGTCGGCCAGTTGGGCGGTGCGGCCGATCTCGGTGGTGCAGACCGGGGTGAAGTCGCCGGGGTGGCTGAAGAAGAACACCCAGTCGCTGCCGATCCAGTCGTGAAAGCTGATCTTGCCGGTTGAGGTGTCGGCGGTGAAATCGGGGGCGGTGTCGCCAATGTGGATACCCATGGAAAAACTCCTTTGGTTGCAGCCACCGGAATCCCGGGCAGCTCGTTGATGAAAACATCAGCCTACGCGCCCAAGCGCTTGCGGTCTGTTCGATGGCGCACCGACCACCACCTGCCGCACGGCGCTCTTCTCTGTGCAACCGATCAGTCGCGGGTGCACAGGTCGAGCAGGCCCAGCGTGTGCTGCGCGAGCATCCATTCCTCGTCGGTGGGGACGACCCAGACCGACACGGCACTGTCAGCCTTGGAGATGCGCGGCCCACCCGAGATATTCGCAGGCCCGTCGAGCTTCACGCCTTGCCAGCCCAGCTGGCTGCACAAGGACGCGCGCAGCGGCGCCGAGTTCTCGCCGATGCCGGCGGTGAAGACCAGCGCATCCAGACCGCCGAGCACGGCGGTGTAGGCGCCGATGGTTTTCGTCATCGCGTAGACGAAATGGTCAATCGCCGCCGCTGCCTGCGGATCGGCGCTTTCCTGCAACACCCGCATGTCGCCGCTGATGCCCGACAAGCCGAGCAAGCCGCTGCTTTCGTAAAGCAGCTTTTCCAGCGCGGTGGCGTCGAAGCGCTGGCTGCGCAGCAGGTAGAACAGCGCGCCCGGTGGAATGTCGCCCGAGCGGGTGGCCATCGGCAGGCCCGAGAGGCTGGAAAAGCCCATCGTGGTCTCGATGCTGCGGCCGTCCTGCATGGCACACAGGCTGGCGCCGCCGCCCAGGTGCGCGACGATCACGCGCCGAGCCTGCGGGGCGAACAGGGGCAGTTGCCGGCTGATGCAGTCATAAGAGATGCCGTGAAAGCCCCAGTGGCGCACCCCGGCATCGCGCACCTCCTTGGGCAGCGCATAGGTCTGCGCCACCTCGGGCATGGTGCGGTGAAACGAGCTGTCGAAGCAGGCCACCTGCGGCAGCCCGGGGAATGCGGCGGCGATGTCGCGGATGGCGGCGATGTTGAAGCGCTGATGGGAGGGCTCCATGGCCACCAGCGAGTCGAGTTGGTCGAGCACGTCGGCATCCACCAGCACCGGCGCGGTGTAGCGCGCGCCGCCGAGCACCACGCGGTGCCCGGCAGCGATGAGCTTCGCACCAGAGATATTCGCTGCCAGCCAGCGAATGACATGCGCAAGCGCAGCGGAATGTTCGATCGCAGCGTCCTCGCCCCATTCATGCGCTGCCATCTGATGACCAGCCGAGTTCTTCACGACGAAGCGTGGACCGCGCTGCAGGCTCTCGACGTGGCCGGCAAACAGCAGCGACAGCGCCGCCGTCGGATCCAGCGTGTAGACGGCGAACTTCAGGCTGGTGGACCCGGCATTGAAGACGGCAATGGCTTGCTTCATTTCAGGCGGCGCTTGCGTGTGACTCTGCGGCAAATAGCGCCACTGTGCGCTCTGGGTTACTGAGTGTCTGTTCGACAGCGCACAGACTTCGTGAGGCGAGGCGCGCAGGCTCAATACCAGCTGTTCACTGCCAGGCTGTGCGCGGTTGCAAAGCGCTGCGGCTGAACGGCCACCACCACCCCAAGGCACCTGGGCATCGCGTCTGCTGCCGGGAAAGACAGGCGCTGTCATGGAGCAACACATGCAAATCGGAATGATCGGACTGGGGCGAATGGGCTCCCACATGGCGGCGCGCCTGATGAAGGCGGGCCACGTCTGCGTGGTCCATGACACGCGGGCCGATGCGGTCGCTGCTTTGTGCGCACAAGGGGCGTTGGGCGCGGCTTCGTTTGAAGAACTGGCATCCAAGATGGACCGGCCACGCGCGGTCTGGCTGATGGTGCCGGCGGGCGCTGTGGACGCCGTGATCAAGCAGCTGGCGCCACACCTGGAGGCGGGCGACATCGTGATCGACGGTGGCAACTCGTACTACCGCGACGACGTTCGCCGCGCCCAGCAACTCACCGCCTCGGGACTGCACCATGTGGATGTGGGCACCAGCGGCGGCGTGGCGGGCGCGGAGCGCGGTTACTGCCTGATGATCGGCGGCGAAAAGCCCATCGTCGATCGACTGACGCCGATCTTCTCGGCCCTGGCGCCGGGTGCGGGCACAGCAGCGCGAACCCCGGGGCGCAGCGGCGCGCACACACCGGCCGAAGAAGGGTTCCTGCACTGCGGCCCGTCGGGCGCGGGCCATTTCGTGAAGATGGTCCACAACGGCATCGAGTACGGGCTGATGGCAGCCTATGCCGAGGGCATGAACATCTTGCGCCACGCCAATGTGGGCCTGCAAGAACAGACCCTAGACGCCGAGACCACGCCGCTGCGCGATCCCGAGTTCTACCGCTATGAAATGAATCTGTCCGAGATCACCGAGGTCTGGCGACGCGGCAGCGTGATCGGCTCCTGGCTGCTCGACCTCACCGCCGGCGCGCTGTTGCAAGACCCGCAGCTCGAGTCTTTCGACGGCCGCGTGTCCGATTCCGGCGAAGGCCGCTGGACGCTGCAGGCCGCTATCGACGAGGCGGTGCCCACCCCGGTGTTGAGCGCAGCGCTTTACGAACGGTTCGCCTCGCGCGGCAAGGCCGCCTTTGCCAACCAGCTGCTTTCGGCCATGCGCCAGGCCTTCGGCGGCCACCTTGAGAAACCGGTTGAGGAGACAAGATGAAAAACCCCTCCAACACCCCCACCCGACAGCTGCACGACCTGGGACAGAGCCTGTGGGTCGACAACATCAGCCGCGAGATGCTGGAGACGGGCTCCCTCTCCCGTGACATCGCCGACTGGTCGGTGACCGGGTTGACCTCGAACCCGACCATCTTCGAACACGCGATCGGCCACGGCGACCGGTACGACGAGGACATTGCGCGCCTGCTGCGCGAAGGCGAGACGACAGAGGCGACCTTCTTCGCGCTCGCGCTCGCCGACCTGAAAGCCGCCGCAGATCTGTTTCGTCCGGTCTTTGACGCCACCGATGGGCTCGACGGCTGGGTTTCGATGGAGGTATCGCCCTTGCTCGCCAACGACGCCGCTCAGACGATCCAGGCCGCCGCCCATTTGCACGCAGCCGCCGACCGGCCCAACCTGTTCATCAAGATCCCGGGCACGGCCGCCGGTGCCGAGGCGATCGAGGAATCGATCTTCGGCGGCGTGCCAGTGAATGTGACCCTTCTTTTCTCGCGAGCGCACTACCTCGCGGCCGCCGAGGCCTACATGCGCGGCATCGCACGCCGCCTTGACGCCGGCCTGGATGCAAACGTGCGCTCGGTGGCCTCCTTGTTCGTCAGCCGCTGGGATGTCGGGGTGAAGCTGGAAGTCGCTGCGCAGTTCCACAACCGCCTGGGCATCGCGATCGCCATGCAAACCTACAAGGCGTATCGCGACCTGCTCGCCTCCCCGCGCTGGCAAAAGCTTGCCGAAGCGGGCGCTCAGCCGCAACGGCTGCTGTGGGCCAGCACCGGCACCAAGGACCCGGCCGCGCTCGACACGCTGTATGTGGCAGCGCTGGCAGCGCCCGACACCATCAACACGATTCCAGAAAAGACCTTGCGGGCCTTTGCCGACCACGGCGAAGTGGGTACCGCCCTGCCGGCCGATGGGGGCTACGCCGAGACGGTGCTCGAGGAATTCCGGCGCGAGGGAGTCGACGACGAGGCTCTGGCCGCACGCTTGCAGCGCGAAGGCACTGAGGCCTTTGCAGCATCGTGGCACGCGCTGCTCTCACGCATCGAAGAGAAGCGCAAGCTACCGACCAGCAGCGGACCATGAGCGCCAGCCTCGGCGGACCCACCATGGCCGCCCTGATCCGTCCCTTGGCCGGGTGCTGGACGCCAACGGTGTCGACGGGAGGCTGGCCCTGGGCGATGAATACACGCCGACCCCCGCCATCTCGCACGCCAATCGCGACGCGAAGCACCGCATCGGCCTCGATCCGCTCGGCGGTGCCAGCGTGCAACACTGCGCGCGCATCGCCGAGCAGCACCGGCTTGGCCCCACGGTGGTCAGCACCAGCCTGATCGCCCGCGTTGCAGTCAGGCTGGGCCGCTGCCCGGCCTTCGGGAACCGAGGACAGCCACAAGATCTCCGCCGAGAGCCTCGAAGGGAAAGAACACCTGCAGCGCATCCTGGCAGAAGCGCAGACCATCGCCGACCAGGCGATCGCGAACAGCGGATGCAAGACCGAGCCCGACGGCCAGACGGTGGCGCGGCGCGCACCCATCGCCCCGCTGGCTGCGGCTTCTCCCGTGAGCAAACTTCTCTAAGTCCGCGCCCACGCCAGCACGTCACAGCTCCTCACGAGCGTCCACCCGAAGTTGCCGGATGCGCACCCCTTGAACCGCCGCCACCGCCCGGATGCGGATGCCCTGCGACACCTCGAGCCGCACCCGCTGGTGGTACTCCAGGCCATCGGTCTGACCGGGGTTGTGGGCTGGAATGCGGCGGCTCCATTGGCGCTGACCGTCGATTTCCACCCGCAGTTCGAGCCAGGCGTCCTGCGCGGCATCGGGAACATTCACGATCAGGGTCGCATCGATGTCGAACACGCGGGCGCGCGACAGCAGACCGGGGATGTTGAGGACGGCGACCGGGTCGCCGCCTGTGTCGGTTTGCCAGTGTTCGGGCTGGCGATCGGGGGACTTTGGCTGGCGTGTCATGGCGACGCACTGTAGCCCACCAGGCAAGCCTTGGCACGGGTCTCGGCCTTGCGCCACGCCGCCTCAGCGATCAGATGTAGGCGTTGACCGGCTTGGCATGCCGCATGTGCAGCGACATGCCGAGCGCGGCCATGTGGTTGCTGTTGCGGCTGAGGAGGGTTTCCGACAACGGCAGGAAATCGGTTTCCTCGTAGCGCGCATGGGCGGTGTACTCGGTCACCAGGCGGTGCAGATCGGCGATGTTGAGGTCGGTGCTCTGGCCTTTGGCCACGCGCTTCAAGCCGCTCTCCAGCGTTTTCCACAGGGCTTCGACACGGCGGTGCTCGTCGGTCAGGCGCTGGGCCATGGCCTTGACGCGGCTCAGTTCTTCACCCGGCTGGGCGCTGGCGATGACAGCGGGAAACAGCTCACGCTCTTCTTCCAGATGGTGCTCGAAGATCGCTTCGCGGAAAAACTCCAGCGACTGCTCGGCGATCTGGCGCGCGCGGGCGGCGGGCTCCAGCAACGCAGGCAACTCGTCAAGCGCGTTCAGGCGCTTGAGAATGCCGCTGTGGCAGTTGGTGAAGTTGCTCAGGGGGGCCTGATCGGCGGTGTCGGTAGCGTGGGTCATGGTGCGTTGTCTCCGGAGACCGCCGCACCGGGCAACACAGGCCCGGACCGCTGGCGATCCCTGCCGGGCCAGTCTAGGGCGGCCCGCGCGCCGCGCCTTGACCTGAATCAAGGCCCCGGTTGGCCGCTCAATGACTGGGCGGGGCGCCGCGCAGCCGCTGTGCGGTGTTGAACACGGCCACCGCCGCAGCGCCCGCGAGCAACCCGGTCAGGCCACCAGCCAGCATGTTGACGAGGCCTGCGCCCCAGGCCAGGCCTTCGGCAAAAAGCGCCACCGCATGGCCCAGCGCCGGCGTGCCGTGCAGCAAGATGCCGCCGCCCACCAGGAACATGGCGGCCGTGCCCACCACCGACAAGGTCTTCATGAGCCAGGGCGCGAATGCCAGGATGGCGCGGCCCAGCGCCTGTTTCCAGCTGGCCGACTGGCGCACCAGGTGCAGCCCAGCGTCGTCAAGCTTGACGATGCCGGCCACCAGTCCGTACACGCCCGCGGTCATGATGATGGAGATGCCCACCAGCACCGAGACCTGGCGCGTGAACGTGGCGGCGGCCACCGTGCCCAGGGTGATGACGATGATCTCGGCCGAGAGGATGAAGTCGGTGCGCACCGCGCCTTTGATCTTGTCTTTTTCGAACGCGACCAAATCGACCTGCTCGTTGGCCACAGCCGCCAGTCGCCTGGCGCGTTGGGCCTGGGTTTCTTCCTTTTTGTGGAAGAACACATGCAGCAGCTTTTCGGCGCCCTCGAAGCAGAGAAACAGGCCACCCAGCATGAGCAGCGGCGTGATGGCCCATGGCGCCACAGCGCTGATGCCCAGCGCAGTTGGCACCAGGATGGCCTTGTTGCGCAGCGAGCCCTTGGCGACCGCCCAGACCACCGGCAGCTCGCGATCGGCCTTCACGCCGGTGACCTGCTGCGCGTTGAGCGCAAGGTCGTCGCCCAGCACACCGGCGGTTTTCTTGGCGGCGAGCTGCGTCATGGTGGCCACATCGTCGGCCGCGCTCATGCCCTGGCGGGCGGCGACCTTGGTCATCAACGCCACGTCGTCCAGCAGCGTGGCGATGTCGTCGATCAGCAGGAGCAGGCTAGAGGCGGCCATTCGGAGTCCAACCCAATCAGGCTGCCAGGGGCAGCACGTTTTTGCGCATGCGGGGCGCCAGATCTTTTTCTGCCACCTTCACCGCAAAGGCTGTCTGCAGGTTCATCCAGGTTGGCACGTCGCCGCCAAAGCAACGCACCAGGCGAAGCGCCGTGTCCACGGTGACACCCCAGCGCTCCAGGACGATGTCATTGATGCGCGATGCGGGCACCTTGAGCGCCTGAGCCAGTGTGTGGGCGCTCATGCCAAGCGGCGCTCTGAGGGAGGCCAACGTGGCGATGCTGGACAGCGCTTCGATGTTCACACAGCGGCGCACTCTTTTGCCAGCAAACAGGTCGGCGGTGGTCTGATCCGAAAGCGTGACGATCATGCGACAGCCTATATCGTGTGCCTGTAAACGGCAAGCAATGGGTTTTCCAACCCATTTGCGCGGGCTGCACCAAATGCGCATCCATGGGCGGTGGGCGGCTGGGTCGCTGTTGGTTCAGCCCATCCGGACATGGCGAAACACATGCTCGGTGTGCAGCAGGAGCGGGATGAATCGGCCATCTGCTGCGATGCGTCTGTGGATAGGGCCGGCTCAGGCCGCTGGCCAGACGATGGGGAACAGGGGGTCGTTCAGCTCGGCGCCGTCGGGCAGGCGCTCGGTGAGACCGGCGAACGGGGGCGAGGTGCGCCAGGGGCGGGGCGCGTGGCGGGCGTCGTCGCCCAGGTAGCGGGCTGAAAAGACGCGGCGCCTGCTGCCCGGGCCGGTGCCGCTGGAGGCGTGCAGGCTGAGCATATGAAAAGCCACACAGTCGCCGGGCGCCAGCGCCCAGGCGAGCTGGCGAAAGCGCTCGGGTTCGGCATCGATGGCTGGGAGCTCGGCCAGCGCGCCTTCGGGAAACCACTTGGCCTGGTGGTCGCGGAAGGTGCGCGGCATGTACCAGGTGCCGGCGTGGGAGCCGGCCACAAAACGCAGCGTGCTGGCCAGGGGCACCGGGTCCACCGGAATCCAGAAGCTCACGTTTTGCCGCCCGCTCACGTTGTAGTACGGCTGGTCCTGGTGCCAGGGCGTGGCTTGGCGGGTGCCAGGTTCTTTCACCAGCAGGTGGTCGTGATACAGGCGGGCGGTGTTGCTTTGCATGAGCTGCGCGGCGATGTGGGGCAGCGCGGAGCGCTGCAGGATCTCGGCGTAGGCAGGGTTGCTTTGCCAGGTGCAGAAGTCTTCGACGAAGTGGCCGGGGTCGTCGCGCTCGCTGGCCACCAGCGCCAGTGGGCTCAGGTGGGCGAGGTTGTGCTCAATGCCTTGCTCCAGCTGGACAAGGTCGGCGGGGCTGAGCGCGCCGCGCAGCAACACGGCGCCGTCGCGCGCATACGCTTCGATGGTGGTGGCATCGAGTGGGCAGTGGCGCGCGATGGTCATGGGCCTTTGCCTGTTTTGCTGCCTTTGCCGGGGCTGGCCCAGTAGGTGAAAGGCTCTTCGAACACCTCGATGTCGATTTCGGAGACCCGCATCTGGATGCGTTCCTGCACCTCGGTCACGGCCTGGTTGTAAACCACGGGGGCGATCTCTGCCAGGAAGAAGTTCAGCAAGCTGCCGGCCGCCAGGTTGCCGAAGCGTTCGTCGAGCTCGGTTTCCACGTAGCGTTGTAGCGATGCCACCGCCTGGTCTCGCACCTCTTTGGACAGCTCGATGCTCATCGCGATCACCCGACCCAGCGCCGCGCGTTCCGCCAAATGCGCATCCACGGGCTTGGCTCGCTCGGGTTGCCGCTGGTCCAGCTCATCTGGATGTTGCGGAACACGCGCTCGGGGTGCGGCATGAGCGCGGTGAAGCGGCCATCAGGCGTGGTGACAGCGGTCACGCCGCCGGGGCTGCCGTTGGGATTGAGCGGGTACTGCTCGGTGGGCTGGCCGGCGTTGTCCACGAAGCGCATGGCGGCAATCGCCTTGGCAGGGTCGCCGCGGTGTTTGAAGTTGGCGAAGCCTTCGCCGTGAGCGACTGCGATCGGCAGGCGGCTGCCCGCCATGCCTTGCAAGAACAGGCTGGGCGATTCCAGCACCTCCACCATCGAGAGGCGGGCCTCAAAGCGTTCGCTCTGGTTGGTGGTGAAGCGCGGCCAGGCCTCGGCGCCGGGGATGATATCGGCCAGCTCGGCGAACATCTGGCAGCCGTTGCACACGCCCAGGCCGAAGGTGTTCTGGCGCTTGAAAAAGTCGCGGAACTGGTCGGCCAGCACATCGTTGAAGGTGATGCTGCGCGCCCAGCCGATGCCCGCGCCCAGCGTGTCGCCGTAGCTGAAACCGCCGCAGGCCACCAGGCCCTGGAAGTTGCTCAGATGCGCGCGGCCCATTTGCAGGTCGGTCATGTGCACGTCAACCGCCTCAAATCCGGCCTGGGTGAAGGCACAAGCCATTTCCACATGCGAGTTCACACCCTGCTCGCGCAGGATGGCGACTTTGGGGCGGCTCAGGTTGAGGAACGGCGCGGCCACATCCTCGGCCGGGTCGAAGCTCAGCGCCACATGCAAGCCTGGGTCTTCGACCACGCCGGCGGCCGCGTGTTCGGCGTCGGCGCAGGCCGGGTTGTCGCGCTGCTGGTTGATCTTCCAGCTCACGCTGTCCCAGACCTGGTGCAGGTCGAACAGCTTGGCGCTGAACACAGCCTTGGCATCGCGCCAGACCTGCAGCTCGCCCTTGCCGGCGTCGATCGACGAAGAAAGATGTCGGGTTTTGCCAATGAAGTGGCTGTGTTTGGACAGGCCGTGCTCGCGCAGCGTCTGCATGACTTTGTTGCGCTCGGCGGTTGCCACCTGAATCACCACGCCCAGTTCTTCGCTGAACAAGGCTTTCAGCGTGAGCTCGTCGCGCCGCGCGCCGACCTGCTTGCTCCAGTTCTTGGCGTCGCCGTACTCGGCGCGGCTGTCTGAGATGCCGTCGCCCTCGGTCACCAGCAGATCGACATTGATCGCCACGCCCACATGGCCGGCGAATGCCATCTCGGCCACGGTGGCGAGCAGGCCACCGTCGCTGCGGTCGTGGTAGGCAAGGATATGGCCTTGGGCGCGAAGCGCGTTGATCGCGTTGACCAGGCTGACCAGATCTTGCGGGTCGTCCAGATCGGGCACGCCGTCGGCCACCGGGCAGCCGGGCTGGTTCATCGTTTCGCCGAACACGCTGCCAGCCAATCGGTGCTGTCCTTTGCCCAGGTCAATCAGCACCAGCGTGGTGTCATCGACCTCGGTGCTGAGCTGTGGCGTGAGTGTGTTTCGCACATCGGCCAGCGTGGCAAACGCGGTGACGATCAGGCTCACCGGCGAGGTCACTTTGTGCTGATCGTCGCCATCGGCCCATTGCGTGCGCATCGAGAGGCTGTCTTTGCCCACGGGGATCGAGATGCCCAGCGCGGGGCACAGGTCCATGCCCACGGCCTTCACAGTTTCATACAGCGCGGCGTCTTCGCCGGGCTCGCCGCAAGCGGCCATCCAGTTGGCGCTGAGCTTCACGCGTGAGAGCTCAATCGGCGCGGCCAACAGGTTGGTGATGGCTTCAGCCACCGCCATGCGGCCCGAGGCCGGCGCATGCAGCGCGGCCAGCGGCGTGCGCTCGCCCATGCTCATGGCCTCGCCAGCAAAGCCGGTGAAATCGGCCAGTGTGACAGCGCAGTCGGCCACCGGAACCTGCCAGGGGCCGACCATCTGGTCGCGGTGGGTGAGTCCGCCCACGGTGCGGTCGCCAATCGTGATGAGAAAACGCTTGGACGCCACCGTGGGGTGGCTCAACACGTCGATCACGGCCTTTTGCAGATCGACTTCGTTGAGGTCCATCGGCACGGCTTTGCGCTCTACCGTTTTGACATCGCGGTGCATCTTGGGCGGTTTGCCGAGAAGCACATCCATCGGCATGTCGACCGGCTGAGCCGCAGCCCCCACGCTCCCCACTTCGTGTGGTTCGCTGCCCCCCGAGGGGGCGTCGCTTGCTTGGGGCGACCCGGCGCGGCGCGCCTTCCCCTCATCGAACACGGTGAGATGCCGCTCTTCCGTCGCCACCCCCACCACCGCAAACGGGCAGCGCTCGCGCTCACAAAACGCCTGGAACTGCGCCAGCGATTCGGGCGCGATCGCCAGCACGTAGCGCTCCTGGCTTTCGTTGCACCAGATTTCCTTGGGCGCCAAACCGCTTTCTTCCAGCGGTACCGCGCGCAAATCGAAGCGCGCACCGCGCCCGGCGTCGTTCACCAGTTCGGGGAACGCGTTGGACAGGCCACCGGCGCCCACGTCATGGATGAACAGAATCGGGTTCTTCTCACCTTGTGCCCAGCAGTGGTTGATGACCTCCTGGGCACGCCGCTCAATCTCGGGGTTGCCGCGCTGCACCGAGTCGAAGTCCAGCGCTGCGGCGTTGGTGCCGCTCGCCATGGAGCTGGCGGCGCTGCCACCCATGCCGATCTTCATGCCCGGGCCGCCGAGCTGGATCAGCAACGAGCCGGCGGGGAAGTCGATCTTTTTCGTCTGCGTCGAGTCGATCACGCCCAGGCCGCCCGCGATCATGATGGGCTTGTGGTAGCCGCGCAGCACACCGGCCACAGCCTGCTCGTACTCGCGGAAATAGCCCAGCAGGTTGGGCCGGCCGAACTCGTTGTTGAAGGCCGCACCGCCCAGCGGGCCTTCCGTCATGATTTGCAGCGGACTGGCGATGTGCTCTGGCTTGCCGCCCGGCTGGTCGCTCAGGCCGCCCCAGAGTTTGGAGACGGTGAAACCGGTCAGGCCCGCCTTGGGCTTGGAGCCGCGACCGGTCGCGCCCTCGTCGCGAATCTCACCGCCGGCGCCGGTGGCGGCTCCCGGAAAGGGCGAGATGGCGGTCGGGTGGTTGTGGGTTTCCACCTTCATCAGGATGTGGTGAGTGGCCGACTCGGCGGTATAGCTGGGCGAGGCGGCCGTGTTGTTCTGCCCGGCGCGCGCCACGAAACGCTCGACCTGGCTGCCCTCCATGATCGAGGCGTTGTCCGAGTACGCGACGATGGTGTGTTGCGGCGCCGTCTGGTGCGTGTGGCGGATCATGCCGAACAGGCTTTTCTCCTGCAAAGCGCCGTCGATGGTGAACTGGGCGTTGAAGATCTTGTGGCGGCAGTGCTCGCTGTTGGCCTGGGCGAACATCATCAGCTCCACGTCGGTGGGGTTGCGCCGCAGGCCGGTGAAGGCGTCCACCAGATAGGCAATCTCGTCATCGGCCAGGGCCAGGCCCCAGTCCTTGTTGGCTTTCTCCAGGGCCACCCGACCGCCCGACAACACATCCACATGCTCCATCGCCGCCGGCTGCAGCTCGGTGAACAGCGCCTCGGCCTGGTCGCGCTCCAGGCTCACCGCCTCGGTCATGCGGTCGTGCAGCACATCAGCGACCGCACGCAGCTGGCCCGGCTTGAGCGTGGGCTTGGTCAGCAGGCCGGTCTTGAGGGTGATGCGGTATTCCACCAGCCGCTCTACCCGGTGCAGCGCCAGGCCGCAGTTGTGCGCAATGTCGGTGGCTTTGGAAGCCCAGGGCGAGACGGTGCCCAGGCGCGGCATCACCCACAACGCCGCTGCACCAGCTTTCACAGCCGCTGCGTGCGAGGCCATTGCCGGCTCGCCGTAGGTCAGCAACTGGCCCAGGCGCTCCAGCGTCTTGGCATCGGGCTCGGCATCGAAGCTGGCCAGGTGCACGAAATGGGCGGTGAGGCCAGTGATTTTGTTGTCGGAGAGATCTGCCAGCCGGGGCAGCAGTTGCGCGATTTTGAAATCGCTGAGCGCGTTGCCGCCGTTGAAGAAACGCAGGTGCAGGGTCACGGTGGAGGGCCTAGAGACGGAGCGCCGTCAGGCGGGTTGGAAACCGGCGATTTTATCTGGGCATGCTGGTGGCCTTGTGGCGCGCATCCGCCCTGCACCCCGCTATGAGACGCCCTCGATGGGATAATTCCAGCCCATGAGCATCACCTACAAAGACGAAGCCGGCATCAGCGGCATGCGCGAGGCCTGCCGCCTGGCGTCCGAGGTTCTGGACTTCCTCACCCCGCACATTCAGCCCGGCATCACCACGCTGGAGATCGACCGTCTGTCTGCCGAATGCATGAAGCAACAAGGCACGCGCTCGGCCACCATCGGTTACCAGCCCAGCGGCTACCCGCCCTACCCGGCCCACCTGTGCACCTCGGTCAACCAGGTGATTTGCCACGGTATCCCAAACGAGAAGCCGCTCAAGAAGGGCGACATCATGAACGTGGACGTCACCGTGATCACGCCAGAGGGCTGGTACGGCGACAACAGCCGCATGTACCTGATTGGTGGTGATGCGGCCTGCAGCGTGCAGGCGCGCCGGCTTGCGCAGGTGACGTTCGATGCCATGTGGAAGGGCATCGTGATGGTCAAGCCTGGTGTGCGCCTGGGCGATATCGGCCACGCGATCCAGACCTTTGCCGAAGGCAATGGCTTCTCAGTGGTACGCGAGTTTTGCGGACACGGCATCGGCCAGCGCTTTCACGAAGAACCTCAGGTGCTGCACTACGGCCGCCCGGGCACGCTGGAAGAGCTCAAGCCGGGAATGACCTTCACCATCGAGCCGATGATCAACGCCGGCAAGCGCGAGATCAAGGAAATGAACGACGGCTGGACCATCGTCACGAAAGACCGCTCGCTATCGGCCCAATGGGAGCACACGGTGCTGGTCACGCCCACCGGCTACGAGGTGCTCACGCTGTCCGCCGGCAGCCCGCCGCTGCCCGACTTTGTGACCGCCACCAAGACCTGAACGCCTGAGACCACCAGGCGATGCAAACCCCGGCTTCTGTCCCCACCGGCGTCCCCGACATCGCCACCCTGCGCCAGCGCTACCGAGAAGACAAGGCCGCGCTGATGGCCGAGCTGGGCGTTGAAAGCGCCTCGGCGCGCGGCATGCGCCGCGCCCTGCGTCAGCTTGCCCGCCTGACCGACCAGACCCTGCGCACGCTCTGGACGCTGGCCGGCTTCAAGACCACCTACGCGCTGCTGGCCGTGGGCGGCTACGGGCGCGGGGAGCTGTTTCCGTACTCCGATGTCGATGTGTTGGTGCTCATGCCCGATGGCATGAGGCCCGAAGAAGACGCCATCCTCAAGCAGCGCCTGGAGATTTTCATCGGTGCCTGCTGGGACGTGGGGCTGGAGATCGGCTCGGCCGTGCGCACCACCGAAGACTGCCTGGCCGAGGCGGCGAAAGACGTCACGGTGCAGACCTCGCTGCTCGAATGCCGGCTGATCCGTGGCAGCAAGCCGCTGTTCGAGCGGCTGGTGCGGCGGCTGGAAGAGGCGATGGACCCCAAGGCCTTCTTCGTCGCCAAGACGCTGGAAATGCGCCAGCGCCACAACAAATTCGAAAATACGCCTTACGCGCTGGAACCCAACATCAAGGAGTCACCGGGCGGTCTGCGCGATCTGCAGATCATCCTCTGGGTGGCCAAGGCAGCAGGCTACGGCCGCAGCTGGGACGAACTGGCCCGCAAAGGCCTGGCCACGCCGCTGGAGGCGCGCCAGATCAAGACCAACGAGGCGCTGCTCAGCCTGATCCGCGCACGGCTGCACCTGCTGGCCCGCCGGCGCGAAGACCGGCTGGTGTTCGACCTGCAGACCGCGGTGGCCGAGTCGTTCGGCTTCAAGGCGCACATACCGCCGGTGATGGTGTCCACCGGAGACGGACACAGCCATGCCCAAACACCGCGCACAGCCAAAGGCCTGCGCCGTGCCAGCGAGCTGCTGATGCGCCGCTACTATTGGGCCGCCAAGGCGGTGACCCAGCTCAACGAAATTTTGTTGCTCAACATTCAGGAGCGGCTCAACAACGAGTCGCGCGCAAACGACCGGCTGCGCCCGATCAACGAACGCTTCTTCGAGAAAGGCGGCACGCTGGAAGTGGCGAGCGACGATCTTTACGAGCGCCAGCCCCACGCCATCCTGGAAACCTTTCTGCTCTACCAGACCACGGTGGGCATCAAAGGCCTGTCGGCCCGCACGCTGCGCGCCCTCTACAACGCGCGCCCGGTGATGAACGCTGCCTTCCGCGCCGACCCGGTGAACCGCGCCACCTTCCTGCAAATCTTGCAACAGCCCGAGGGCATCACCCACGCCATGCGGCTGATGAACCAAACCTCGGTGCTCGGGCGCTACCTCTGGGTGTTCCGGCACATCGTCGGCCAGATGCAGCACGACCTGTTTCACGTCTATACCGTGGACCAGCACATCCTGATGGTGCTGCGCAACGTGCGCCGCTTCTTCATCGCCGACCACTCGCACGAATACCCGTTCTGCTCGCAGCTCGCCGCCGGCTGGGAAAAGCCCTGGATCCTCTACATCGCCGCCCTGTTCCACGACATCGCCAAAGGCCGTGGCGGTGATCATTCCGAGCTGGGGGCGCAAGATGCGCGCGTGTTCTGCCGCCAGCACGGCATCGCCCGCGAAGACAGCCGGCTGATCGAATTCCTGGTGACGCACCACCTGGCCATGAGCCAAGTCGCGCAGAAAGAAGACCTGAGCGACCCGGATGTGATCAACGCATTTGCCAAACGCGTGGGCAACGAGCGTTACCTCACCGCGCTCTACCTGCTGACCGTGGCCGACATCCGAGGCACCAGCCCCAAGGTGTGGAACAACTGGAAAGGCAAGCTGCTGGAAGACCTTTTCCGCTACACGCTGCGCGCCCTCGGCGGTCGGGCGCCCGACCCCGGCGCCATCGTCGAGGCCCGCAAACGCGAAGCGCTCACCCTGCTCGCGCTGCACGCCCTGCCCCACCAAGCACACCAGGCGCTGTGGGAGCGGCTGGAGGTGAGCTACTTCATGCGCCACCAGGCCGACGAGATCGCCTGGCACACCCGCGTGCTCACCCGCGCCCTGGCACAACATAGCGCGCGCAGCCGAGCCGCCAAAGCCACCCCAGCCGCGCCAGATTCCGATCCCACCGCGCCGCCTCCCGAGCGGGCCATCGTGCGAGCGCGGATCTCGCCCGAGACCGACGGCCTGCAGGTGCTCGTCTACGCGCCCGACCAGCCCGACCTGTTCGCCCGCATCTGCGGCTACTTCGACGAGTCCGACTTCAGCATTCTGGACGCCCGCATCCACACCACCCGCGACGGCCATGCGATGGACAACTTCCAGGTCGTCGCGCCCACCCTGTCAGACCACTACCGCGAGCTCACCGGCATGGTGGAAAACGAGCTCGCGCTGGTGATCGACCAGCGCGGCGCCTTGCCCCCGCCCAGCAAAGGCCGGCTGTCGCGTCGCGTCAAAAGCTTCCCGATCACCCCCCGGGTCGATCTTCGACCCGATGACAAAGCCCAGCGCTGGCTGCTCAGCGTGTCCGCCAGCGACCGCACCGGTCTGCTCTACAGCATCGCCCGTGTGCTCGCCGAGCACCACGCCAGCGTCGAGCTCGCCAAGGTCACCACCCTGGGCGAACGGGTGGAAGACACCTTCCTCATCAGCGGCCCGCAGCTGCAGGTGAACAAGCGCCAGATCGAGATCGAGACGGAGTTGCTGAAGGTGCTGGAGGGGTAAAGCAGGCAGCGATGGTCTGGGCTTGCATCGGCAACCGATGCCATCACGCGGGGAGGACCAACCACACGCTGAAAGGCCAACACAGTGCGAGGTCAGCCAGGATATGACTGGGTGCAGGCAAGCCAAACGGCACAGGCCACAAGCGCCAGTTGTGCTTCGTACCGTGTCGTGGATTCGCTTTGCGTTGTTGGCCATGTGAAGCGCATGCGATGGGTTCTGCAGCTTCTTCATCGGCTGACGCGCCCTGACTGGCATCTCGATTTTTCGCAGAATGCTGGCAGGAGTCCTCCGCCAGAGACAAGGCAGGCCAAGGGTTAAGCGTTGATTCTTCGACGTCAACGCCCACATTGAAACGGCCACCATCCCGGACGATCAAACGGACACTTGTGGAAGAAATGTGGATGCGAAGCGGCGTCCTAGGGTGGGGTCATCGGTCGATAGCAAGTCTGAGGATGGCGCCCGCCTTAGAAGAAGGTGTGCTCGGTCAGTAGATCGACTTTGACGAGACCGGCTCGGTCCAGAATGAAACGATTGCACCCTGTACTCAACATTTCAGTCGTGCGATTTGCGTCATATCCAGGTCGTTCTTGAGCAGCGCTGCCCAGAATCAAGCCATCACGATCTGCGTGCGCACTTCGACCTTGGGTGCACGCTTGATCGCCGAAAAAACTGCTGAGATGTTGCTCATGGTCGGGTTGCCCGGCTGTGACAGCATCCGGTGCAAGCTGTTAGCCGGTTTGTGAATTCCATCGGCCAGCACTTCAAAACCGCCGGTGGCGTTGACGAGATCACGCAGGATCAGCTTGGCCGAATCAGGCTCGCCGTTGACGAACAATGTGATGGCCTCATCCAGCAGTGATTGTGCAAAGGCGGGATCGTTTTGCACGCGTGCGGCCACGGTTTCTTTGAAATCACGGGTCAGTGCCATGTTTGCCTTCCTTGTCGGGTTGATGCCTTGCGGCGCTGCTTGTAGGTTTCCCACAGCGCCACCGCTTGGTCGATATCTTGCTGCTGACGCTTCTTGGTGCCGCCACCGCTCAGGATGACGATCTTCAGACCATCCTTGGCCAAGATGGTGACGTACAAGTAACCTCATGGATGTAGAAGTGAACCCGTTACACATGCCAATGGTCTCGAACACCAAGGGGTCTTGGTTCCTGGCAACTGGGTTTACCGACTGTGCAGACCGATCGCAACCACCAGGAACCCCCAATGAACGCCCCTTCACCTGCCGCCACCCTGATGTCTGGCGCCGATTTTCGTGAGTCGCTGCGCCGCTACAAGCCACGGGTGTTTCTGGACGGCCAGCAGGTGGCCAGCGTGGCCGACGAGCGCGGTTTCGGCCCCGGCATCAATGCCATCGCCCTCACCTACGACTACGCGCTGAAGGCCCAATACGCCCCCATCATGACGGCGGTGCAGCACACCAGCGGCAAGACCGTGAACCGCCTGTCCCACATCAACACCAGCAGCGGCGACCTGCTGAACAAGCTGGAGGCCGTGCGCCTGGTCTGCCAGGAAACCGGGTGCGCCCAGCGCTATTTGACGCACGATGCGCTCAACGCCATCGGCCAGGTGTCCAGCCGCATCGACGATGCCCGCGGCACCACAGAAAACACCGCTCGCTTCCTGAACTACCTGCACCGCGTGCAGGACCAGGACCTGACCCTGGGTGTTGCGATGACCGATGCCAAAGGTGACCGCAGCAAACGCCCGCACGAGCAGGCCAACGTCGACAGTTACCTGCACATCGTCGAGCGCAGCGCCAAGGGGATTGTGATCAGTGGCACCAAGGCCATCGTGACCGGCGCGCCCTACATGCATGAGCTGCTGGTCATGCCCGGCCGCAACATGGGCAAACAAGACGCGGACTTTGCGGTCTGCTGCGCCGTGCCCATTGATGCACCGGGCATCACCATCGTTGCCCGTCCAGCCGGGCGCCCCGGAGAAAAGGTCGAGCATGGTGCGCCGCTGTTCAGCCGCAAGTACGGCCAGAGCACAGGGGTGGTGATGTTCGACAGGGTGTTCGTCCCCTGGGACAACGTGTTTTACGCAGGAGAATGGGAGCACTCGGGCCACCTGACCTACAGCTACGCCACCCACCATCGCCACACCTGCATTGGTGCGCGCGCTGGTTTTGGAGACCTGTTGATCGGCGCTGGCGCGCTGATGTGCGAGGCCAATGGTTTCGACCCGGGCAAGGAAGCCCATTTGCGCGAGCAGATGGTGGAGCTCATCACCATCACCGAGAGCTTTTTCGCCTGCGGCGTGGCGGCCAGCGTCTATGGCAAGGCCGACGAGCACAGCCGCACCTTCATGCCCGATCCGGTATTCAGCAACATCGGCAAGCTGCTGCTGGCCACCAAGATTTACGACATGCACCGCATTGCGCACTATGTGAGCGGCGGCCTGATCGTCACCCTGCCCGGCCCCGACGAAGACCACAACCCGGAAACCGTCGCCAAACTCTCTGAGGTGCTGCGGGCGAACCCCGATGTGCCCTACGAGCAGCGCATCGAGACCGCGCGCTTCATTGAAGACCTGACCGCCGGCTACCAGGGCGGTTGGTACAGCGTGATCAGCCTGCACGGCGGGGGCTCACCGGCGGCGATGAAGCAGGAGATTTATCGCAACTACCCGATCGGCTCCAAGGTGGAGCTGGTCGAGCGCATTCTGGAGCGCGGCATAGGCGCAGACGGCGTGCCTACCGCCGCCACACACGACCCCCATCGCGCCATCACGCAAAACCGCCAACCAGGGAAATGCTGCGACACCGGCTGCACGGCGCCCGGCCAGGCGGTGATGGTGGACCTGCCAGCCGTGGCAGCGACGCTGCCATCGCGACGAGGCAGCTAGCGTCCCAAGAGCCCGGTGCACCACTGCTGCTCGCACGGCACGCCGTCACCATCGCCGTCCATCTCGGGGCGAGATGGTGAGGTCAAGATCTTGGGGTCAGATTCCATTTAGGTGATCGCCCTTGTCCGCCCGCCAGACCGTCTTGGCGCAGAACGGCACCGATCAGCAGATCCCCGCGACCCCTGTCACCTCACGGGGTCAGGTCTTAATGCTGTTCGTTTAAGCTAGTTTCCTCCGTTTCCGCACCGCGAGCGGCATGGCATCAAGGATCACCACGGAGCAGTCCATGGGCACATGTCTTGGCGCCTTTCGATCGTGGCTCGCATCGGGTGAATTTCTGCGTTTGACCACTCGCTTGTTGCGCCTTCCCTTGCTGCGAAAGACCCGCCGGTTTTGCAGCAGATCCCCCTTGAGCTCGTCAAAGATGGCCTGCACATCCCAGCGCTCGTGATACAGCGCGGCCAGCGCGTGGAAGATGCCGACTTCGCAGCTCGCCTGACGGCCGCCGCCGCAACGGAGCCCCAGCCCGAGCTCCACATCCGCGGTGACAAGGCGGTGCGTTACGAGCGCGTGGCGCAAGCTATGGCCGCCGCGCAGAGCAGCGGCTTGCGCAAGATCGGCTTCATCACCGAGCCCGCGCCATGACACCCAACCTAACCTCAGAGCCGCGCGCGCGGAAGTACTGAAGCACTGCACCGTTTCGGAACCGATGACGAGAATCTCCCTCCTTCGAGATACTGAGGTAGGCCGAACTCTCGCGCGTGAAATCCGCTGTTGCCCATAGTTTGGGCTTCAGTGGCTTGACGACACTATGCCTAAACGGGCATAATTGATGCAATGTCGAATCAAGCGCGCAAGCCCATCAAATGGGTCAGTTCCGCCAAGCGCGACCTCGATGCACTGCCGGAGGATGTCAAAGACGTTTTTGGACATGCCATCGATCTGGCCCAAGCCGGCGGCAAACATCCGGATGCCAAGGTGATGACGGGTTTCGGCTCGGCTGGCGTGCTGGAGGTGGTCGAGGACCATAAGGGTGACACCTTCCGGGCCGTTTACACGGTCAAGTTCGCCGGGTGGGTTTATGTCCTTCACTGCTTTCAGAAGAAGTCCAAAAGCGGCATTGCGACGCCGAAGCCAGATATGGACATGATCAATACCCGCTTGAAGGCCGCGAAGCAGGATTTCGAAGTTTGGCAGGCACAGCAAGGAGTACGCAAATGAATGGACACAGCGAAATCACGATCGAAGAAGGCGGCACGAATGTCTATGCCGACCTAGGTTACACGGACGCTGCGGAAATGCAGCGTAAATCCCAGCTCGCGGGCGAGATCGCCCGCGCGATCAAGGCACGTCGCCTGACGCAAGAAGGTGCGGCGACGCTGCTGGGCATCGATCAATCCAAGGTCTCGCGCATCACGCGCGGCCAATTCCGCGGTGTCAGCGAAGCCAAGCTGCTGGAGCTGGTGGCCAGGCTGGGACACGATGTGAAGATCGTGGTTGGCCCGGTGCGGCGGCGCGCCGGCAAGATTGAGCTGCAATTTGCCTGAGCTCGCCCTGCAGCGAGAGGGGCGTTCCAAAGTCCGAGGTGAGGGTTGCGGCAAAAACACATCGGCCCGCGCCATTCCTTCTGACGGAGTAGCAGCCCTGACGACCGCGACATGACCCGTCTTGCTCAATACATCGAAGCCGCCGAGAGCGACAATCCGCGCCGGAACTGCGCTTCGGCGATGCGCCATTTTTAAGTTGAGTGGAAAGGTTTGCTGCCATCCACGGCGGACGTTGTTGCCCGTTACCTGGCCGACCACGCGGCGACTCTGGCCATCAACACCCTGCGCCAGCGGCTGGCGGCGCTGTCAAGGTGGCGCACAGATCTGGGCTTTCCAGATCCCACCCAATCGGCCTTGGTACGCCAAGTCCTCAAGGGCATTCGCTCCGTCCACAGCGTGCAAGAAAAGCGCGCCCGGCCACTCGAACTGGCCGAGTCGATCAGTGGCTCGACACCGCCATCAGCCATGCACAGCGGTCCGGCGACCAGCACCGCACACTGGGCCTGCGGATAACCAGCGTGCCCAGTGCGGCTGCCGGGGTAGCCGAACTGTTCGACGTTGTCGGGCTCGTCGGGCAGCTCGAAGTTGCTGCCGTCCATGGCCACCACGCGCAAGCCCTTGTCGAAGGCTTGCGCGTGTGTGTCGGCGTCGGCCAGTGGTTTGCAGCAGCGCGCCACCGAATCGGCCAGCGGTTACGGCCCAATCCTGAAGCGCAATGCACTGATGGAAGACTTTGCCACGCGATCAGGCTGTGGCTGTCCCGCGGCCCGGGCCAGGCCTTGGGCCACCACGGCAAACACTTCTTCATAAGCCGCCTCGGGGTACAAGCTCAAGGCCATGCAGTAGTAAACCCCTGCCACAGCGGGAAAGCTGCGCATGCGTTGGCTGTTGCAGCCGTGGGCATCGAGTACGGCATGAACATCTTCGGCCGAAATGGCCCTGGCCAGCAAAGATGCGCTGATGCAGTCGCTCAGCCTGATTCCGGCGCCCAGCACAGCCTTGGCTCTTGCCAGACGCTTCCGCTTGGAAATGAGTGGCTGGAATGCACTCCAAAAATCACCAAACGAACAGTATTTTTCAGGTGTTGCCTCTTGCACATGATCCCCTTGATTCTTATCAAGCCTCAGGCTCGGGTTCTGGCGTCTGATGAAGAAATGGTGGTTGGGTTCTCCTGCCCAGTGGCCCACCAGAAAACCGGGCCAGTTTTTGGCTCTTCATGGGAGACTTTCATGCATCACTTCAACAATCTGAAACCCGTTGCGGCCATGGCGCTGATCGCGGCGTTGTCCGCTTGTGCTTATCCGCCTGGTACCACGTCAACGGCACCGACCAGCACCACTTATCCGTCGGCCAGCATCCAGTACGCCCGCGTCACCAACGTCGAACTGGTGAGCACACAGAAGCCTTCCTCCGGTATTGGAGCAGGGGCCGTTGTGGGGGGCCTGGTTGGGGGCGTCCTGGGGCACCAGATCGGCGGCGGCACCGGCCAAGACATCGCGACCATCGCCGGCGTGGTGGGCGGGGCGATGGTGGGCAACGCCATCCAAAACAACAAGGTACCTGCAACGGCCAGCCAGATCTACCGCGTGACCGTTCAGCAGGACAACGGCGTTTCTCGGGCCTTTGACTACGCGGAGCAGCCCAACGTGCGCGTCGGGGATCGTGTGCGCGTTGAGAACAACCAGCTGTACCGCTGAGTGATCCAGACTGGCCAGATCATCCGACTGGGGGGTTGGCAGGCAGCTGTGGGCGGCAGTCGGGGAATATTGGGGTCAGATTCCAATCCATCCACTCCTCGCCGACTGGCCAGCAGACCGCAGGCTGCGCCCACAGAGAGACCCCTGGCCTGCGCCCGGCTGGCGCAACGAGCATCATGAGGACCGTTGTCAGGCGCTGTCTCGCACCCACCGCGGTGCAATAGGCCTTTGACAACGCCAGGAGATGCGCATGTCAGTATCGAAGTCCGGGCCGTTCGAGCAGTCGTTCATGTTCCACATGATCCGCGACTTCTTTCTGCTGTTGCTGGCGGTGGCGGCTGTTGAGATGGGTATCCGGTACGCGGTGCTGCGCTACGACTTCAACCAGCTTGAGCCGGCGCGCGTTGACCGGGCGGCAGAGCAGCTGGCCGACGACGTCAAGTCGATCATGCTGAACGCCGGTGGCCCAACGGCTGCGCTGACGATCTACCCCATCCTCAACCGAAACTACAACGACCTCGGTTTGTCGATCGCGGTGGAGCCTTCGGCGGTGACGGTGGCGTCGATCAAGGAGACCCGCAACATGGATGCGCAAGGGCTGCAGGCGCGTTGGGCCCCGGGCGAGCACCAACAGGCGTCGGTGAGCCTGAAGGCTGAACAGTATTGCCTGGGCTGCCATGTGAAGGCGAACGTCGGTGACGTGCTTGGCACTGTCACGGTGCGCAGCTACCTTCAGCGCAAAGAGGCTGCGTGGTGGCAGGAGGTGCGCCTGACGGCGGGCGCACTCAGTCTGAAGATTCTCATCCATACCGTGGTGCTGTTCATGCTGCTGAAGGTTCGCATGGCGCCGCTCCTGGAACTGCGCTCCACCGTGGCCGGCCTGGCCAAGGGCGTGATGAACCTGTCACCGCGTGCCGGCGTCAAGACCGAAGACGAGTTTGGCGAGCTGGCGCGCGACCTGAACCACTTTCTCGACCGCATCTCGGTGGTGGTCACAGACCTGGACAAGATTCTGAGCGAAGTGGTGACGGTGGGCGGCCGCCTGGGCACCTTGAATCGGCAGCTTGAGCAGCAACTCGACGGCATGCGCGATACGGCGCTGACTTCGCTGGGCAGCGGCGTCGAACGCGGGCTGGCCACACAGTTGGTGGTGGCCCGCGAGTCGGGCGCGTTTGGCGTGTTGGCGGAGACGCTGGATGCGATGGCAACCGCCGACGTGGCACCAGTGAACGCGGTGAACCCGGTGCGCGATCAGGTGGCCCGCTTGCGTGCCAGCTTCGCCGCCGTGACGCAGGCGCTGAGCGACGCGGCGCCACCGGTGGCGGTGACCTCGTCGCAATCGGCCGAGTACCAGGCCTTCGCGCAGTCTTTGCGCGAGATGGCTGTGTTGGAAGCGACCATGCAGTCGGTGGCCGAATCCGGGCAACGGCTGTTGCGCCGCCTTTCGGCCGACAAAAAGGCGGCGGCTGGTGGAACGTGAGCGCGGCAGCTACAACCACGCGCCGTAGCGCTTCGAGAAGGTCTCGAGATCGGGTATTTGAACGCGCCGTTTTTCGATGTCGATGATCCCCTGCGCCTGCATGCCCGCCAGGCTGCGGCTCACCGTCTCCAGCGCCAGGCCGAGAAAGCTGCCGATGTCGGCGCGGGTCATGGGAAGCGTGAAATCCCGACCCGAATAACCCCGGGCA
>JBBSDB010000014.1:0-24617 GCA_038249735.1 Burkholderiales bacterium
AGTACACGCTGGCGATCGACCGTGCCGACGAAGAGGTCGCCCACCTCTACAACCCGGTCCATCCGGCGGTGTTGCAGTTGCTGGCCAGCACGATTGCGCAAACCCGCGCGCAGGGCAAGGCGGTGACCGTGTGTGGCGAGATGGCGGGTGATGTCGCCATGACGCGTCTGCTGCTGGGCCTGGGTCTGCGCAGTTTCTCGATGCACCCGGCGCAAATTTTGGCGGTCAAGCAGCAGATCTTGCGTTGCGACACGGAAAAGCTCGCCACCTGGGCGCAGAGCGTTTTGAGCGCCGAAGACCCGGCGGCGCTGATGACCGACTAGGGGTGTTGCCCCCACGCTGTGCCGCTGCGCGGGTCGCTGCCCCCCGAGGGGGCTGGGCCTGCCGTGGAGCGGCCCAGCGGCAGTCCTGTTGCCCCCTTGCGCTCGCTATCCTTCGGATGTCGTTCGCGGCGCCACCGCTGCGCGGGTCGCTGCGCAGCGAGGGGTTCAGCCTTGTGCCAGCCGGGGCAACACCAGCCGCCAGCCGGCCCAGGACACGCCGCCGCAGATCAGCAGGGTCCACAGGGTGTGGCTGGGGTAGTGGGCGCCGCGCAGCGTTTGTGCGGCGCCAGCGGTCAGGCCGGCGAGCAGCAGGGCGGCGAGCCACCACAGGCCAGTGACGGGCGCTCGATGCGTCCCCGGCGGGGGCAGCAGCCAGGGCAGGCACAGGCCCAGGAAGGCGAAACCGCTGGACGCGTGGCCACCGGGAAAGCAGCGGCCCGAGCCACCATCGCTGCCCAGCCACAGGCTCCAGTGCGACACGTAGCGCGCGGTGCCGCCGAACATTTGCAGGTCCCAGGGGCAGCTGGTCTGGCTGGCGTTTTTCACCAGGTTGACTGCCAGCAAACTCAACGCCACCAGCAGCACCAACGTGAGCCGCTCGCGCCGAGGCAAAACCATGGCGGCTAGGCGGGGCAGGTCCCAGCGGGTGGGCCACAGCGCCCAAACCGACATCAGCAAATACAAGCCCAGGAACACTTGGCGCCAGGCTTCGTGAAGCACCTGCTTCAGAAACCACTGGTTTTGCAGCGGGAAACCGCTCGCTGTGCCCAGCCACCGCATCACCGGCAGGTCGGCCCCACTCAAGTCCCACAACAAGGTGAACATCAGCAACAACAGCAGCCACCGAGCCACCGGGTGCACGGCTCGGGCCGGTGAGGCGAGCGGGTTGGCAGACACGGACGCGGTGTTGGGCATGGGCAGGCAGTGTGGCGGCGTGACGTTAAGGCGCGCTTAACGGGAACATCGCCCGTGCTGCACTCACGAACCCATGCGCCAGATAATGTGCCGAAGGGGCCAGCTTGGCCTTCGACAATTTCAACGGACCCAACATGCGCGCCTTGGTGGTGGAAGACGATCCCGGCATTGCCAGCGGCCTGGTGGCCTCGTTGCGCCAGGCTGGCTATGCGGTGGACCAGTGCACCTCGCTGGACGCCGCCTGGGCGGCGCTGTCGGTGGAGCCGTTCGATGTGATGCTGCTCGACCTCGGCCTGCCCGATGGCGACGGGCTCGACTTGCTGGCCCGCCTGCGCCGCGTGGCACCCAGCGCCAGCGGCAAGGGGCCGCAGCCCGACATGCCGGTGCTGATCATGACCGCGCGCGATGGCTTGAGCGACCGCATCGGCGGGCTGGACAGCGGTGCCGACGATTACATCGTCAAACCCTTCGATGCCAACGAGCTGCTGGCCCGCCTGCGCGCCATGCTGCGCCGGGCCAGCGGTCGCAGCAAGCCGCTGATCGAACACGGTGAGATCGCGCTCGACCCGGCGGCGCACACGGTGCACCGGGCCGGCGCGCTGGTGCCGCTGGGCGCCAAGGAGTTTGCGCTGCTGCTCACGCTGCTGCAGGCCAGCCCCAATGTGCTGTCGAAATCGCGGCTGGAGTCGGCGCTGTATGGGTTTGGCGAGGGGCTGGAGAGCAACGCGCTGGAGGTGCATGTGCACCACCTGCGGCGCAAGCTCGGCGAGTCGCTGATCAAGACGGTGCGCGGCGTGGGCTATTTCGTCCCGCCGGTCGACCGCACCGCCGACGGGCAGCTTCGACCATGAGCGTGGCTGACACATCCGCACAGCGCCCGCAGCCAGTGGACTCAACCGACGTACTGGCGCCGCTGGCGTCTGGCCCGCGCGAGCGCCCCGCCCTGTGGCGCCATCTCTGGGGTTGGACCTTCGGCGCGGTGCTCGTGGTGTGGATCACGCTGGTGGCGGTGGCCTGGTCGACCGGTTTTCGCGAGGCCCGCAAGTTCATCGACGGCCAACTGGTGGCCACTGCGCAGCTCTGGCTGGCCACCGCGCCCGCAGACAAACCGGTACCACCGCCCAAAATGGTTGGCGTCGATGACGAATACATCCCCGATCTGGCGGTGCTGGCCTGGACCGATGGCGTGCTCGACACCGACACCCACCGGCTTGCCGCCGGAATCGAGCTGGATCGCTTGACGCGACCCGGCCTGACCGACGTCACTTACATCAACGGCAACGGCCCGCGTGAATGGCGCGCCTACGTGGCCGAGCAGGCGCAGGGCGAACGCGTGCGGCGCGTGGCCGTGCTGGTGGACCAGCGCGAGCGCCATGCCCTTGGGCTGGACATGGCGGAACACGTGGCCCTGCCTGCCTTGCTGCTGCTGCCGCTGGTGGCGCTCATGCTCTGGTGGACCATCCGCCGCGGCTTGCGCCCGCTGGAGCGGCTCTCAAACGAGGTCGCCGAGCTCGACAGTGCCTCGGGTCAACGCCTGGACAAGGCGCATCGGCACCGCGAGTTGGTGAGCACCGTCTCGGCCATCAACACCCTGGTTGACAGCCTGCAGGCGCAGGCGGAGCGCGAGCGCGCGTTTGCCTCGGACGTGGCGCACGAGCTGCGCACGCCGCTCGCCGCCATTGCGTTGCAGGCTGGCGTGGCGCAACACGAACCCACGCCCGAACGGATGGCGCAGCTGGAGCAGGAGGCGCTGCGTGCGGGGCGCATCTTGTCGCAACTGCTGGATCTGGCGCGCGCTCAGCGGCACGAGGGTCAGGGCGAGGCTGGGCATCCGCCAGCGGCGCTGGATCTGGCCGAGGTGGCTGCGCAGCTGGTGGCTGAGCACGCGCCGCAGGGCCATGCCAGCGGGCACGAGTTGTCGCTGTTGCTGCCCGACGAGCCAGTGTGTCTGCACGCCGCGCCCATGCTGCTGGAGCTGGCGCTGCGCAACCTGATCGCCAACGCCTTGCGCCACACGCCGCCAGACACGCAGATCGTGGTGGCGGTCTGGCGCAGCAGCGACGCCCAAGGCGTCTCGGTCAGCGACGACGGCAAGCGCCTGGGCGCTGCGCCACCCCGCGTCAGCAGCGACGGCCTGGGGTTGGGCCTGCGGCTGGTCGAGCGCCTGGCCGAGCAGATGGGCGCGCGGCTGGAGCGCAGCGCCGGCACGGCACCGATGACCACCTGCTTCAGCCTGCGCTGGCCGCGCTGAGCCAGACCACCTGCGTCGAAGCGTTGGATCACAGATAAGCTTGACTTAACCCCTGTTACCTACACTCGCGGTACCAGAATCTTCTGGTGCTCGCCGGTGTTCCATGTTCGCTGCTCTCCGGGCCCTTGCGCCCTCCACTTCCAAGCCAGTGGCTTCCTCGCGCCGCCCCATTCAAGCCGTCTGGTTGGTCGCGCTGTGGCTGGCTGGCCCCGGCAACCTGCCGCTGTGGCAGCGCATTTTTGCGCTTGACGACACGCTGGCGCAGCGATTCGTTCTGCTGGCGGGCCTCGGTCTGGTGGTGGCTGCGGCCACCGCCGCGCTGCTCTCGCTATTGGCCTGGCCGCGCGTGTTTCGCCCGGCTGCCACCGCGTTGGTGCTGGTGGCCGCGTTCAACACCCATTTCATGTGGCAATACGGTGCGGTGATCGACCCGACCATGATCGCCAACGTGGTCCACACCGACGCCCGCGAGGTGCGCGACCTGCTCTCGCTGCGCCTGCTCGGCACCGCGCTGCTGGTGGCCGGGCCGCCGTTGTGGTGGCTGTGGCGGCGTCCGATCACGGCACGCCCGTGGTGGCGCCAGACCGGACGCAACGTGGCCGGCATGGCCACCGGCTTGCTGCTGGTGGTGGGTGTGGGCCTGCTGAGCTACCAGGGCCTGGCCTCGCTGATGCGCAACCACAAAAGCGTGCGCTACATGATCAACCCGCTCAACAGCGTTTACGCCGCTGGCCGGGTGGCCGCCGACCAGCTGCCGCAGCAGGTGCGCGCGCTGACGCCGGTGGGCGAAGACGCGGCGCTCGGCGCGGGCTACGCCACCCAGCAGCGGCCACCGCTGCTGATGCTGGTGGTGGGCGAAACCGCCCGCGCGCAAAACTGGGGACTCAACGGCTACGCCCGTGAAACCACGCCCGCACTCAAGCGCTGGCAGCAGCAGGGCGAACTCGTCAATTTCCCCAACGTGCAGTCTTGCGGCACCAACACCCACGTGTCGCTGCCCTGCATCTTCTCGCCGCTCACCCGCGAGCAAGGCGGCGACAAAACCCCCACCCAGGAAAACCTGCTCGACGTGTTGCAGCGCGCCGGCCTGGCCGTGCTCTGGCTGGACAACCAGTCGGGCTGCAAGGGCGTGTGCGACCGCGTGCCCAACGCCAGCACGCAAGCACTGAACTTGCCCGGCCTCTGCGCCGACGGCGAATGTTTCGACCCAGCCATGCTCAGCGGGCTGGACGAGCGCATCGCCGCCCTCGACCCGGTGCGCCGCGCGCGCGGCGTGGTGCTGGTGTTGCACCAGATGGGCAGCCACGGCCCGGCCTACTCGCGGCGCACGCCAGCCGACCGCAAACCATTCATGCCCGAGTGCACCAGCAACACACTCTCGGCTTGCGCGCCCGAGCAGCTGATCAATGCCTACGACAACACCATCGCCTACACCGACCACTTTCTCGATCAGTCGCTGCAGTGGCTGCAGCAGCAGGCCAAGGCGGGCCAGTACGACACTGGGCTGATTTACCTGTCGGACCACGGCGAGTCGCTGGGTGAAAACGGCCTCTATCTGCATGGCGTGCCGTTTGCGTTCGCGCCCGAGCAGCAGACCCGCGTGCCCATGGTCGCCTGGCTCTCTCCCGCCCTGCAGCAGCGCAGCGGTGTGGTCACCGACTGCCTGCGCCAGCGCGCTGCCGAGCCGCTCTCTCACGATCATGTGTTCCATACTGTGCTCGGGCTGATGGACGTGTCGACCCGCGTGCGCGATCGGGCGCTTGACGCCCTGGCGCCGTGTCGCTCGTGAGCATTCGGCTGGGTGCAGGCAGTGGGCGTGGGCCAACGTCCTTACCTATCTTTTTTTTTGTGATCGGTGGCTGCTCGCTGCCCTGGTATCGCTTGTAATCTCCAGCGGTCGCGATTCGCGCTCTCCCGCTGCCACCCCATGCAAAGCCCATCCCCCACTCCGCCCCGGGCGCCCCGACCGTGAACGCGCTCGACGAGCACCTGTTTCTCTGGCTCAACCTGAGCCAGCACAGCCCCGCCTGGCTGATGGACCTGGCCCGCTTTGGCAGCACCGTGTGGCCCAACGCCGTGTTGCTGACCGTGCTGGCGGCCCTCGTGGTCGGGCCTGGTCGCTGGCGCCGCGCCGCGTTGCACATGCTGCTGGCCATGCTGCTGGCCTGGCTCGTCGTGCGCGGCATCTCCACCACCTGGCCGATGCCGAGGCCGTTCGTGCTCGGCCTGGGTGAGCAGTGGCTGGCCAAGGAGCCGTCGGCCAGTTTCCCGAGCAGCCACGCCAGCATCGCCTGGGCGATCAGTGCCGCCGCACTCTGGTGGGTCCGGCACCCACTGGTGATCGCTGGCTTCCTGCTCAGCGCGTTGCTGGTGGGCTGGAGCCGTGTGGCGCTGGGCGTTCACTTTCCGTCTGACATGGTGGCAGGCATGTTGGTCGGCGCGTTCGCTGCCTGGGCCACGGGGCGGCTGACGATCTTGCTGGCGCACCGGCTGGGGTCGGGATTTCAGGAGGCGGTTCGCCCTTTGCGCTGATTGGCCTGGGCTGGTTGCTCAAGCCGGCACAGGCGGCGCAGGCGGCGCAGGCAGGTCCAGGCGCACCCGCAAACCACCGAGTGAGCTCTCCTCCAGCTCGATTGTTCCTCCGTACAGACTGGCTAGCTCAGCCACGATGTGCAGGCCCAGACCTGAGCCGGGCGCCGTCTCGTCCAGCCGCGTGCCCCGCCTGAGCGCATCCCGACGCCGATCGGGGGCGATGCCCGGTCCGTCGTCGTCGATCGTGATCGACAGCCGATCGCCTTGTCGCTGTGCCTCCACCGCCACCTCGTGCGCGGCCCAGCGCGCGGCGTTGTCCAGCAGATTGCCCAGCATGTCCTGCAGGTCCTGAGACTCGCCGGCAAACAGCGCGTCATCGGCTGGCGCCGGCGCGCGCCAGTGCAGATCGCGCGCGGCATGCACCTTGCCCATCACCCGCAGCAGGCCCTGCAGCACCGGCGCCACCGCGGTGCGTTGGCCCGGCAAGCCCTGGGTCGCTGCAGCGCGGGCGCGTGCCAGCTGCCAGTCGAGCTGGCGCTGGGCCACCGCCACCTGCTCGGCCACCAGCGCGGGCAGGGTGTGGCGCTCGGCCGAATCGCTGGCTGCCTGGGCCATCACCGCCAGCGGTGTCTTGAGCGCATGGGCCAAGTTGCCGGCCTGGGTACGGGCACGCGCTGTGGCCTCGGCATTGCGATCGAGCACCGTGTTGAAGTCTTGCACCAGCGGCTGCAGCTCGTCGGGAAACACGCCCTGCAGCCTTGGGGCTTGCCCGTCGCGCACCTGGTTGAGCGCGCGCTGCAAAGCTTTGAGCGGCGCCAGCCCCACTGTGACCTGGGCCAGTGCCGCCAGCACCAGCAGCAGGCCCAGCGCGGCCAACGACAGCGCCAGCATCTGGTTGAAATCGCGCACCGCCTGCTCGGTTTGCGCCAGGTCGCTGCCCACCACCAGGCGCCAGCCGGCGCCGGGCGCGTCGCCGACGCGCACGGTGCGCTCGATCAGCAGCAACGCTCGGCCTTGCGGGCCTTGTCCGACATGCACATGGCGCTGCCCGTCGGCCATTGCATCGGCCTCCAGCGTGAGGCTGTCGTCCCACAGCGAGCGCGAGCGCAGCACGGCGCGGCGCGTCTGCCCATCGGGGCTCAGCCGGTCGATCTGCCAGTAGAGACCAGAGTAAGGCCGCTGCCAGCGCGGGTCGGAAAGGCGTTGCGCGTCGATCTGTGGCTCACCAGACGCATCCACCTCCAGCCGCGCGGTGAGCTGGTCGAGCTGCTCGGTGAGCGCGGACTCGAACTGCCGCATCACATGGTCGCGAAACAGCCCGGCCAGCAGCAGCCAGGCCAGAACCAGGGCCACAGCCAGCGCCACGAGGGTGGCGGCCAGCAGACGAAAACGCAGCGAGCCGGTGCGACCCCAGCGATTCATGCGCAGCCCTCACGCGAACCTGAGACCAGGCGGTAGCCCTGGCCGCGAACGGTCTCGATCGTGTCGGCAGGCAGTTTCTTGCGCAGCCGGCCGACGAACACCTCGATGGTGTTGGAGTCGCGGTCAAAGTCTTGCGTGTAAATGTGCTCGGTGAGCTCGGTGCGCGAGACCACCGCGCCGGGCCGGTGCATCAGGTAAGCGAGCAGCTTGTGCTCGTGGCTGGTGAGCGCGATCGGCTGCCCTGACACGCTGACGCGCGCGCTGCGGGTGTCCAGCGAAACCTCGCCACACTGCAGCACCGGCGAGGCCAGCCCGCTGGCACGGCGGATCAGGGCGCGCAGGCGCGCCAGCAGCTCTTCCGTGTGAAAGGGCTTGGTCAGGTAGTCGTCGGCCCCGGCGTCGATACCGGCCACCTTCTCGCTCCAGTTGTCGCGTGCGGTCAGGATCAACACCGGCATGGTGCGGCCCGCTGCGCGCCAGCGCTGCAAGACGCTGAGCCCGTCGAGCACCGGCAGGCCGAGGTCGAGCACGACCGCGTCGAAGCTTTCTGTGTCTCCCAGAAACAGCGCGTCTCGCCCGTTGTCGGCCTCGTCCACCACATAGCCCGCCGCCTCCAGCGACTGCCGGAGTTGGCGGCGCAAAGTGGGCTCGTCTTCCACCAGCAAGATTCTCATCGCCGTATTTTGCTTCGCAACAAGTCGGCGGTTTTGGCATCGAGCTCCAGCTTGACGAGTTGCCCATCACGCTGCAGCAGCTTGATTTCGTAGACCCAGCCGTCGCTCTCCTTTTCCAGCTCTACCTCCAGCACCTGTCCCGGATGGGTGGCCGCGAGCTTCTCAAGCACCGAGGGCAGAGGCAGCACCTGCCCGGCCTGCACCGCCTCGCGTGCGCGCTCGTGGTCTCGCTCGCTGGCTTGGGCGAGTGGCGTGCCCAGCAAACCCGCCAGCAGGCAGGCAGCAGAAAAACGGCTGATCAAGGTGCACATGTTGGATCTCCCAATACGCCGATTTCCTTTCGGCAACTCAACCATGGTGGCCTGCCTGTCCTGAACGTCAGATGAACGCGGGCTTCAGCCTGCGTACAGGCGCGGTTTTCCATGATGGTCTCAACGCGAGGAAATCCACCATGCCAACCCATCCTTCACTTGAACCCGCACTCGGCCCGTCAGCAGCAGCAGCATTTGCTGGCTCGGCCAAACCCACCCGCCGCGTGATCGATGCGCCCACGCGCATGTTCCACTGGCTCTTCGCTTTGTGCTTTGTGGGCGCCTACCTCACCGCCGACGGCGAGCGCTGGCGGCTGCTGCACGTCACGCTGGGCTACACCCTGGCTGGCCTGCTCGGCTTTCGCGTGCTCTACGGCCTGCTCGGCCCAAAACACGCCCGCCTGAGTCTGATGTGGCGCAAGCTCGGCAGCGCGCCAGCGTGGCTGAGGTCATTGCCCCAGACCCGTTCGATCTCAGTCATCAACTGGCGCCAAGGGCAAAACCTGCTGATGGCGCTGGGTGTGGTCGCGCTGCTGCTGCTGGTGCTGCCGCTCACGCTCAGCGGCTACGCCACCTACAGCGACTGGGGCGACTTCCTCGGCGGTGACTGGCTGGAGGATCTGCACGGGTTCTTCGGTGAAGCCATGCTCGCCGTGGTGCTGGCCCACGTGGCCCTGATCGCGGCCTTGAGCCTGCTGCGGCGAAAGAACCAGGCCCTGCCCATGCTGACCGGTCGCGTTGACGGCACCGGGCCAGACCTGGCGAAGAAGAACCACCGCTGGCTCGCGGCCCTGCTGTTGCTGTCCGTCCTTGCCTTTGGTGCCTGGCAATGGCAGCTGTCACCCAATGGCCTGCTCCCAAGCGCGGCTTGGAGCGGCGGCGGCTCGGGTCATGACCGGTTCGGGGACGACGACTGAGTGCACTGGAAACGGGATGCCGGGTCGTGTGGCAGATGTAGGATGAATGACACCCGCCCCACTGCCGCATGAACGAAGACCACCCCACCGGCCTCAGCCCGGATGCCGCAGCGCAGCGTCTGCGCGACGAAGGGCCCAACGAGCTCGGTGTGAGCCAGCGCCGCACCCTGCTCGACATGGCATGGGACGTGGTGCGCGAGCCGATGTTCCTGCTGCTCATGGGCGCCGGGTCGATTTACCTGGCCATGGGCGACCCTCACGAGGCCCTGATCCTGCTGGGCTTCGTGGTCATCATCATGACCGTCACGGTGTTGCAGGAGCGCCGCACCGACAACGCGCTGGAAGCCCTGCGCGATCTTTCCAGCCCGCGCGCGCTCGTGATGCGCGACGGCGAGACGGTGCGCATCCCGGGGCGCGAGGTGGTGCGTGACGACGTGCTGCTGCTGGCCGAGGGCGACCGCGTGCCAGCCGACGGCCTGCTGCTGCAGGCGCACGAGCTCGCCACCGACGAATCCATGCTCACTGGCGAGTCTGAGTCGGTGGCCAAGCAGTTGCCCGATGGGCGCGTGTTCGCTGGCACCCTGGTGGTGAGCGGGCAGGGCATGGTGCGCGTGACCGCCACGGGGGGCCACACCGAGCTTGGGCGCATCGGTCAGTCGCTGCAGACCATTGCGCTGGAGGCCTCGCCGCTGCGCGAAGAAATGGCGCGGCTCACGCGCCGCCTGGTGGGCATTGGTGTGACGCTGTGCCTGTTGCTGGCCACTTTGTTCTGGTTTTTGCGCGGCGGCTGGCTGGAGGCGGTGCTCGCCGGCATCACGCTGGCCATGGGCATCCTGCCGCAGGAGCTGCCGGTGATCATGATCGTGTTTCTGGCGCTGGCCGCGCGCCGGCTGGCCGCGCAACAGGTGCTCACCCGGCGCCTCAATGCCATTGAGACCCTGGGCCAGACCACGGTGCTTTGCGTCGACAAGACCGGCACCCTGACCCAGAACCGCATGGCGGTGGCGGCCTTGTG
Organism: Burkholderiales bacterium; assembly: GCA_038249735.1. Lineage (GTDB taxonomy): Bacteria > Pseudomonadota > Gammaproteobacteria > Burkholderiales > Burkholderiaceae_C > Hydrogenophaga. The sequence continues at coordinate 10,361 of JBBSDB010000014.1, forward strand.
CGCCGGGGACCAGACGCTGGACGCCCGTAACCTCGAACCGGCCAGCCTGCCCGAGCCGTTTCACGAGCTGCTGGAGTACGCGGTGCTGGCCAGCGAGATCGACCCGCACGACCCGATGGAGAAGGCCTTTCACCAGCTCGCCAGTCGACAACTGAAGGGCACTGAGCACCTGCACCCGCAGTGGGCGCTGGCGCGCGAATACGAGCTGTCGAGCGAGCTGCTGGCCATGAGCCACCTCTGGCAGGACCGCGAAACCCCCCACGACGTGGTGGCCACCAAGGGCGCTCCCGAAGCCGTGGCCGATCTGTGCCACCTGCTCCCTGCACAACTCGCCCAGATCACCGAGCAGTCCGCCGCCATGGCCGACCAGGGGCTGCGCGTGCTCGGCGTGGCCAAGGCGCGCTATCGCTCGGGCCAGGACTGGCCCCAGATCCAGCACGATTTCGATTTCGAGTGGGTCGGCCTGGTCGGCCTGGCCGACCCTTTGCGGGCCGAAGTGCCCGAGGCCGTGGCGCAATGCCACACGGCCGGCATCCGCGTGGTGATGATCACCGGCGACCACCCGCGCACCGCTGGGGCCATCGCGGCGCAGGCCGGTATCGAAACCCGCCGGGTGGTGACCGGCGACGAACTGGCCGCCATGGACGCTGGCATCCTGGCACAGCAGGTGGCGGGGGTGAACGTGTTTGCCCGGGTCAAGCCGCACCAGAAACTGGCGCTGGTGGAGGCACTGAAGGCGCAAGGTGAAGTGGTCGCGATGACCGGCGACGGCGTGAACGACGCGCCTGCCCTCAAGGCGGCCCACATCGGCATCGCGATGGGCCAGCGTGGGACCGACGTGGCGCGCGAGGCCGCTTCGCTTGTGCTGCTGCACGACGATTTTTCGTCCATCGTGCAGGCCATCCACCGCGGACGGCGCACCTTTGCCAACCTGCGCCAGGCCATCGTGTACACGCTGGCGGTGCACGTGCCCATCATCGGGCTGGCGCTGCTGCCGGTGCTGTTCGGGCTGCCGCTGGTACTCGCGCCGCTGCACATCGCGTTCCTGGAGCTGGTGATTGACCCGGCCTGCTCGCTGGTGTTCGAGGCCGAAGAGGGTGACGCCGATCTCATGGAGCGTCCACCGCGCCGCACCTCGGAGCCCCTGCTGTCGGCGTCGCAGGTGGGCCTCAGCCTGTTGCAGGGTGGGCTGGTCACGGCGGCGGTGGTCGGGCTGTATGCGGTCCTGCTGGGCCAGGGTGTTGACACGGGCATGGCCAGCACCGCCGCCTTTGTGGTGCTGGTCAGCGCCAACGCTGCGCTGATCCTGCCCAGCCGCTCCGGCCAGCTGCGCTGGCGCAGCCTGTTGACGGGCTTGACACCCACCAGCCTGTGGGTCCTGGGCGGCACCTTGCTGGCGCTCGTCCTCATCACCTTTTTCCCGCCGGTGGCGCGGGCTTTCGGCTTCACCGTGCTCGCGCCCGGCCACTGGCTGGCGGCGCTGGCAGTGGGGTGCAGCCTGCTGCTGCTGTTCCAGGGAAGCAAAGCGCTGTTCGGGCGCACCGCACGCGTCGCGAGCGCCTGAGCGCTGTGGTCCGCTCTTTTTACAATCCCCCTTTTGCGCTTCCAACATCTGGGGTACTCGACCATGCAATTCATTCGCTTTTCCGACCTCTGCGCCGGTGGCCAAGCCGCTGGCAAGCGCGTCTTCATCCGCGCCGACCTCAACGTGCCCCAGGACGACCAGGGCCGCATCACAGAAGACACCCGCATCCGCGCCAGCATCCCGGCCATTCAGATGGCGCTGGACGCTGGCGCCGCCGTCATGGTCACCAGCCACCTGGGCCGGCCCACCGAGGGCGCGTTCAAGCCCGAAGACTCGCTGGCTCCCGTGGCCGCGCGCCTGGGCCAGCTCATGGACCGCTCGGTGCGCCTGGTCGCCAACTGGGTCGATGGCGATTTTTCTGTGGCGCCCGGTGAGGTGGTGATGCTGGAGAACTGCCGCCTGAACAAGGGCGAGAAGAAGAACGACCCCGAGCTCGCGAAAAAGCTCGTCGCCCTGTGCGACATCTTTGTGCACGACGCCTTCGGCACCGCCCACCGCGCCGAGGGCACCACCTACGGCATCGCCGAGACCGCGCCGATCGCCTGTGCCGGCCCACTCTTGGCGGCCGAGATGGACGCGATATCCAACGCGCTGGCCAACCCGAAACGGCCCTTGATCGCCATCGTCGCCGGCTCCAAGGTCAGCACCAAACTCACCATTCTGAAAAGCCTCTCCGCCCATGTCGACGGCCTCATCGTCGGTGGCGGCATCGCCAACACCTTCATGCTCGCCGCGGGTCTGAAGATCGGCAAGAGCCTGGCCGAGCCCGATCTGGTGAACGAAGCCAAGGCCGTGATCGCGTCCATGAAAGCGCGCGGCGCGGCGGTGCCGATTCCCACCGACGTGGTCACCGCCAAGACCTTCAAGGCCGACGCCAAAGCCACCGTGAAGCCAGCCACCGAGGTGGCCGATGACGACCTGATCCTGGACATCGGTCCCGAGACGGCGAAGCTGCTGGCCGAGCAGCTGATGAAGGCCGGCACCATCGTCTGGAACGGCCCGGTGGGCGTGTTCGAGTTCGAAGCGTTCGAGAACGGCACCAAGGTGATCGCCCAGGCGATCGCCGAGTCGAGCGCGTTCAGCATGGCGGGCGGCGGCGACACGCTGGCCGCCATTGCCAAGTACGGCATCGAGAAGCAGGTGGACTGCATCTCCACCGGCGGCGGCGCGTTTCTGGAGGTGCTGGAGGGGAAGACACTGCCGGCGTTTGAGGTGTTGGCGCGGCGGGCTGGGGGCTGACTGCAGGCCCGCCTGATGCGGGTATCTCCGGGGCCCAGCAACCGTGTGGTACCGGGCTTTTGTTTTCAGCGCTGAGTCAGCAGCCGTGCCACCTGCAACCACAACACCGCCCAAGCCGCCCCAAACGCCCAGCCACCCATCACGTCGGTGGCCCAGTGCACACCCAAGGCGATGCGGCTGAGCCCCACCAGCAACGTGAGCAGCCCGGCGATCAACAAGATGTAAATGCGCTCTCGGGTGCGCCGGTGGGTGGCCGCGATCAGCGCACCCAGGGTCAGGAAGGCAATCGCGGACATGCTGGTGTGTCCGCTCGGAAAGCTCAGGCCCGAGACGGTGAGGTCGGCGAAGGCGAGATCGGGCCGGGCGCGACCGAACAAGCCTTTGGTGAGACTGACCAGCGCGCTGCCCGACACCATGGCGCTCAGCACCAAAGCAGCCATGCGCCGCGAGCCAAACAGCGCCAGGTAGATCACGGTCACGGCTGTGATCAGGGTCATCACCACCGTGCTGCCCAGGCTGGTGAGGTCGCGCATGACCGGGGTCAACAGCGGGTATTGGCTGCGAAGCGCTTGCGCCAGCAGCAACACGCGCTGGTCAAAGCCTTGCGTCTCGCCTTCCACCACTTCCGAGCCGAGCTTCAGAAACACGAAGGCCATGGCGGCGATAAACGCCCCTGCGAGCAAGGGTCGCCACAGGTCTTGAACGGGGTCGTTTGAAGGGGCGTCGTCGGCTGTGTCTTTCAAGAAAGGTTTCATGGTGTGCTGGGCTTCGGAACAATCTGCTGTGCGAGTCACATCTTGCGCGTCGGAATCCGCAACACCACCCAGGCGCCGATGAGCCCCGCCGCCAGCAGCACACCTTGCAACACCGGCCGCCCCTGAAAGCCCCAGGCCGACAAGGCGACCATCAGCGTCATCGACACCACCGCCACGGTTTTGACCCGCCGCGTCAGGCTGCGGTCTCGTTCCCAGTCGCGCAGCATCGGGCCCATCCAACGGTGGTTGAGCAGCCAGGCGTGCAGCCGAGGCGAGGCCCGGGCATAGCAAGCGGCGGCAAGCAAGATGAAGGGTGTGGTGGGCAGGCCAGGCAGCAACACACCGATCAGGCCAAGCACAAGCGACACGCTGCCAGCGATCCAAAGCAGACCGCGCATCAGCCGCGACCTGTGCAGCTGGGTGGCGGTGGGCGACGGGACGGGATTGCTCATCGCTCGCTCAGGACCACCAGCCGAGCGGGTGGTGCAGGACCGCAATTGACGCCATGAAGGCCACACAGCTCAGCGCCGCAACGAAAAAAGCGGCCTTGGCTGCCCGCGTGGGCGCCCGTTTGAGCGCATAGGTACCCAGACCGATGTAGACCACCAGCAGTACCAGCTTGGCGCCGAGCCAGTGGTCGTGCCAAGGGTTGAACTGCAACAGGTACCACAGGGTGCCGCCCGCGCTGAGCAGCGCCACGTCGACCCACACGCTCACACCGCGCCACACCTGGCGCATGGGCCACGCCTGGCCGGTCAGCACACCGAGGCCGCGCGCGGCAAACAGCGTGACGCTGGCGATGACGAAGGCGATGTGGGCGTACAGCGCGAGTGGGTAGACCCGGGCGATGGTCTCGGGGTTCATGGTGTGAATGATCGACAGGCTGGGCCTGGGCTCCGTCCGGAGGTGGGGCTGATCGGCTGGCTCCGCTCGAACGGAGTCTGGCGATCGCGTTCAGTCGGTCAGCGCCGGGTAGTCGGTGTAGCCTTTGGCGCCGCCGCCGTAAAAGGTGGATTTGTCCGGTGCGTTGAACGGGCCGCCGGCTTTCAGGCGCGCCACCAGGTCGGGGTTGGCGATGTAGGGCTTGCCAAACGCCACCAGATCGGCGCCTTCTTCCACCGCATCTTTGGCCATGGGCAGGTCGTAGCCGTTGTTCACCATCCAGGCACCCTGGCCGCCGGCGGTGCGGTAGGCCTTGCGCATGGCGGCGTAGTCGAACGGGCGCTCGGGCATTTCGCGTGGGCCGCCGGTGGCGCCCTCGATCAGGTGCAGGTAGGCGAGCTGGTAGCCCGCCAGCTTCTTCATCACGTGCTCGAACAGCGGCTGCGGGTCGGCGTCGATCGCGTCGTTCGCCGGGGTCACTGGCGAGAGGCGAATGCCGGTGCGGTCACCACCGATGGCGTCGGTCACGGCGGCCACCACTTCCAGCAAGAAACGCGCGCGGTTGGCGATACTGCCGCCGTAGTCGTCGGTGCGCTCGTTGCTGCCGGTTTTCAGGAACTGGTCGATGAGGTAGCCGTTGGCTGCGTGGATCTCCACACCGTCGAACCCAGAGGCGAGCGCTTGCATCGCGGCGTGGCGGTAGTTCTGCACGATGCCCGGGATTTCCTCGGCCAGCAGGGCGCGGGGTTCGGAGGTCTCCACGAAGGTGGGTACGCCGTCTTTCATCAACACCGTTTTGGTTTTGGCGGTGATGGCCGACGGCGCCACCGGCGCCTCGTTGTGCGGTTGCAGCAGGCTGTGCGAGACGCGGCCCACATGCCAGAGCTGCACCACGATGCGCCCGCCCGCGTCGTGCACCGCCTGGGTCACGCGCTTCCAGCCGTCAAGCTGCTCGGTGCCGTAGAGGCCGGGCACATCGGCGTAGCCCTGCGCCTGGTGGGTGATGGCGGTGGCCTCGGTGATCAGCAGGCCGGCGCTGGCGCGCTGGGCGTAGTAGGTGGCCATCAGCGGGGTGGGGATGGCATTGGGCGCGCGGTTGCGCGTGAGCGGCGCCATGACGATGCGGTTGGGCAGGTCGAGGGCGCCGACTTTGAGTGGTTCAAAAAGGGTGGTCATGGGTGCAAATGGTTGAAATGACAGAACCTTCCAGCTTATCGAAGTCGGTCCGGCGCGCCCAGCACGCAGCAGACACGCCGGCGGCTGCACGAAAACCACCCAGAGCCGACAATGGACGACATGAAACACCTGCACGACATCCGTCTCTCCCTGCTCGACCTGGTGGCGGTCCGCGAAGGCGGCACCGTGGCCGAGGCGCTGGCTATCGCTCGGCGCACGGCGCAACACGCTGAGCGTCTGGGCTTCACCCGCTACTGGCTGGCCGAGCACCACAACATGAGCGGCATCGCCAGCTCGGCCACCGCTGTGCTGGTGGGCCACATCGCGGGTGCCACGCAGCGCATCCGCGTCGGCTCGGGGGGCGTGATGCTGCCGAACCACGCACCGCTGGTGGTGGCCGAGGCCTTTGGCACGCTGGCCGAGCTGTACCCGAACCGCATCGACCTCGGACTGGGCCGCGCCCCCGGCACCGACCCACAGACCATGCGCGCGCTGCGCCGCGACCGGCCGGAGACCGAGCAAGACTTTCCGCGCGATGTCACCGAGCTGCAGCGTTTGCTGGGGCCCATGCAGCCGGGCCAGAAAGTGGTGGCCATGCCGGGCGCGGGCACCCAGGTGCCGATCTGGCTGCTGGGCTCCAGTCTGTTCTCGGCCCAGCTCGCGGCCGAGCGCGGCCTGCCTTACGCGTTCGCCTCGCACTTCGCGCCGCGCTACCTGCTGCAGGCACTCGCCATGTACCGGCAGAATTTTCGCCCCTCAGCGGTGCTGGCGAAGCCCTATGCCATCGTCGGCGTGCCCTTCATCGGCGCGCCCACCGACGCCGAAGCCCAGTATCTCGCCAGCAGTACCTACCAGCGCGTGCTGGGCATTCTGACCGGGCGGCGCGGCCAGTTGCCAGCGCCGGTGGAGGGTTTCATGGACCACCTCGACCCACAAGCCCAGGCCGCGATCGCCGACTTCCTGGCCTGCGCGGTGATCGGCGGGCCAGAGACGGTACGCGAAGGCTTGCAGCAGCTCGCCGACGCCACCCAAGCCGACGAGTTTCTGCTGGTCAGCGACGTGTTCGACCCGGCGCTGCGACTGCGCTCGCTCGACATCGCGGCGCAGGCGATGCGCGAGCCTGTGCCCGCCTGAACGGACGCTTCGCCGCGCCTGGTGTGGTGCGGCAGTCTGTTTGTCACTGCTGGGGGTGCGCGTGAGGTGGGCGCCAGAAGCCTTGTTTCGATGCCAATGCCGTGTGGTGCACCGCTACCATCGGCCCATGAGCCCGCACTACGAGACCCTGCCCCCGACCAGCCCCTACCGCGAGGTGTTTGGTGTCGCGCCGCCCCCCGACGTGGCAGAGCGCCACATGTGGCCGCGCAAGACCGGCCACTTCATCCGCGCCGTGACAGCTGCGCCCGATGAACCCACACAGCCCAGCGGGGCCGAGACGCCCCCACCCGACACCGCGCCGCCTGCGCGCGAACTGGTGACCGCGCAGTGGGGACTGGTGCCGCACTGGGTGAAGTCGGCATCTGATGCCAAGTTGCGCGCGACCAAACTGGTCAACGCCAAATCAGAAACGGTCTCCACCACCCGCGCCTTTCACGATGCCTGGGTCAAGGGCCAGCGCTGCATCGTGCCAATGGCGGCGTTTTTTGAAGACGACTGGCGCGGTGGCAAAGCCTTGCCCACGCGCATCTCCCGCATCGACGGCCAGCCCATGGGTGTGGCCGGTCTGTGGGCCAGCTGGACCGGCGCAGAGGGTGAAACCATCCTGAGCTACACGCTGCTGACGGTGAACGCCAACAACCACGCGCTGCTGCGCCGCTACCAGCAGCCCGGTGCCGAAAAGCGCATGCCGGTGGTGCTCAATGAGGGCGCCTATGGCGCCTGGCTCACGGTGCGCATGGTAAAAGCCAAAGAGTTCATGCGCCAGTACGCGCCCAACTGGCTGGCTGCCAACCCGGTGGAAAACAAGGCTGACAAGGTGCCCAAGGGCTTGATGGATTGATGCAGGGCAAAGGCGCTCCGCAGGCGACACCTCTCAGCCTCAACGCATCTCGCAGCAGCCGCGTGCATGCTGCCACATGAACATCTGGTGCCACCGGCTGGCGCCAAGACCCCTGGTGAGCGGCTGCTGAAACCCGCTAACCTATGCCCATGAGCGGCACCGCCTCCCTCTCCACCAAGCTCATGCGAATCGGAGCAGCGCTCTTGTTGCTCGCCCTGACCTCGATCGGCCTCACGCTGTGGGTCACCTGGCAGCTTGAAGGTGGCGCGGCGGCGGTCAACGAGGCCGGGCGCATGCGCATGCAGACCTGGCGCCTGGCCAGTGCGGTGCAGGCGCACCTGCCGCCCGAGCCCATCGCCACGATGGTGGCCGAGTTCGACGAAAGTCTGACCCTGCTGCGCAATGGCGATCCGAGCCGGCCCCTGTTCGTGCCCTGGGACGACGGGGTGCGCCAAGAGTTCGCGCAGGTGGAGGCTTTGTGGCAAGTCGAGAAGACGCAGTGGCTGCAAGCCGATGGCCTTGATTCGCTCGGCTCGCAGCGTTTGGCGGACGATTTTGTGGCTGCCACCGACCGCTTCGTGTCCGCCATCGAGAAGCAGCTTTCGGGTTACACCGCCATCCTCAACCTGTTCCAGCTGGTGATGATGGCGCTGGCCGTCCTGAGCGCGGTGATCCTGCTCTACACCGGCTACATGTATGTGATCAACCCGCTGGCGCAGCTTCGCCGAGGCCTGGAACACATCGAGGCAGGAGAATTTCGCACCCGGGTCGATGTCGACACCCAGGACGAGTTTGGCCAAGTGGCGGCGGGCTTCAACCGCATGGCTGTCACCCTGGAATCGCTTTATGGTGGGCTGGAGGCCCAGGTGCAGAGCAAAACCGTTCGCATCGAGGCGCAGCGTGCGCGGCTTGAAGCGCTCTACGAGGTGAGCGCCTTCCTCGCCCGCGCCAGCACCATCGAAGAGCTCTCGCGCGGCTTCACCCAGCGGGTGCGCGCGGTGATGGGCGCTGACGCGGTGGCGGTGCGCTGGTCGGACGATGCCAACCAGCGCTACCTCATGCTCGCCTCCGACGCCTTGCCGGCCGACATGCTCGAAGAAGAGCGCAGCCTGATCGCAGGGGCCTGCGCCTGCGGCAACCTCCAGCCCGACGCGCGCATTCGTGTGATCCCGATCCACAGCCACGATGCCGAGCCCATGCGCCATTGCGCCAAGGCCGGCTACGAGAGTTTGGTGAGTGTGCCGGTGCGCTTGCAGCAGCGGCTGATTGGCGAAATCGATCTGTTCTTTCGCAAGCCCGTGGAACTCAGCGCCGACGAAACCGAGTTGCTGGACGCGCTCGCCAGCCACCTCGCCAGCGCCCTCGAAGGTCTGCGCGCCAAGGCGCTGGAGCGCGAGGCGGCGGTGGGCGAAGAGCGCTCGCTGCTGGCGCGCGAGTTGCACGATTCCATTGCCCAGTCGCTGGCGTTTCTCAAGATTCAGTCGCAGCTGTTGCGCAACGCGATCGACCGGCAACAAACGGAGAAGGTGCAGTCCACGCTCGACGAGCTCGACGAAGGCCTGCGCGAGAGCATTGGCGATGTGCGGGAGTTGCTGGTGCATTTCCGCACCCGGACCAACACCGAAAACATCGAGAGCGCGTTGCAGGAAACCCTGCAAAAGTTCCAGCACCAGACCGGCCTGCCCTCGCGCCTGCAGATCCGCGGCACCGGTCTGCCGCTGCCACCCGATGTGCAGGTGCAGGTGCTGCATGTGTTGCAGGAAGCTCTGTCCAACGTGCGCAAGCACGCCCAGGCCAGCCAGGTGAGCCTGGAGGTGGACAAAGGCGAGCGATGGCGCTTCACCGTGCGGGACAACGGGCGCGGGTTTGACGCCGAACGGGAGCATGGTGAATCCCATGTGGGCATGAAAATCATGCGCGAGCGCGCCGAACGCATCGGTGCGCGCGTCGCACTCGCATCCAGCAGCTCGCAGGGAACGGCGGTCGTCCTCACGCTGCCGCCCCATCCGGTGGCTGGCAACCCGGTGGCCACCGTTGTGAATCTGCATCCCCCATCAGCCGCCCTGTCTAAGAGCGCCGAATGAACCAGCCCACACCGCCCCGCATCCGCCTCCTGCTGGTCGATGACCACAGCCTGTTTCGCCGCGGCCTCAAGGCCCTGCTGGAACAAGACGGACGCTTCGAGGTCAGCGGCGAAGCGGGCGATGTGGGCGAGGCGTTGCGCCAGCTGGCGCACAGCGCCCCCGATGCGATCCTGCTCGACAACCACCTGCCCGGTGTGCGTGGCGTTGACGCGATCCCCGCCCTCAAGGAAGCCGCGCCCCTCGCGCGTGTCCTGATGCTCACCGTGAGCGAAGACGCGCAAGACCTGTCGGCCGCGCTGCAGGCCGGCGCCGACGGCTATTTGCTCAAAACGGTGGAGTCCGACCGGCTGTGCGAAGCGATCGTGAGGGTGCTGGATGGCGACTCGGTGGTGAGCCCGGAGATGATGACCAAGCTGGTCTCAGCCTTTCGCAATCGCCCCGCCGCCGACAGCGCGGCTGCGCCGCTGGAGAGGCTGCCTGAGCTGCGCGAAGAGGGCGGGGCGCTGCAATCGCTGTCACCGCGCGAGCGCGAGATCCTGGCACTGATCGCGCGTGGGAACAGCAACAAGCTGATCGCACGCGAACTCGACATTGCCGAAACCACCGTGAAAATTCATGTGCAACACATCCTGCGCAAGCTGAACGTGAGCACGCGGGTACACGCGGCGGTGTTGGCAGTGGCTGCGGGTTTGGCCTGAAGCGTTGGCGCCAGTGGCCCAACCCCCATGCCACGGCGCCGCACGGGCCCTCAGTGACAGGCTGGTTTGCGCGATCCAGTCACTTGATCAATGACCACCGCGGCCGTCACAGCCATTCATTTGTGACAGCATGTGAGCCGTTCCGTCGTGGTGCAATGGCTCAGACGCATTTGACAAGCATTACCTGACGAAGCGATGAAAACCATTGACGAGATGCTCAACCTGGCCTTGCTGACTGCCGATCAGCACCACCAGATCAGCGCCTGGATTGCGCAGGCCGACTCGCCCGAAGAGATTCTGAAAATGCCGGCACCGCTGTGGCAGGCGGTGCAGCGGGCCAGCGCGGTCATGGGGATCGACGACGACCTCATGCGCCCGCCCGCCCTTGACGCCGAAGACATCCCTGGCTGAATAGCCGCTTCAGAGGGGCCGCCGCCCTGCAAAATCGGCGCAGAAGCTGATCGTCGAGGCATCACACCCTCGTGGCTCGCTCGGTTTTTTCGAAGCCCTTTTTGTTTCCACCGTCAAACCCCATTCAAGGCCAAGTCCCGCATGAAAACCTTGAGCATCATGTATGTCGAAGACAACCCGGAACTGCGCGACGCGATGGCTGAGATGCTGGCGGGCCCAGGTCGTGCGGTCGTCGCACTTGCCACAGGCGAGGCGGCGCTGGCCGCTTGGGCGGCAGGCCCGCCAGACCTGCTCGTGACCGACATCGGCCTGCCCGGGATGTCGGGCACAGATCTCACGCGCATCGTCGTCGCCAAGAAGCCTGCGCAGTGGGTGGTGCTGTGCTCGGGCTACGATCACGGTCATCACGTTGCCACCCTCGGCAAGAATGTGCGCGCCTTGCCCAAGCCGTTTGAGCTCGAACAGCTGGAAACGCTGATTGATGAGGTCAATCGAGCCTTGACCCCGCCATGAATTGCCCTGCTGGGGTGGTGTCGACTCAACAGGCCAGATGCTGCGAAGGCACGACAGGTTCTGCGGTGGGAACCCTGCAAGCCTTCACTTCGCTGAAGGTTGGTCACCCTCACGGCATCGCTGCACAGCGAGCGCCTGCCCATGGGTGATGTTGTTTCCCCCTTCGGGCCGCCAACTTTTCACGTCCCCACCATGAACCTCAGTGCATTCATCAGCCAAAACACAGATGCGATCGTCGACGAATGGGAGGTCTTCGCCAAGACACTCTCGCCAGTGGCGGACACCATGTCCAGCCAGGCACTGCGCGACCACTGCCGAGAGATGCTCCAGGCCACGGTGGCCGACATGCAGACGCGCGAGACAGAAAACGAGCGCGCTGCGAAGGCGCAGGGCAATGCCCCTCAGGACACCAGTGCAGACAAGGCCGCTATCGCACACGGCGCCCTGCGGCATCTCTCGGGCTTTGACCTGGTGCAACTGGTCGCTGAGTTTCGTGCCTTGCGCGCCAGCGTTCTGGCGCTGTGGAGGCGCCAGAAATCTGCCGACCTGACCGTTGTGGGCCCAACAGGAAGTTCGGAAATCGAGCAGATCATGCGGTTCAACGAGGCGATCGACCAAGCGCTGGCCGCGTCGATTGAAAGCTATTCAACAGCGGTGACCACGTCGCGCGACATGTTCCTCGCCGTCCTCGGGCATGACCTGCGCAGCCCGTTGCAAGCCATCAGCATGACCGGTCGCCTGCTGCTCAAGCCGTCGCTGCCGGATGAAGCGCGTCAAGCGGCGGCGATGCGGATTGAGCGTTGCGCGACAGCCATGGGTTTGTTGATCAACGATTTGCTTGAATTCACGCGCACCCGGCTGGGTTCTGGCATTCCATTGGCACGAACCGCTTGCGACCTCAGGACGATCTGCACAACAGCCTTGGAGACGATTCGCGCAGGCAATCCCGAGCAAAGCTTCGAGGAACAGATATCGGGCGATTTGGTCATTTCGGCAGATGCACCGAGGCTGCACCAGGTGCTGTTGAACCTGCTGAGCAACGCCGTTCAGCACGGCGATCGAGACAAGACAATCTCTTTGATTGCCACGGGCAACGAAGACGGCATTGAAGTGCGCGTGCAAAACTTCGGCCGGCCCATTGCGCCCGCTGCGCTGCGGAAGATCTTTGAGCCCATGGTGCGTGCGACAAGCCCAGAGGCGGACGCCAGCGAACTGTCAAAGTCCAGTTTGGGCCTGGGGCTGTTCATCGTCCGCGAGATCGTGGTCGGCCATGGTGGCTCGGTCACGGTGCAGTCGTCGCAGGACGCGGGAACGGTGTTCACCGTTCGTCTTCCGCTGGCGCACGAACCGGCTGCCCCCGCCTGACACCTACCCGTGCGCGAAGCAGCGGCACCCTAATGCGCCTTTGAGGGCACGGCGGTCGGCCGCTCCGCTGCCAAGAACGGAACAGCCGGCATTGGCACGCGCGACGGTGAGCGTCTGCCGTCTGCCCCAGAACGCACACCGGCGATACCCCACATAGTTCTTCCGAACGACAGCCACGTCCCTGCCCATCGTTCTTCCGGCGCCACCCCGCCGCCCCATCGACGGATGTTCAGCGCGGCGCTGGCGTCGCACAGTCAAGCCATGTCTTGTGGAGAGAGAACATGGCCTCTGAACTGAGCAACCAAAAGAAAGCCTGGTCGGTGCTGATCGTCAGCACGTTGGCCTTCACCGTGTGTTTCATGGTGTGGATGATGTTTGCCGTGGTCGGCATACCGCTGAAGAAAACGCTGGGCCTGAACGCCACCGAATTCGGCCTGCTGATGGCCATGCCGGTGCTCTCGGGCTCGCTGATCCGGGTGCCGCTGGGCATCTGGACCGACAAATACGGTGGCCGTATCGTGATGGCCTCGTTGCTGGCCATCACTGTGCCCGCCATCTGGCTCATGGCCTACGCCACCGCCTACTGGCACTTCCTGACGATTGGCCTGGTGCTCGGTCTGGCCGGCGGCTCGTTCTCGGTCGGGACACCTTATGTGGCGCGTTGGTTCCCCAAGAACCGCCAGGGGATGGCGATGGGTGTCTTTGGTGCCGGCAACTCGGGCGCGGCGGTCAACAAGTTTGTCGCGCCAGCCATTCTGGTGGCGTTTGGCTGGACCATGGTGCCCAAGGTCTATGCGGTCATCATGCTCATCACGCTGATCGTCTTCTGGTTCGGCAGCGCCAGCGACCCGAAGCATCTGGTGCCCTCAAACGTGAAGTTCACGGACCAGCTCAAGATGCTGAAGGATCCGAAGGTGCTCCGGTACTGCCAGTACTACAGCATCGTGTTCGGCGGCTACGTGGCGCTCTCCTTGTGGATGGTGCAGTACTACGTGGGCGAATACGGGCTGGACATTCGCATCGCTGCGCTGCTGGCCGCGTGTTTCTCGCTGCCCGGTGGCGTGCTGCGCGCGGTGGGTGGGGTCATGTCTGACAAATACGGTGCCCACAGCGTGACCTGGTGGGTCATGTGGGTCTGCTGGATCTGCCTGTTCCTGCTGTCGTATCCGCAGACGCAGTTCACCGTGATGACGGTTGATGGCCCTTCGACCTTTCACATCGGTCTGAACGTTTACGCCTTCACTGCGCTGATGTTCACTCTGGGCATCGCGATGGCGTTTGGCAAGGCCAGCGTTTTCAAGTACATCGCCGACGACTACCCCGGCAACATCGGCGCCATCAGCGGTATCGTCGGCCTGGCCGGTGGCCTGGGCGGCTTCATCCTGCCGATCCTGTTCGGCGTCCTGATGGACCTCACCGGCATTCGCTCCAGCGCCTTCATGTTGATGTACGGCGTGGTCTGGGTCTCCCTGATCTGGATGTACTGGACCGAGGTGCGCAAGGCCAGCCCGGTGGGCGACGCCAGCCAATCCCTTTCCCTCCAAAACTGAGCC
>JBBSDB010000015.1:0-23213 GCA_038249735.1 Burkholderiales bacterium
CACACCACGCTGTCGGGCAACAAGATTCGAAAGGTGGCGCTGCCAGGGTACGAATGCGAAGGCGAATTGCTGAAGTGGCTGCTGCTGGACAACGTGCCCGGCAGCTTCCCGTACACCGCCGGCACCTTTGCCTTCAAGCGCGAAGGCGAAGACCCGACGCGCATGTTTGCCGGCGAGGGTGACGCGTTCAGAACCAACAGGCGCTTCAAGATGGTCAGCGCTGGCCTGCCGGCCAAGCGCCTGAGCACCGCCTTCGACAGCGTCACGCTGTACGGCAACGACCCTGCCGTTCGCCCAGACATTTACGGCAAAGTCGGCAATTCCGGCGTGTCGATCGCCACGGTGGAGGACATGAAAGTACTCTACGACGGATTTGATCTTTGCGCGCCGAACACCTCCGTCTCCATGACAATCAACGGCCCGGCACCGACCATCCTGGCGTTCTTCATGAACACCGCGATGGAGCAGCAGCTCACCAAATTCCGCGCTGACAACAAACGCGAACCGACCGACGACGAGCTCGCCAAGATCAAGGCGTGGACACTGGAAAACGTGCGCGGCACCGTGCAGGCAGACATCCTGAAAGAAGATCAGGGCCAGAACACTTGCATCTTTTCCACCGAGTTTTCGCTCAAGGTAATGGGCGACATTCAGCAGTATTTTGTGCAGAACAAAGTGCGCAATTTCTATTCGGTATCGATTAGCGGTTATCACATCGCCGAGGCTGGCGCAAACCCGATTTCGCAACTCGCCTTCACGCTGTCAAACGGGTTCACCTTCGTTGAGGCCTTCCTTGCACGCGGCATGCAAATCGATGATTTCGCGCCGAACCTGAGCTTCTTTTTTAGCAACGGCATGGACCCGGAATACACCGTGCTAGGCCGCGTTGCGCGCCGGATCTGGGCCGTCGCGATGCGCGAAAAATACGGCGCGAATGAGCGTAGCCAAAAGCTCAAATACCACATCCAGACCAGCGGGCGCAGCTTGCACGCGCAGGAAATCCAGTTCAACGACATCCGCACCACACTGCAGGCGCTGATCGCGATTTACGACAACTGCAACAGCCTGCACACCAACGCGTTTGACGAAGCCATCACCACGCCGACCGAAGAGTCGGTGCGCCGCGCGATGGCGATCCAGCTCATCATCAACCGCGAGTGGGGCCTGGCGAAGAACGAGAATCCGAACCAGGGCAGCTTCATCATCGACGAGCTGACCGAGTTGCTGGAAGAAGCGGTATTGACAGAGTTCGAAAAAATCGCCGACCGCGGCGGCGTCTTGGGGGCAATGGAAACTGGCTACCAGCGCGGCAAGATCCAAGACGAGTCGATGCACTACGAGATGCTGAAGCACACCGGCGAGTACCCCATCATCGGCGTCAACACCTTCCGCAATCCGCATGGCGATCCCACTTCCGACACGCTGGAACTTGCGCGCTCCACCGACGAAGAAAAGCAAAGCCAGCTCACCCGTCTGCACGCGTTCCACAGCCGTCACGCGGCCGAGGCGCCCGCCATGCTGGAGAAGCTTAGGCAAGCCGTGATTCACAACAGCAACGTGTTTGACGTGCTGATGGAAGCGGTGCGTGTGTGCAGTCTGGGCCAGATCACCAGCGCCCTGTTTGAGGTGGGCGGGCAGTACCGGCGCAACATGTGAATCGACAAGGGCAGGTAGCGGCTCGAAGGCTGCGGTCGGTTCACGCGCGGTCGATCCACAAATGGCCACTTTTGGGGCGCTTTTCCGCAGTCTGACAAAGCGATAGGACATTAAACTCGCGCGAACTCACTGGTTCGCCCATGCCCGAAGCCGCACAACCACCCGTCAGCAAGATCCCAGACGCGAATGCTGTGCAGGCAACGCAGTTGGGTAGTGGGCTGCTGATCGCCACCAGGCTGGGCGCGATCGCCCTGGTGCTTGGCGCCACTGCCAGCTTTCTGTGGTCAGAGCGCGAGCGGGCACTCAGCGAGACCACCGAACTCGCGGTACGTGGCGCCCACCGGCTGGCCACCGATCTGCAGCAGTCGCTCACCGTGGCTCGCACCGCCATTGACCAGTTCAGTGACCGACGCCAGCCGGGATCTTCGCAACCGCTGCAAACGCCTTCCGCTGAACTGGCGCAGTTGCAAGCCGAACTGTTGGCTGCTCTGCCATTGCCCTTCGGGCTGCAGGCGATCGGACCCGACAACCAGGACATTGCGCTCATTGGGCCGAGCGACAGCCCGGCAGACCTGCAAACCCGATCACTTCGCTTACTTGCACAAACCGCTGAGGCAGGCTGGGGCGTGGGCAACACCGTGGGCCTTCCAGACAAAGGCATGGTGCCGCTGGTCTGGCGCGCCGACCCCAACACCCAGGGTGTTGTCGGCTACGTGGTGGGCCTGAGATTCGATGCACTTCAGCGCTGGCTGCAGAGCGAGCGCCGCAAGGAAGACGACCGGGTCTCGCTGTTTCGCATGAACACCGACGGCAGCGCCACGCTGCTGGCACGTGCGCCGCGCGTGAATCCCGAATTGGGTGCGACCGTGACCGCCGCCTGGGTGAGCCGCGCCGCGCAGCATCCCACGGGTGTGGTCGATGTGATCAGCCCGCTCGATGGTGTGGCACGCCGCGTGGCGTACGAGCGGCTGAGCGGCCCGGCCGACCAGCTGGTTCTGGTGTACGGCGCCAGCACCCAGACCGCGCTGGCGGTGTGGAGCCAGCGCTTGCCCTATTGGGCAGGTTTTTCGCTGCTGCTCAGCCTGGGCATCGCACTGGCGGGCTGGCGCCTGAGCCACAGTCTGAGCGCGCTGTCGCTCAGCGAGCGGCGTTTCCAGCTGGCGCTCGACTCGGGCAACGTCTGGGACTGGGACCTGAAAACAGATCGGTTGCGCTATGCGCCTTCCTTTCTGGCGCAGCTCGGGTACACGTCTGTGCCCGCAGGCTCGTTTGCCAAGAAAACCAGTGAAATCATGCTGCTGCAAGACCGTGCTCAGGTGACGCAAGCGCTCAAGGACCATCTTCGCAACAACAAGCCTTACAACGTCAGCTTCCGGCTGCGGGATGCACAGGGACAGGTGCACTGGTTCGAAAGCACCGGCCAGGCGTTTCGCGATCATGCGGGACGTGCGACCTACATGGCGGGCACCACCTTCAACATCACCGAGCGGCGTGCGCTGGCGGAGTCGCAGCGGCAGACCTTGCAGCGGCTGGACACGGTGGCCAACGCTTCGCCCGTGCTGTTTTGGACCGCCGACCTGCTGGGTCGGGTCGATTGGGTGAACAGGCGCTGGGTGGAATTCACCGGGCGGGCTGAGTCAGATGTCATGGCCGATGGCCTGTCGCAAGACATTCACCCCGACGATGTGGCAGAGCGGCGCCAAGCGGTGCTTCTCGCGCTGGCGAAACGCCAGCCCTTTTCTCATGAATACCGGCTCCACCACCACAGCGGGGAATTTCGTTGGGTGATGGAGCAAGGCCTGCCACAGCTCGATGCCGACCAGCAACCGGTGGGGTTCATCGGCTCTTGTGTCGACATCTCCGAACTCAAACGCGCAGAGGGTGCGATTCGCGAACGGGGCGCCATGTTAGAAAGCATTTTCGAGGTGCTGCAGGACCGCTTGTTCGTGATCGACGCCAGCAATCGATTCGTCCACTATCACGGCTTGGAGGACGAAGGCTTGTACACGCCGTCCGACATGTTTCTGGGCAAAACCGTCGCCGAGGTGGTACCGAGCGATGTGGCGGCGCTGATTGAAAAAGAATTGCAGAAAGCGCACCAGGGACAGCTCTGCGATTTCGAGTACGTACTCGACCTGCCCAGCCTTGGCCGGCGGCATTTCAATGCCCGTGGGGCACGAATTCCCGACAGCGATCATTGCATGTTGATCACGCGCGATATCACCGAGCGCGAGGTGCTGCGCAGCCAGCAGCGAAGGCTTGACCAGTTCATGCAGTTGCAGGCGAGTCTGGCGAGCAGCTTCATCAACCTGCCGATCGAGCAGATCGACGAAGGCATCGAGCGAGCCCTGGCCGATATTGGCGTGTTTCTCAACGCCGATCGGGCCTACATCTTTGCCTACGATCTGGCGCATGGCATCGCGGTCAACACCCACGAGTGGTGTGCACTCGGTATCCCGACGGTCAGGCCCGATCTTCAGGCGCTGCCAATCGCAGAGATGCTTGAGTGGCCATCGCATCAGGTCGGGCGGCCATACACGGTGCAGGATGTGACAGCACTGGAGCAGGGTCCCACACGCCAGATGCTTGTAGCGCATGGGATCCAGAGCATGACCACGCTTCCCATGAGCGCTGGCAGTACCTGCTTGGGTTTTGTTGGCTTTGATTCAGTCCGCGTGCAGCGCGCCCACAGCGAGGAAGACCTCACCCTGCTCCATCTGTTTGCGCAGATGCTGGTGAATGTCACCGAGCGTCGCACCGCCGAGGCGAAGCTGCGAGATCTCGCCACCGAACTGGAGCAGCGGGTGGCCGAGCGGACCCAGCAGCTCGACATCAGCGTCAAGCGCCTGAGCCAGGCCAACCGGGAGCTGGAGTCGTTCGCCTACTCGGTGTCGCACGACCTGAAGTCGCCGCTGCGCAGCGTGGAAGGCTTTGCTTCGCTGCTGTTGGATGAACAGGGCGACACCATGAACGAGGAAGCCCGCAACTACCTCAACCGCATTCAGCGCGCCACGATGCACATGGCCCGACTCATCAGCGACCTGCTGGCCTACTGCCGCATCGAGGAACTGGGGCGGGGACTGGTGCCGCTGCGGCTGACGGATTCGGTCAGCGAGGTGCTCGATGGCATGCGCAACGAGCTGGAAGCCCAGCAGGCACGGGTGCGCGTCAACATCGCCCCGGATCTCGCGGCGATGGCGCATCCTCAGGGGCTGGCCATGGTGCTGCGCAACCTGGTCGACAACGCGATGAAGTTCACCCGCCCGAGGCAGACGCCCGAAATCGAGATCGAAGCCCGCATGCTGGGGCCGTTGGTGCGGCTGTCGGTGCGCGATCGGGGCATGGGCTTCGACATGAAGCACCACGACCGCATCTTCGCCATCTTCCAGCGCCTGCACCGACCCGATCAGATCGCGGGCACCGGCATCGGCTTGGCCATGGTGCAAAAGGCGGTTGAGCGCATGGAAGGCCGCATCTGGGCCCAGAGCACGCCCGATGAAGGCGCCACCTTCAACATCGAGCTGCCGCGCGCCTGAGTGCGTCGCTCAGTTCAGCTGGCGTTCGACAGCGGAAGGTTGATGAGCAGGTTCTGCGGCTTGAGCTTGAGCGAACCGTCCGGCGCCATTGCCAGCCCGAGATAGACCGGCTTGCCGCGCACGTCTTCGCGAACCACGGCCGGATCCATGAAGCGCAACCGAAACAAACTGATCAAACGCGCCTGCCGCTCGGGCGCCACCGCCTGGCCGGTGTAGAGATCGTTGAGCAGTTGGGTTGACTCCACGTCCAGTCCCAGATGCCAGCGCCAGGCCGGATCGTCCACGCGCGCTTCGGGCTCGATCTGCACCGGCGTGCCATGGAAGTGGGCCACCCAGCGCTCCAGCACCCGGGCCAGCGCGCTCAAGCCGGAGCGGGATCGCGTCATGGTCAGCGTCAGGCCGTGGGGCAATTCGTTGCGCACCTCGTGGGTGAGATCGAGCACAAAGTTGAAGCGGCCCGGCCCGGTGCGACTGGCCAGGTAACGCTTGGCACTGTCCTCGCCGAGCACCTCAACCTGCACCGGTGTCAGGCTGGCGCCGCCCTGCATCAGCAGCCGCCCCACCTCGCCCAGCCCGCCGGTCTCGCTCAGCATGTCCAATACCTGCGCATCGCCGCTGAGCACACGGCCGTCTTGCACCTGCACCCGCTGCCGGCGAAACAGCAGCTCGGCGGCGCGCCAGGTCCAGGCGTCGACATGTGCTTCTGTGTTGGCGCCCTGCAGCAGGTTGCACACAATGGCCTGCACCATGAGGTCGAGAAACAGCGGCGGGATCTGGATCGAGCCGGCGCGAAAGAAGCCGGCGTAGGCGGCCTCCAGCGAGCCCGCTGCGGTGACCGTGTCGCGAAAGTCGAGGAACAGCTGGTGGTTGGCCCGCGCGTCGTCGTCCTGCAAAGCCGCCAACTCAGCCGCTGACACGGCCCGACCGGGTTCGTTCACCAAGGCCGCATGCAAGGCCTGCTCGGCGGCACAGGATTCTTCCACCAACGCCAGCTCGGGGCGCTCCAGCCAGAGACGCCAATACGCATCGGTCGGCTGCAGCCAGCCGCGGGCGTTGCGTTGCAGGTGGTGAATGCCGCAAGCGGTCCAGAAATCGGGGGCGGGAGGGTGCATCGGCAGAAGCGCTCGCGGCGCGCAAGACGGCGCCTTGCACCGGAGGCCTCCATTGTCGGGCAGCGGCGCCCGCCCAAGACCTGCGCCGTCTTGGGGGCCTGATGGCAGGGCGCCTGGGGCCATGGCGAAAAAGACGCCAGTGCGTGTGCTGGCCAAGTTGTTTTGCACCTGCGCCCATCGGTTGACCGCTGGGACAGGCTGCTGTTGGCCTTTGTCGGATCGGCAATGCCGCGGTGGCGTTGGCCTTCGTCTACCCCGACACCGCCAAGGTCCGCGCACAAGGTCTGACCAGCCACCCCTATGCCGCTGCCGCGCTGGCCTCAAAATGGCGCCATGCAAAAAACCATTCATTTGATAGGTGTACCAACCGACATCGGCGCGGGTGCGCGCGGCGCATCCATGGGCCCAGAGGCGCTGCGTGTGGCCGGACTGGCGGCGGTGCTGGAGAGCCATGGGCTTCAGGTGCACGACAGTGGCAACCTGAGCGGGCCTGCGAATCCTTGGCAACCCCCTGCTGAAGGTTACCGGCACCTTCGCGAGGTAGCGGCCTGGAACGAGACGTTGCACACCGCGGTGCGCAAGGCCTTGGCACAAGGGGCGATGCCCGTGGTCTTGGGTGGCGACCATTGCCTGGGCATTGGCTCAATCAGCGCGGTAGCACGCCACTGCCGGGACACCGGCAAGCAGCTGCGCGTGATCTGGCTCGACGCCCACACCGACTTCAACACCGCCATGCTCACGCCCAGCGGCAACACCCACGGCATGCCGGTGGCTGTGCTGTGCGGCTTCGGCCCGGCCGAACTCACCGGCATCGGTGGCACCACGCCAGCCATTTCGCCGTCGGTGGTGCGCCAGATCGGGATACGCAGCGTGGACGCGGGCGAGAAGCGCTTCGTGCACGAGCACGGGCTGGAGGTGTTCGACATGCGCTACATCGACGAGATGGGCATGCGCCACACCATGGAGCAGGCGCTCAGCGGCATGGACGACAACACCCATCTGCATGTGAGCTTCGACGTCGACTTCCTCGATCCCGAAGTGGCCCCGGGCGTGGCCACCACCGTGCGCGGCGGCCCGACCTACCGCGAAGCCCAGCTCTGCATGGAAATGATCGCCGACACCGGCCGACTGGCCTCGATGGACGTGATGGAGCTCAACCCCGCGCTGGATGTGCGAAACCGCACCGCCGAAGTGGCGGTGGATCTGATCGAGAGCCTGTTTGGGAAGTCGACGCTGATGAGAAAGGGGTGACTTCACCCCTCCCCCCGCGCCGCCTTCGGCGTCACCCCCCCAGGGGGCAACGCTGGCGGCCCGGCGAAGCCGGTTCCGCGGCGTTCTGGGTTTACCTCCCCTGCCGATCAACCGCCTTTTCGGCTCGCGATGTCTTGATCCAGGGCACCGCCGATCTGGCTTTGCCAGTCGGCCAGTGCCGCCCCCTTGAGGGGGTGACGCGCCGCAGGTGCGGCGCGGGGGTGGGTCAAGACTTGCTCACCAGTTCGAAATGCTCCACCACCGGCGGCGCCGCGAAGAACTGGCCGACGATGGCGCGCCACTCAGCGAATGCCGATGACTCGCGAAAGCCCACCGTATGGTCTTCCAGCGTGTCCCAGTGGATGGTGAGCAGGTAGCGGCCAGGGCTCTCGATGCTGCGGTTGACTTTGAAGCCCTGGAAGCCTTTGGCGTTTGAGATCACGGTGCGCGCCCCGCGCTCGATCGCTTCCTCGAAAGCACCGGCCTGGGCCGGGTCGATGCGGATATCGGCGTGTTCGAGAATCATGCGGTGGTCTCCAGGGGTTGAGCGGAAATCGGGGTCGCCGTGACCGCCGCGCGGCGATCTTCGCGGATCATATCGACCGCCTTTTCTCCCATCATGACCACCGGCGCGTTGGTGTTGCCGCCGACCACCTGCGGCATCACCGAGGCATCGACCACGCGCAGTTGACCCACCCCGTGCACGCGCATCCGCGCGTCCACCACCGCCATCGCATCGCTGCCCATGCGGCAGGTGCCCACTGGGTGGTAGATGGTGTCGGCGTGGTTGCGGATGAACTGCTCGATCTGCGCATCACTCTGCGCTGAGGCAGACGCCCTGGACTCCACACCACCGAAACGGGTGAGCGCTTTCTGCTGCAGCATCTGTCGGGTGAGTTTGAAGCCGCGCACCATCCGCGCCATGTCATCGGGGTGTTTCAGAAAATCGGGATCGATCAGCGGCGCCGCTTGAGGCTCGGCGCTGGCCAGGCGCAGCGTGCCGCGGCTTTTGGGACGCAGCAGGCACACATGGCAGGAATAGCCGTGGCCAAACACCGTCTTGCGGCCATGGTCCACCAGCTTGCCCACCACGAAATGCCACTGAAGGTCGGGGATGGCTTCCTCAGGCGCGCTCTTGATGAAGCCGCCGCCTTCGGCGAAGTTGGTGGTGAGCGGGCCACTGCGGCTGCGCCGCCACTCGAACACCCCGCGCAGCATGCTGACCATGCCTTTGAGCGACAGGCCAAACAAGTCGCTCACCTTGGGTGCGTTGACAACGATGACCACGTCGGGGTGGTCGTGCAGGTTCTCGCCCACCCCGGGCAGCGCGTGCACCACCGCAATGCCGTGCTGCTTGAGGTGCTCGGCGGGGCCAATGCCCGAGAGCATGAGCAACTGGGGCGAGCCAAACGAGCCTGCGCAAAGCAGCACCTCACCACCTGGCTTGAGCGACAACGTCTGCACGTTGCCACGTCCGCCATTGCCTCGGTACTCGACGCCGATGGCGCGCGGCTGGCCGTCCACCCCCTCGGTCAGCACCCGAGTGGTCAGCGCCTGGGCAATGACCGTGAGGTTGGAGCGGCCCAAATGCGGTGTGAGGTAGCCCTTGGCGGCACTCCAGCGCTCGCCGTTCCTGTGCGTCACCTGGTAGGCGCCCACGCCCTCTTGCTCGGGGCCATTGAAATCGGGGTTGTATTTGTAGCCCGCCTGCTTGCCCGCCTCCACAAAAGCGGGCAGAAACGGGTTCGGGCTGCGCAGATCCATCACATGGAGCGGCCCGCCCTGACCGTGCAGCGCGTCGGCGCCGCGCGCGTTGTGTTCCGAGCGCTTGAAATAAGGCAGCACATCGGCCCACGACCAGCCAGGGTTGCCGCGAGCGGCCCACTGGTCGTAGTCCCAGGCGACGCCACGCGCGTAGACCATGGCGTTGATCGAGCTTGATCCGCCCAGCACCTTGCCGCGCGGCTGGTAACCACGCCGACCGTTGAGTCCCGGTTGCGGCACGGTGTTGTAGCCCCAGCCGTTGAGCTCGTACTTGGCCATCAGTGCCAGACCCGCCGGGCAGTGGATCAACACGCTGCGGTCAGTTGGCCCTGCCTCAAGCAGAGCGACGCGGATCGATTGGTCTTCGCTCAAGCGGCCTGCGAGCACGCTGCCGGCCGAACCGCCGCCGACGATGATGTAGTCGTACATGGTTGGTTTGCTCCAGATCGGGTTTTTTGCTGCCTGTTCGCTGGCCCGCTTCAGGCGGGCGTCAGCCCAGGCAGGACAATCCCAATCAAGTTAGCACAGCACCCCAATCCCCAGTAGGCATGCCAGCCTAGCGTCGACGCTTGGGCGACTGCCCTTGGGTCAAGCCCCTTGCGTGCCACGCCAAAATTGTCCTCATCGATTCTTCGTCCATCCACAGGAGCATTTTTTCATGAGCAACCCCATCCAGACCGTCGGCATCATTGGCTCGGGCACCATGGGCAACGGCATCGCCCAGGCCTGCGCCACCCACGGCATCCGCGTGGTGATGGTCGACATCAACCAGGCTGCGATCGACAAGGGTTTGGCCACAGTTGCTGGCAGCCTGGACCGTCTGATCAAAAAAGAAAAGATCTCGGTCGCTGACAAGGACGCCGCACTCGCCCTGATCCAAACTTCTACCAACTACGACGATCTCAAAGGCGCACAGCTCGTGATCGAGGCCGCGACCGAGAGCGAAGGGCTCAAGGTCAAGATCTTGCAGCAGCTCGACGGCCTGCTGGCCGCCAATGTGATCGTGGCCACCAACACCAGCTCGATCAGCATCACCAAGCTGGCCGCCGCCACGAAGCGCCCCGACCGCTTCATCGGCATGCATTTCTTCAACCCCGTGTCGATGATGGCGCTGGTGGAAATCATCCGAGGCCTGCAGACCAGCGACGCCACGCACGACGCGGTGAAAGCGCTGGCCGAGCGCCTGGGCAAGTCACCGATCACGGTGAAAAACGCGCCTGGGTTCGTCGTCAACCGCATCTTGGTGCCGATGATCAACGAGGCTTTTTTCGTTCTCGCCGAAGGCCTGGCCACACCAGAAGACATTGACGCTGGCATGAAGCTCGGCACCAACCAGCCGATCGGCCCACTGGCCCTGGCGGACATGATCGGCCTCGATGTGTGCCTGGCGGTGATGAACGTCTACATGGCGGAATTCAACGACAGCAAGTACCGCCCAGCGCCGCTGCTGAAAGAGATGGTGGCTGCTGGCTGGCTGGGTCGCAAGACGGGTCGTGGCATCTATCGGTATTAACGCCCCGCGCCGCAGGCTTTGTTCACCCCCCGCGCCGGCTTCGCCGTCACCCCGAGGGGGCGGCACTGGCGGCCTGGCAAAGCCAGTTCCGCGGCGCCCTGGGATAACTTCCCCGTTGTCTGCTAACACGGGCTTGGGCGTAACAGGCTCACCACGGCACAGGTTTGCCCTCGTGGTCGAAGAAGCCGCCAGTCTGAGCGGTGTTCAGGCTCTCCATGACCGCAATCAGCTCAGCCGCTGCTGCCTCGGGCGGACGCACCTTCAGTCCGGTCTTGGCAAATGGCTGCGACAGCGGCGTGTCCACCGTGCCCGGGTGCAGCGCCACGCAGACGGCTTCTCGGTTGCGCCGCGCGAGTTCAATGGCGGCGGTGTGCACCAGCTGATTCAGCGCGGCCTTCGCCGCCCGGTAGGCGTACCAGCCACCGAGCGCGTTATCGCCGATGCTGCCGACACGCGCCGAGAAGAAAGCTGCCAGACAAGGTCCCTGGCGTGGCAGAAGCGGCAGGAAATGGCGCATCACCATGGCAGGGCCGATGGCATTGACAGCGAAACTGTGTGCCAGCGCGTCGGCGTCCAGGTGCTGCCAGGAACGCTCGGGTTCGGCGCGGGAACCCGCTGCGGTTTCGCCGTGCAGGAAACCGGTGGCCACGATGAGCCGGGCCAGCGTCTCGCCGCGCTGCGCCAGACGATCGGCCACCACCTGGGCACAGGACGCGACCGAGTCGGGCTGGGTGTAGTCAAGCGCGGGATCGGTGCGCCGACCGATGGCCAGCACCTGCTCGCCGCGCGCTTGCCAGGCGCCCACCAGCGCTGCGCCCACCCCGCCGGTGCCACCGAGCACAACGGTCAGGGGCGAAGGGACGGTTTTGAGGTTGCTCATGCCGCGATTTTCTGTGCCATCTAACATTGACACATCACACAAGGACTTTCCAAATGGCTTCTTTCGACTTAGATTTTTTTGTCATCGGTGGCGGCAGCGGCGGCGTGCGTGCCGCGCGCATGGCCGCGCAGCGCGGTGCGCGCGTGGCACTGGCCGAGATGCTGGGCACCGAGGGGCTGGGCGGCACCTGCGTCAACGTGGGCTGCATTCCCAAAAAGCTCTACAGCTACGCGGCGCATTACCGCGAGGCCTTCGAGGAGTCGCACGGCTTTGGCTGGGAAGGCGAGAAGCCTTTGCTCAACTGGTCCACGCTCAAGACCAACCGAGCGAAAGAAATTGGCCGCCTCAACGGCGTTTACAGCAACCTGCTGAGCGGCTCGGGCGTCACGGTTCTCAACGGCTTTGCCCGCCTCGACGGTGAGCACGCCATCACCCTGGCCACGCTGCACGCCGACGGCAGCCCAGGCCACCAACAGTTCACCGCCCAGCACATACTGATCGCCACCGGCGGCACCCCCTTCGTACCGCACTTTCAAGGGCGTGAACACACCATCACCTCCAACGAGATCTTTGACCTGAAACCCTTCCCTAAGCGCCTGCTGGTGGTGGGCGGCGGCTACATCGCCTGCGAGTTCGCTTCCATCTTCAACGGGCTGGGCTCGAAGGTGACGCAGCTCTACCGAGGCGAGCAGGTTCTGCGCGGTTTTGACGACGAAATCCGCCACTTCGTCGCCCAGGAAATGATCAAGTCCGGCGTCGATCTGCGGCTCAATGCCGGTGTGGTGGACTTGCAAAAAACGGCCGATGGCCTTCGCGTGGAATGCGATGGTGGCAGCATGGTGATGGCAGACGCGGTGCTCTACGCCACCGGTCGCGTGCCCAACGTCGAAGGTTTGGGGCTGGACGCCGTGGGCGTGGCCCAGGGCGGCCTGGGCGAGGTGATGGTCAACGAGCGTTACCAGACCAACGTGCCCCACATCTACGCGGTGGGCGATGTCACCAACCGCGTGCAACTCACGCCGGTGGCGCTCGGTGAAGCCATGGTGGTGGTCGACCAGCTGTTCGGCCCGGCGGCAGGCAAGGCGCCGCGCGACATGAGCTACGAGTTCATCCCCACGGCGGTGTTTACCCACCCCAACATCGGTACCGTGGGCCACAGCGAGCAGGAAGCGCGCGAGAAATTTGGCGCCATCACCGTGTTTCGCAGCGAGTTCAAGGCGCTCAGACACACGCTATCGGGCAGCAGCGAGCGCACGCTGATGAAGCTGATCGTGGACACAGCCAGCGACCGGGTGGTCGGCCTGCACATGGTCGGTCCGGAGGCGGGCGAGATCGTGCAGGGCTTTGCGGTGGCGATGAAGGCGGGCGCCACCAAAGCGGTGTTCGACAGCACCATCGGCATCCACCCGACGGCGGCCGAGGAGTTTGTGACCATGCGCGAGGCCACGCGGAACTGAGGCCCCCACGCTCCACCGCTGCGCGGGTCGCTGCCCCCCCGAGGGGCTGATCCGGCTTGGGGCGGCCCGGCGCCGGATCGTTGCCCCCGACGCTGCGCCACTGTGTGGGCCCCTCGGCAGGCTCAGGACCGACGGCATGGCAATCGAGGGGCTGAACCGCCCAGAAAGCGGTCTGGCGTCGTCCCTGACCCTTGCTCCGCCTCACTGGAAGGGGCTGGACCGCTTCAGGACACCATCCACCAGATCAGCGCCACACAAAGCGCGGTGTGTGCCCACAGCCCGGGCGCCAGCCAGCGCAGGTACGGCCAGCGCCCCACCAGTCCGGCGGTGACGCTTTTGCTGCCGGCGTGGACCACCAGTGCGCCCATCACGGGAATCGCCGCGGTGGGCCCGAGCTCGGCGCCGGATGAGCTGAAAACCGCTGCCAGCGCGGCGTGCAGATCGGCCAGTGCGGCCACCAGCGCGCCGGCGACCAGGCCTGCCTGCCCCAGCCACAGGTCCAGCGCATGCACCAGCGCCTGGATGCCGGCCAGCAGCGCGGCCACCGCAGCGGCGCCCCAGAGGCTGAACATGCGGTCCTCGCCCGCGTTGGGCAGGCCTTCGACGCGCGGACTCGACACCACGCCCTCGTTGGATTCGGGCGGTACGCCTTTCACCAGCCACCCCGCCCAGGCAGCAGCCAGCAAGGCAGCACTCAACGCGGGCAGCCACAGCACAGCCAGCCAGGCCGGCTGCACCGCAGCGGCCACCAGCAAGATCTGCAACTGCGTGGACACGCAAGACATCAAGCCGCCACCGGCCATCAGCCGCGCGTCCGAACGGCCTTCGCGCACCGCCAGCCCCAGTGTGGCGATGGTGGCCGTGCTCGACACAAAGCCGGAGGCCAGCGCCGAAACCAGCACCGCCTCGCTCGCCCGCAGCAGCCGCCCGCTCAAGTGGGCAAGCGATTGCACGGCCAGCAGCAAGGCCAGTAACTGCACGATCACATATGGGTTGAGCACCGGCCCCCAGAACGGCCGGTTGGGCACCAGCGGCAGCGCCATCAGCACCAGCGCGGCCAGCAGGATGCCGTCGCGCACCTCGCCCGGGCGCAGCCACTGGCTGACGAAGCGGTGCAGCGCCTCGCGCCAGGCCAGCATCGCGGTGAGCCCGACTGCCAGGCCAGCGGCCAGCGGCAGGCTCCAGGCGCACAGCACGCCGATCAGGTAAGTGAGCAGCAGCGCCATCTCGGTGGTAACGCCCGGGTCTTCGGAGCGGTCGCGCCAGTAGGCCACCAGACCCAGGGCTGCTACCAGCAAGGCGCCCGTGACCACCAGCCCGGGCAGGCCGGTGAGCGCTGCCACCGCGCCCACCACGCAGGTGAGCGCAAAGGTGCGCAGACCGGCAAACGCCCGCCCCGGGCCGCTGCCTTTGCGCCGCTCGCGCTCGATGCCCACCAACAGGCCGCAGCCAAGCGACGTCGCCAGCGCCGCGACCGCTTCAGCCAGGCCAGCCTGGTTCGGTGGAAAAGAGGAGGCGGCGTCGAACATCCTGGGGTGTCACAGTGCAGGGCCACAATAGGTGCCATGTACAAAACACCCGACTTTACCGCCCCTGTTTTCTACCGCGAGCCTGCCGCCGCCCTGGCGCAGGTGCAAGCCATCTACCAGCGCGGCGTGGAGCATCTGCGGCTGGCGATGCGCGAGTTTGTGGCGGGTGGCGACTTTCGCCAGACCCGCGTGCGCGCCTGCTATCCGTTCGTGCGCCTGCACACGCAGCGCGCGGCAAAGCAGGGATCGCCGCACCTGAGTTACGGCTTTGTCGCTGGCCCAGGCCGGTTTGAGACCACCCTGACCCGCCCCGATCTCTTTGGCCCCTACCTGCACAAGCAGTTCGAGCTGCTGCTGGACAACCATGGCGGCGAGCTGGAGGTGGGCACCAGCACCCAACCGATCCCGATCCACTTTTCATTTGCGGAACACGAACACGTGGAAGGCCAGCTCGGTGCCGAGCGGCGCGCGCTGATGCGCGATGTGTTCGACCTGCCCGATCTCACGGTGATGGACGACGGCATCGCCAATGGCACCTTCGAGCCGCGCCCGGGCGAGGCCCAGCCGCTGGCGCTGTTCACCGCGCCCCGGGTCGACTATTCGCTGCAGCGGCTGCGCCACTACACCGGCACCGCGCCCGAGTGGTTCCAGAACTTCGTGCTGTTCACCAACTACCAGTTCTACATCGACGAGTTCATCCGCTTGGGCCACGCCGAAATGGCCAACCCGGCCAGCGAGTACACCGCCTTTGTGGAGCCCGGCAACCTGGTGACGCGGCGCACCGGCCTGAGCGCCGAGGCCATCGACGCCCTGGGTGCGCAGCCGCCGGGCCGCCCCAAGGCGGAGCACGGCCCCATTGGGGGGCAGGAAGCACACGCAGTGTGCGACCGTGGGGGCAACACCCCGCCGCCCCGCTTGCCGCAAATGCCGGCCTACCACCTGATGCGGGCCGACCGCAGCGGCATCACCATGGTCAACATCGGTATCGGCCCCTCCAACGCCAAGACCATCACCGACCACATCGCAGTTTTGCGCCCGCATGCCTGGCTCATGATCGGCCACTGCGCCGGCCTGCGCAGCTCGCAGCAGCTCGGCGACTACGTGCTGGCGCACGCCTATGTGCGCGAGGACCACGTGCTCGACGAAGAGCTGCCGCTGTGGGTGCCGATTCCCGCGCTGGCCGAAATCCAGCTAGCGCTCGAAGCCGCAGTGGCCGACGTGGCCAATCTGCCGCCCAGCGAGCTCAAGCGCATCATGCGCACTGGCACCGTGGCCAGCACCGACAACCGCAACTGGGAACTGCTGCCCAACAACACGCCGCAGCGCCGTTTTTCGCAATCGCGCGCTGTGGCACTCGACATGGAGAGCGCCACCATCGCAGCCAACGGCTTTCGCTTCCGCGTGCCCTACGGCACCTTGCTGTGCGTGAGCGACAAGCCGCTGCACGGCGAGATCAAGCTCCCCGGCATGGCGAACCATTTTTACCGCGAGCGGGTCGATCAGCACCTGCGCATCGGCATTCGCGCGGTGGAGCTCCTGCGCGAAGGCGGCTCGGGCCAGCTGCACAGCCGCAAGCTGCGCAGTTTTGCTGAGGTGGCTTTTCAGTAAGTTCAAGGAACGTTTGGGACATGCAGTCGACACGGGAATTTTTCGTTCAGACGCTGGGTATCGAGGCCTGGCTGGCCATGGTGCTGGCCATTTTGATTCTGGCGCTGGTGGCCACTCAGGTGACGCGCGTGCTTTTCAACCAGCTCGACCGTCTCGCGGCGCGCTCGCACGCCGTCTGGGACGAGGCGCTGGTTGCCGCCGCGCGTGTTCCCACCCGCGTGGTGATTGTGGTGGCGGCGCTGTCGTGGATCGCCCGCGTGTTGCACGCGCAGTGGCCCGAACCGGATTTCACGGACGAGGTCACGCAGACGCGCAACGTGGCCATCGTGCTGGCCCTGGTTTGGTTTGTGTGGAAGTTCATCGCGCTGCTGACAGACCACACCATCCAGCGCGGGCGCGATTCGGGGCAAGACTTCGATCTCACCACCATCTATGCCATGAGCAAGCTGGGCCGCCTGCTGGTGGTGGTGGTCGGCGCCATCATGGCCGCCAACACACTGGGGTTCAACGTCGGTGCCCTGCTCGCCCTGGGCGGCGTTGGCGGCATTGCGGTCGGCCTGGCGGCAAAAGACCTGCTGGCCAATTTCTTTGGCGGCCTCACCATCTACCTGGACCGCCCGTTCAGTGTCGGCGACTGGATCCGCTCGCCCGACAAGAGCATCGAGGGCACGGTGGAGTACATCAGCTGGCGCCACACCCGCGTGCGCGCGTTCAACAAGAATCCAATCTATGTGCCCAACGCGGTGTTCACCACCATCGTGGTGGAAAATCCCTCGCGAATGAGCCACCGCAGGCTGAAGGAAACGGTGGGCGTGCGCTACGACGACTTTGGGCAGATCGAAGCGATCGTGAACGACATCCGGACGATGCTGAGCGAGCACCCGGAGATCGACACCAGCCAGACGCTGATCGTCAATTTCAACGCCTTCGCCGCCAGCTCGCTCGACATCATGATCTACACCTTCACCCACACCACCGACTGGGTGAAGTACCACGCGGTCAAGCAGGATGTGTTGATCGCCATCGGCCGCGTTGTCGAGCGCCACGGCGCCGAGATCGCCTTCCCCACGCAGACGCTGCACCTGTCGCAGCCGCTGGGCGGTCTACCGGGCGAGGCCCTGGCCGAGGCTTGAAGCCGGGTCACCGGCGCGACCGGTTCACCGGAACTTCGCACGGGCGTTTCGAACCCGATACACCGCCGGATCACAATCGGGTTTCCGCTCACACACGTCGCTGGTCTTAAACGCCCTCGATTGCCCTCAACCCGCACTGCCCACCCATGCACGCCCCCGCTGTCGGACGACCTTCGCACCCCCTGCGCGCCCTGCCCTTGCTCTTGGCGATCGCACTGGCCGGCTGCGCCAGCGTGTCCCCACCGCGCGCTGAAGCCCCCGGGATCGCGGTGCCAGCGGCCTGGTCAGCCGCGCCACAGGCCACGCCCCAAACGGTGGGTCAGCAACCGGCCGACCTGAGTGGCTGGTGGCAGCGCTTCAACGATCCCGCGCTCACCGATCTCATCGCGCAGGCGCTGCGCGCCAATACCAGCCTTGAAAGCGCCCAGGCCGCGTTGCGCCAGGCGCGGGCACAGGCCGAGGCGCAGGCTGCAGGTCTCGGCCCAGCGCTCGGCATCTCGGCCTCGGCGCAACGCAGCCAGGCTGGCAACGCCAGCGCAGGCAACCGCCTTCAGGCGGGCTTTGATGCCAGCTGGGAGCCCGACATCTTCGGCC
Organism: Burkholderiales bacterium; assembly: GCA_038249735.1. GTDB lineage: Bacteria > Pseudomonadota > Gammaproteobacteria > Burkholderiales > Burkholderiaceae_C > Hydrogenophaga. Next base: position 18,034 of record JBBSDB010000015.1, read on the forward strand.
GCAACCGCAGCACCGCCGATGCAAGCGCGGCCGATGCGCTGGCCAGCGCGGCGAGCCTGGGCAACGTGCAGGTGTCGCTGGCGGCTGAGGTGGCGGTGAATTACATCAACCTGCGCGCATTGCAAACCCGGCTGGCGATCGCACGCGACAACCTCGCCACCCAGCAGGAAACCCTGCAGATCACCCGCTGGCGCGCCCAGGCCGGGCTGGTCTCCTCGCTCGATCTGGAACAAGCGATCAGCGCCACCGCGCAAACAGAGGCGCAACTGCCCGCGCTGCAGACCGGCGTGACGCAATCGCTCAACGCGCTTGCGGTGCTGGCCGGCCAAGCGCCGGGTACCCTGGCCGCAAGTCTCGCCAGCGCCGCCGCCATTCCCACCGCGCCGCCAGATCTGGCGATGGCGTTTCCCGCCGAGACGCTGCGCCAGCGGCCCGACGTGCACGCGGCCGAGCGCCGCATTGACGCCGCGCTGTCGCGCCTGAGCGCGGCCGAGGCAGCGCGCTACCCGAGTTTTCGTCTCGGCGGCTCGCTCGGCCTCTCGGCGCTCACCCTGGGCAGCCTGACCGACGGCGCCTCGGTGCTGCGCTCGCTGCTGGCCAGCGTGTCGGCGCCGCTGTTCGATGGCGGCGCACTGCAGGCGCAGGCGCGCGCCCAGCAAGCCGGTGTGGACCAGGCGCGCGCCGGTTACAAGGGCACGGTACTGACCGCGCTGCAAGAGGTGGAAGACGCGCTGGCCGCGCTGCGCGGCGACACCGAGCGCCTGGCGCGGCTGCAAGCCGCCAGCACCGCCGCCGCCAACGCCGACCTGCTGGCGCGCCAGCGCTACCAAAGTGGCCTGATCAGCTTCGACACCGTGCTCAGCACCCAGCGCAGCCTGCTGGCCACGCAGGACGGCGTGGCCAGCACCCGAGGCAGCCTCAGCACCAACCACGTGCGGTTGTACAAAGCCCTCGGTGGTGGCTGGCAACCCGATGCCGGCGCAGCCCAAGCCGCGACGCCCGTCGCTGACACGCGCTGAATCCCAACAAAGAAATCGCGACTCCCGCCATGAAGAAAAACAGCACCCCGCCCACCGATCCCGCCTTACAAGCCCTGCTGGGTGACAACAGCGCCCCGCGCTGGTGGCGCCGTCCCATGCTCTGGCTCGGCCTGCTGGCGCTGCTGCTGATCGTGGGCGGTGTGATGTATTGGCAGGCCCAAAAAGCCACCAGCAACGCGCCGGTGTTCGTCACCGAAGCACTGCGCACGGGGGACCTCACCCTCACCGTCTCGGCCAACGGCACGCTGCAGCCCACCCGCGCGGTCAATGTGGGCAGCGAGCTCTCAGGCACGGTGCGCCGGGTGCTGGTCGATGTGAACGACCGCGTGCAGGCCGGGCAGGTGCTGGTCGAGCTCGACACCGCCAAGCTGAACGACCAGGTGCAGCGCTCGCGCGCCTCGCTGGCTGCCGCACAGGCCGCGCTGGCCCAGAGCGCGGCCACGGTGAAGGAATCGCAAGCCACGCTGGCGCGCTTTGAAGAGGTGTCCAGGCTGTCTGGCGGCAAGGTGCCCTCGGGTGCCGAGCTCGACCAGGGGCGCGCTGCGGTCGATCGCGCGCTGGCCGCGCAAGCCAGCGCGCAGGCCAATGTGACGGTGGTGCGCACCAACGTCTCGACCGACGAGACGAATCTCAGCAAGGCCTCGGTTCGCTCGCCCATCGAGGGCGTGGTGCTCAGCCGCTCGGTCGACCCTGGCAACGCGGTGGCCGCCTCCCTGCAAGCGGTGACCCTGTTTTCGGTGGCGGAAAACCTGGCCCAGCTGAAGCTGGCGGTGAATGTGGACGAGGCCGATGTGGGCGCCGTCAAGGTCGGTCAAAACGCCAGCTTCACCGTGAGCGCCTACCCGTCTCGGCGCTACCCGGCCACCATCCGCCGCGTCGATTTCGGCTCCACCAAGACCGAGAACGTGGTGACCTACGTGGCCACACTCGATGTGGACAACAGCGACCTGAGCCTGCGACCGGGCATGACGGCATCGAGCACCATCGTCGCCACCGAGCGCAAAGGCATTTTGCTGGTGCCCAACACCGCACTGCGCTTCACGCCCACCGCCGCCGCAACCACGGCAGGCCAGACCAGCATGCTCGCGCGCATGTTGCCCGGCCCCCCACGCGCGGGAGGACGCAAGGCGGCTGGCACCGAAGCGCGCGCCCCCGGCAAGCGGCAGATTTGGGTGCTCAAAGACAACCAGCCGGTGGCGATGCAGGTGACCACCGGCATCAGCGACGGCCGCAACACCGAGATCAGCGGCGAGGGCTTGGCTGCGGGCTTGGCGGTGATCGTGGACCAACGCTCGGGCAACAGCCAATGAACGACGACGCTCAAGCAGACCTGCCTGCGCCGGGCAACACGGCGGCGCGCGGGGACACCGATCCGGCGCCGGGCCGTCCCAAGCCGGATCAGCCTCGGGACACGGGAGGCACCGGGCCCCTCCCCGGTGCGGGGGCAGCGACCCGCGAAGCGGCGGAGCGTGGGGGCAATACCCAACCCCTGATCCGGCTGCGCGGCATCACCAAGGTCTACGGCGAAGGAACGACCGCGTTTCAAGCGCTCAAGGGCGTGGACCTGGACATCCAACGCGGCGAGTTCGTGGCCATCATGGGTCCCAGCGGTTCGGGCAAGTCCACCGCGATGAACACGCTGGGCTGCCTGGACACGCCCAGCGCAGGCATCTACGAATTCCAGGGCGTGCCGGTGCAGTCGCTCAGCCGCGACCAGCGCGCGCGCTTGCGCCGGCGCTACCTCGGCTTTGTCTTCCAGGGCTTCAACCTGCTGGCGCGCACCTCGGCGCTGGAAAACGTGGAGCTGCCGCTGATCTACCGCGGCGAACCCGCGGCCAAACGCCACGCCATGGCCGCGCGCGCGCTCGATGCGGTGGGCCTGAAAGGCTGGGAACACCACACGCCGGGTGAGCTTTCCGGTGGCCAGCAGCAACGCGTGGCGATCGCGCGCGCCATCGTCACCGAGCCCGCCGTGCTGCTGGCCGACGAGCCCACCGGCAACCTGGACACCGCACGCAGCAAGGAAATCATGGAACTGCTGTGGCGCCTCAATGTCGAGCAGGGCATCACCGTGCTGATGGTCACCCACGAGAACGACATGGCGGCCTACGCGCGGCGCATGGTGCGCTTCGTTGACGGCGTGGTGGCCAGCGACGAGGCCAACCCGCACCCGGTCATGCTGACCCAAGCCCTTGAGAACGAAGTGCATCGCCATGTGGCTTAACACCTTGCTGCTCGCGCTGCGCTCGATCCGGCGCAACCTGATGCGCTCGTTTCTCACCGTGCTGGGCATCGTGATCGGGGTCAGCGCGGTGATCACCATGGTGACGCTGGGCAACGGCGCCACGCAGGCCATTCAGAGCCAGATCGCCGGCCTGGGCACCAACCTGCTGCAGGTGCGGCCGGGCCAGCGCATGGGGCCGGGCGGCGGCGGTGGCGGCCCGGCGTTCGAGGTGGCCGACGCCGAGGCCATTGCCAGCCAGATCGGCGGCGTGGCGGCGGTCGCGCCCGAATCGCGCACCGGTGCCACCCTGGTGGCCAACGGCCGCAACTGGAGCAGCTTGGTCACCGGCAGCGACAACGAGTGGCTGAAGATCGGTAACTGGACGGTGGCCAGCGGGCGCGAGTTCAGCAGCGACGAACAGCGCGCAGGCGCCGCTGTGTGCCTGATCGGCGAGACGGTGCGGCGCGAGCTGTTCGGCAACCGCGAAGCCCTCGGCGAGGCGCTGCGGGTGCGTCAGATTTCGTGCGAAATCATCGGTGTGCTCGGCGCCAAAGGCCAAGGCGCTTTCGGCAACGACCAAGACGACATGGTGCTGGTGCCGATCAAAACCCTGCAGCGCCGCCTCACTGGCAATACCCGGGTCAACACCCTGCTGGTGTCGATGACCGATGGCAGCGACGCCGAGCGCGTCAAAAGCAGCCTGAGCCAGCTCATGCGCGAGCGCCGCAAACTGGCCAGCGGCGACGAAGACAACTTCAACGTGCTCGACACCAAACAGCTTGGCGAAACCCTCTCGGGCACCACCCGCATCCTGACCACGCTGCTGGGCGCGGTGGCGGCGGTGAGTCTGCTGGTGGGCGGCATCGGCATCATGAACATCATGCTGGTGAGCGTGACCGAGCGCACCAAGGAGATTGGTTTGCGCCTGGCGATTGGCGCGCTGGAGCGCGAGGTGCTGATGCAGTTCCTGATCGAAGCCGTGGTGCTGGCCGCCATTGGCGGCCTGATCGGTATCGTGCTGGCCACCGGCGCGTCGATCGGTTTGTCCAGGCTGATGGACGTGCCTTACGTGTTCAACCCCGGCGTGAACCTGCTGAGCTTTTTGTTCTCGGCCGGCATCGGGGTGGTGTTTGGGTATTTTCCCGCGAGGCGCGCGGCCCGGCTGGACCCGATCGAAGCGCTGCGACATGAGTAGGTGTGCACGGACAACAAAGTCTGAGACAACGACCGGCAGTCTGCGGCTCGGCCAGCCAGAGAGAAGCTGATGTCTGAGACAGGGCCACACCCGTCCCAGTCGCCCGACATGTCATCCCCCCGTCTGCTGCCATGGGCAGCCCAGGCGCGCGCGTCAAGAGTCAGCTTACTGGCGGCCTTTTGAACTCACACTGGCGGACAAGAGAGCAGCCGGTTGTGGATATCAACCGGTTGACGGCTGTAAGGCAATGATCGGACTTCTCCAGGAATTGACCGGACTGAGCAAGTGAGTTACCTCATTCACCTACCTCAGTCGAACGAGCCGACCGGCGTCTATTTCGATGAGGTTTCCTTGGCATACGGCCAATTCACGATACCGCCCCAGACGAAAACATACTTGTACCCGTCAGCCAGCATTTTCTCGCATGCGGCTGGTGCCTTCATGCCGCCATAGCAATAGACAACGATGTACTTGTCATTCGAGGGTGGTGCTTTTATGTCAGCGGTGACACCGCCTGGAATGTTGACCGCAGTGGGGATATGCCCTCCCGCATATTCAGCGGGTGAGCGTGCATCGACGATGGGCGGATTCAAACCCGAAGTGCAACACCCTGGTTCAATGAAGGGTTGGTGAGTGAAGGTGGTGATTGAGCAGGAGGTCGCGGTACACGGCCAGCGGTGATCGTACGCCCAGGCCCTTTCGAGGTCGGCCATTGATCTCA
>JBBSDB010000016.1:0-23188 GCA_038249735.1 Burkholderiales bacterium
CCTGAGTATTCAACGATATCAGAGAGGAATCCAGCATGACTACGTTCGCAGCAGGACAGCTGAAGGGAAAAGTGGCTTTCGTGGCCGGGGGTACCAGTGGCATCAACTTAGGTATCGCCAAGGGTTTTGCGGCGCAGGGCGCCAAGGTCGCAGTGTTGGGGCGAAATCCGGAAAAGGCGGCTCCGGCAGCCGCTCTCATTGACCCTGCGGGAGCGAATGCAATAGGCATCGCTGCCGATGTGCGCGACTTTGCTGCGGTCGATGCAGCCTTTAAGCAGACGGTTGAACGGTTCGGCCCAATCGACATTGTCATATCCGGCGCGGCGGGAAACTTTGTTGCTCCGGCTTTAAGTATTTCCTCCAACGGGTTCAAGACGGTCGTAGATATTGATCTGGTTGGAACCTTCCATGTGTTTCGCGCTTGCTATGACTATCTGCAGCGGCCCGGGGCGTCGCTCATCGCCATTACTGCAGGTCAGGCCACCCACCCGCACCGGGGTCAGGCGCATGTCTGCGCAGCCAAGGCAGGGATCAATATGTTGGTCAAGTGTCTGGCGCTGGAATGGGGCGCCGATGGCGTGCGGGTCAACGGCATTTCACCCGGGCCTATCGATGGCACGGAAGGCATGGCACGACTGACGCCAACCCCGGAAAAAACAGCGACCCTGATTGCCAAGATTCCTTTGGGTCGCTATGGGCGCATTCCAGAGATTGCTGACATGGCTCTCTTCCTCAGCAGCGAGTCTGCGGGCTATATCACCGGAACTATCCTTGATTGCGACGGCGGTCAGCTTCTGAGCAGCGCCGGCGAACTGGGCTGAAAGGTCTGAGTGAGATCCCGAGGTTTGGCGCCAAACACGGATGGACCCTGAGCGCCGACTTTCGGTCTGGACGATACCCGCCTCAAAAGTCCGGTTGATCAATGACCGCTTGTGGTCAGCGCAAACTGCAAGGCTTACGTCGCCTATGGGTCGAAACGGGACTGCCAGGTGGACTCACTTTTCGCCAACAGCTGGCTGGAGCCCCGCGCCGGACGTTGGCCTGCCGTGCCAAGGTGCTCACGGCCGTGGTGCACCAGCTTTGGCGCGCCGGTAGACCAGCCGCACCCACTCGTGTTGCTTTCACCGGACTTCGCAGCACCAGGCTGCTCAAGCATCAGCCGAATGGGTCAATCCGGCAGCAGATCGGCCAGCAGCCGGCTCACATGCACCGCGTCACGCTGAGCGCCATCAAAGACCTGATGCCGGCAGCTGGTTCCGTCGGCGACCACGATGGCGTCGGGTTCGGCGCGCACCGCGGGCAGCAGGCTGAGCTCGGCCATCTGCACCTACACCTCGTGGTGCGAGGCCTCGTAGCCAAAGCTGCGCGCCATGCCGCAACAGCCGCTCTCGATCAACTTTGGCTGGGCACCCGGTATCCAGCCCAGCTCGGTGAAAATGGGCGAGACGGCGTCAGACGCCTTCTGGCGGCAATGCCCTTGCAGCAGCAGGGGCCGGCCCTGCGGCTTCAACGCCGATCAGGAAATCTACCTTGATCTTGGCCATATCCACGCCGGTGGGTCAGGCAGTCGCGCTTGCAAGCTTCGCGCAACCCACGAAGGCCACGTTCGACGCCGCTGGCGTGCCCGCCGGCCCAGTGCACGCCACCCGCGAGGTGCTGGCCGAATACGGGCTCTGCGATGACGAAATAAGCGCGCTGGTTGAAGGCGGCGTGGTGGCGCAGGCCGTCTGAGCACCCTCCCACACCCCCGCTTGCTCGCGCGCCAACGCGTGTTCTGCCGGCGCCGCTTTTGCCAAGTTCGTGGGCCAGATGCTCACCCAGAATGGCGTCTTGACGGCGTCATTTCCTTACATTAAAGTAAGGAGCACAAGGAGCCACCTATGTCCACCGCCACACTTACCTCCAAAGGCCAGATCACCATTCCCGTCGCTGTTCGCCAGGCCATGCAAGTGGACGCGGGCGATCGCGTCGAGTTTGTCGAGGTCGGGCCGGGTCGCTACGAATTCGTGGCGGCTACGCGCCATGCCAGCGAGCTCAAAGGCATGTTTGGCAAGCCGGCAAGGAAGGTGTCGATTGAAGACATGAACGCCGCGATTGCGGCGCGTGCGGCGACTGCCAAATGATCGGTCTGGACACCAATGTGCTGGTGCGCTACATCATGCAGGACAACCCCAAACAGTCGCTCAAGGCCAGCCAGCTGATCGACGCGCTGGAGGACACGAACCGGGGCTTTGTTTCGCTCGTCTCGGTGGTCGAGCTGGTGTGGGTGCTGTCAGCTTGCTACGACCTGAAGCGTGAGCAAATCGCGCAGGCGCTGGACGTGATGCTGCGCACCCGGCAGTTTGCCGTGGAGCAAACCGATCAGGTGCTGCGAGCCTTGCGCGTGTTTGTCAGCAGCAAGGCCGATTTTGCCGATTGCCTGATCGAGCGCTCTGCGGCTCAGGCCGGTTGCGAAAAGACCCTGACGTTTGATGTGGGCGCAGCCAGGCACGCGGGCATGACCCTCATTCCCTGACGCGCAGACAACAGCGAACTCAGACCCGCTCAGCCACCCAAGCTTGCACCGACGCCAGCGCCTTGGCCAGACCCGAGGCGTCGGTACCGCCGGCCATGGCCATGTCGGGCTTGCCGCCGCCCTTGCCACCCACCTGCTGCGCGACGAAGTTCACCAGTTCGCCGGCCTTCACTTTGCCCACGCTGTCCGCGGTCACGCCGGCCGCGATCTGCACCTTGTCACCATCCACCGCCGCGAGCACGATAACGGCGGTTTTCAGTTTGTCTTTCAGCTTGTCCATGGTTTCGCGCAGGCTCTTGGCGTCGGCGCCAGCCAAAGCCACGGCCAGCACCTTCAGGCCGTTCACATCCACCGCCTGCCCCACCAGCTCATCGCCCTGGGCCGAAGCCAGGCGGCTCTTGAGCGCACCCATTTCTTTCTCCAGATCGCGCATCTGCTCCAGCAAGGCGCCCACGCGCGCCGGGACTTCGTGTGGCGTGACCTTCAAGGTGCCGGCCACACCACCCAGGGTGGTTTCCATGCCCTGCACGTAGTTGAGCGCGTTCAGGCCGGTGACGGCCTCCACGCGCCGCACACCGGCGGCCACGCCGCCTTCGGCGGTGATGGTGAAAAAGCCGATGTCGCCGGTGCGCGCCACGTGGGTGCCGCCGCACAGCTCGCGGCTGGTGCCGATATCAAGCACGCGCACGGTGTCGCCGTACTTCTCGCCAAACAGCATCACCGCGCCGGTCTTCTGCGCCGACTCGATGTCCATCACGCGCGACAGCGTGGCCGCATTCGCCACGATCTCGGCGTTGACGTTTCTCTCGATGTCGCGGATCTGCGCGTCGGTCACCGGCGCGTTGTGGGTGAAGTCGAAGCGCGTCTTGTCGGCGTCGACCAGCGAGCCTTTTTGCGTCACGTGATCGCCCAGCACCTCGCGCAAGGCCTTGTGCATCAGGTGGGTGACTGAGTGGTTGCGCATGGTGGCGGCGCGCTGCGCGGTGTCCACGCTGGCCATGACCGCGTCGCCCACGGCCAGCGTGCCCTGCTCCACCGTCCCGTGATGACCGAACACGTCGGCTTTGATTTTTTGCGTGTCGCCGACGGCGAATCGGGCCGATGGCGTGCTGATCGCCCCCTCGTCACCCACCTGGCCGCCGCTCTCGGCGTAAAACGGCGTCGTGTCCAGCACCACCACACCCTGCTGCCCGGTCTTGAGCTCGGCCATCGGTGTGCCGTCGAGGTACAGCGCCACCACCTTGGCCGGCGCTTCGAGCTGCTCGTAGCCCACAAAGGTGTTGCCGTCACCGCTGTAGTCCAGCGCCTTGTCCATCTTGAATTTGCCCGCGGCGCGGCCGGCGGCCTTCTGCTTGGCCATGGCGGCGTGGAAACCGGCTTCGTCTACCGTCAGGCCACGCTCTCGGCACACGTCGGCCGACAGATCGAGCGGAAAGCCGTAGGTGTCGTGCAGCTTGAAAGCCACTTCGCCCGGCAGCTGCAGCACGCCGCCCGCCAGGGCGCCGTCGAGGATCTCCATGCCGGTGGCCAGCGTTTCAAAGAAGCGTTCTTCTTCGGTCTTGAGCACGTCGGTGATTCGCCTCTCCTGCGAAGCGAGACTGGGATAGGCCTCGCCCATGAGCTTCACCAGGTCGGCCACCAGCTTGTGGAAAAACGGCGTCTTCTGGCCCAGCTTGTAGCCGTGGCGAATCGCGCGGCGAATGATGCGGCGCTGCACATACCCGCGGCCTTCGCTGCCGGGGATCACGCCGTCGCTCACCAGAAACGCGGTGGCGCGGATGTGGTCGGCGATCACTTTCAATGAAGGGTTGGCCAGATCGTCGCAACCGGTCTCGCGCGCGGCCGCTTGGATCAGCGCAGCAAAGATGTCGATCTCGTAGTTGCTGTGCACATGCTGCAAGATCGCGGCCAGGCGCTCCAGACCCATGCCGGTGTCCACGCAGGGCGCAGGCAGCGGCCGCGTCGAGCCGTCTTCCTGCATGTCGAACTGCATAAACACGTTGTTCCAGATCTCAATGAAGCGGTCGCCGTCTTCCTCGGGGCTGCCGGGCGGGCCGCCCGGAATGTGGTCGCCGTGGTCGTAGAAGATCTCAGAGCACGGGCCGCAAGGGCCAGTGTCTGCCATCATCCAGAAGTTGTCGCTCTTGTAGCGCCCGCCCTTGTTGTCGCCAATCCGGATCACGCGCTCGGGCGGCAGGCCGATTTCCTTGGTCCAGATGTCGTAGGCCTCGTCATCCTCTTCGTACACCGTGGCCAGCAGGCGCTCCTTGGGCAGCTTGTAGACCTCGGTCAGCAGCTCCCAGGCCCACTTGAGCGACTCGCGTTTGAAGTAGTCGCCAAAGCTCCAGTTGCCCAGCATCTCGAAGAATGTGTGGTGGCGCGCGGTGTAGCCCACGTTTTCCAGGTCGTTGTGTTTGCCGCCGGCGCGCAGACAGGCCTGCACCGAGGCCGCGCGCACATAGGGGCGCTTGTCGGTGCCGAGGAACACATCCTTGAACTGCACCATGCCCGAGTTGGTGAACATCAGCGTGGGGTCGTTGCCGGGGACGAGGCCGCTGGAAGGCACCACCGTGTGGCCTTTGGAGGCGAAGAAGTCCAGGAAGGTCTTGCGGATGTCGGCAACAGAGGCAACAGCGGTGGCGGGGCGGGTCATGGTGGCCTTGGGTGGGTTCGGGTCGATTGGGGGCCGGTGCGCCGCGGGCCGGGCACCAAACCCGCTATTTTCCAACAGTTCCTGCCCTTCGCTTCTCGCAACGCTTTGCCTACCCGCTGGCGGCACGGCCCTACCGTGGCGAGCCGGCATTGGCTCCCGCCCTGCGGTCGCTGGCGGCACTGCCAGCGCAGGGGCAACGGGGCTATGCTTGACGGCTGCGCGCGCGAGCGCTCCCTCTTGCGGGGCGGCGCCCAACACACACCACCGACCGGAGACGCCCCATGGACATGAAGACCTCACCCCTTTCGCTGCTTAAAGACCCGACCCTGCTCAAGACCGACGCCTTGATCAACGGACAGTGGATCTCCGGCAGCAGCCGTTTTGACGTGCTCGACCCAGCCACTGGCCACAAGCTGGCCGATGTGGCCAACCTCGGCCCGGCCGATGCTGAAGCGGCGATTGCCGCAGCCAACGCGGCCTGGCCCGCCTGGAAGACCAAGACCGCCAAGGAACGCAGCATTCTTCTGCGCAAGTGGTACGACCTGATCATGGCCAACCAGGACGACCTGGGCCGCATCATGACCGCCGAGCAGGGCAAACCATTGCCAGAAGCCAAGGGCGAAGTGGCTTACGGCGCGAGCTTTGTGGAGTGGTTTGCGGAAGAAGCCAAGCGCATCAACGGCGAAACCCTGCCGCAGTTCGACAACTCCCGCCGCCTGATGGTGCTCAAGCAGCCCATCGGCGTCTGCGCCGCGATCACGCCCTGGAACTTCCCGCTGGCGATGATCACCCGCAAGGTGGCACCCGCACTGGCCGCCGGCTGCCCGGTCATCATCAAGCCCGCCGAGCTGACGCCACTCACCGCGCTGGCCACGGTTGAACTGGCGATTCGCGCTGGCATTCCGGCTGGCGTGATCAACATGATCACCGCCGACGCCGACAACTCGATTGCGGTCGGCAAGGTGCTGTGCGCCAGCGACGTGGTGCGCCACATCTCGTTTACTGGCTCCACCGAAGTCGGCCGCATCCTGATGGCGCAGAGCGCACCCACGGTCAAGAAGATGTCACTGGAGCTGGGCGGCAACGCGCCCTTCATCGTGTTCAACGACGCTGACATCGAGAGCGCGGTCGAAGGCGCGTTTGCCAGCAAATACCGCAACGCCGGCCAGACCTGCGTCTGCTCGAATCGCCTGTATGTGCAAAGCGGCGTCTACGACGAGTTCGTCGAAAAATTCGCCGCCAAGGTAGCCACCGCCAAGGTCGGCAACGGCTTTGAAGATGGCGTGAACCAGGGCCCGCTGATCGAGGAAGCGGCGCTGGTGAAAGTGCAGCGCCATGTGGACGATGCGGTGGCCAAGGGCGCGCGGGTGGTCACCGGCGGCAAGCGCCTGGCCGGGCAGTTCTTCGAGCCCACCGTGGTGGCCGACGCCACCGCCGACATGCTGTGCGCCAAAGAAGAAACCTTTGGCCCTTTCGCGCCGGTGTTCAAGTTCGAAACCGAGCAGGAAGCGGTGGACGCCGCAAACAACACCGAGTTCGGCCTGGCCAGCTACTTCTACAGCCGCGACGTGGGCCGCATCTTCCGCGTGGCCGAGGCGCTGGAATACGGCATGGTCGGCATCAACGTCGGCATCCTGGCCACCGAACACGTGCCGTTTGGCGGCATGAAACAGTCTGGCCTGGGCCGCGAGGGCTCCCACCATGGCATCGACGACTACGTGGAAATCAAGTACCTCTGCCTGGGAGACATCCAGAAATGAAAGCGCTGCGCACCGCGCTCGCGCTGCTGCTGGCGGTTGCCCTCAGCGCCTGCGCCAGCCTCGCGCCGGGCGAAGCGCCGCAGGTGGATGTGGTCGGCGTGCAGCCCGTGGCCGGACAGGGCATGGAGCTGCGCCTGCTGGTCAAGCTGCGGGTGATCAACCCAAACGACAGCGCGATCGACTTCGATGGCGTGTTTGTCGAAATGGACGTGGCCGGCAAGCGCTTTGCCAGCGGCGTGAGCGACGCGAAAGGTGCCGTGCCGCGCTTTGGCGAGACCGTTATCAGCGTGCCGGTGTCGGTCCCCGCCTTTGCCCTGCTGCGCCAGGCCCTGGGCGTGGCGCAAGGTGACGACATGAGCCGCGTGAGCTATGTGGTGCGCGGCAAACTCTCCGGTCCGCAGTGGCGCAACCTGCGTTTCAGCTCGGAAGGCGAGTTCGCGCTGCCGCAAAATTTGCGCTGACATGTTTGCGCGCCCCTGTCGGTACGCTTGAATTCCGGTGCAATGGCTGAGCCCAATCTATCGGCGCTTCTATAATTCAATGCGATGCGGGTGTAGTTCAATGGCAGAACGGCAGCTTCCCAAGCTTCATACGAGGGTTCGATTCCCTTCACCCGCTCCATGGGATAAATTCATAGAGTCCCATCAAGTTCCAAAACCCGCATGCTCAAAGGCATTGCGGGTTTTTTTCGTCTTAGCTGGTACCAACCGGAACCATGACATACCAACATTTTGGTGGCATTTTTGTTGGTACTTGACGGGCGGACGCGTCGCTCCACACGAGAAACACCAACAACCATACCAAACAGGGGGCGCGCGTGCCATTGAATGACCCTTCGGGGTCGCTATGCGAAGCTTTGCATGGCGACCCCTATGCGTAGCACTCAACTATGCGTAGCTCTGCGGGCGGCGGGACAACAAGCGCAGCGACTGGCGTGCCGTTAAAGCCGCTGCGATCACTTCAGGACTTCAGGATGTCGGATCTTCCAGCGGCCCGGCAACGGGCTTGGGGGGGTGACCAGGAGGACAATCTGGCGGGCGGGACGGGACCACAGCGCAGAGCCGGGAGCAGCCTGACCGTCAGTTTGTCCAGCGGGCTTCGTTGTCGCGCAGCGGCAAGGAAGCCAGCACCGCGATCCGAGGGCATGAGATCGGGCTGCTGCGGGCGTTCAGCTGGCGAAGCCAGCCAGCCAGCCATGCTCTCTTGTTCCCTGTGCCAGCGTACATTCACCCTCCCCGGGACGGTACTGGCTTACGACATCGGGCACCGGCAAAGAATCAACGGCCGCAGGTACCGCCAATTTCGATCAGCGCAATGCAGCCCACTGTGATTGCCATTGCCGCGACGCCGCTCAGGCTGACGATGCCCCGATGTGCAGTCACCATGCATGAGCGCAATCCAGGGAATGGCAATATGCCAACAGGCAGGATATCTGCGGTGTGCAAGAGCCCACAGCGCCCCGGGCGCAGCGGGTCGACGGTGTAGTTGCTCATGAAGCGGGGCGCAGAAAGACGCGCCCGGCAACTCTTCGGCGACCCATACCTGGTACTTGGTACCGGGCGAGCGTTCCTCAGTCGTATCCCCCCAACGAGGGAGGTGTGGCGTTCTGCGGTGAAGATGTCCTTGTAAGTGGATCGGGATCGGAATAAAGTAATTTATCTGCTGAACCGTCGCGGCAGTCCTCGCCAAGAATGTCTTTGAAAATCGGCGGTGTTCGCATCCTTTGAATGGGATGCCTTGGAGGAGATCATGTCAATGTCTCGACTCCCTGTTCGGCACCTGCCCTGCTTGAGGCAACTGGCCACGATGGCGAGCATCATGCTCACTTCGCTGGGCGTGCATGCGGCGCAATGCGACCGGATCATCACGGCCGAGGTCGTAGCGCTGGAGCAAGCGGTGGTGCTCAACCGCCTGGGTGCATTCAATCCGGCCGGCATGCTCTACGCATTGCGGCGCGACGTGGTCTTTCATGGCCATCCTGACATCGCCGACAACACCCCTGTGGGCGCCGCCAACCTCGCTCAGGCGCCGGGCTTCGTGAAATTGCGAGACGACAAGCGCCCACGCCCGCTGGTGCTCAGGGCCAATGAAGGCGACTGCCTGGAGGTGCGTTTCCACAACCTGCTCATGCGCTCCGCTCCAGAAGAGCGACACAACGGACCTGAGCAGTACGGGGGTACTGTTCCCGCCCACATGGAAGACCCCGAGGGCGTCGTTTACAACCAGGGCGCGGGCGCTTCTACAGGGCGCCAACTGGTCAAGCCGGGTTCGATCAGCAACGACATTCCTCACACCCGGGCCGCTGCGTTTCACGTCAATGGACTCGACCTGATGCCCGTACCGGACAGCCGTTGTCCGGTGGCCACGCAAGCCCATCCGTGGTTGTGCGGCCCTTCGGGCGACAACGTGGGACTCAACCTAGCCAAAGTTCATCCGGCCACCAGCCCAGCCTTGCGGACTCGGCTGGAGCAGCAGGGTGGGCTGGTCTACCCCGGCCAAAGTGCGGTGTACCGCGTGCGCGCCTTCAGAGAGGGCACCTACTTTGCGTATTCGACCGGCGCCACCGTGGGCGGAGAAGGCGATGGCGGCCAGCTTGGTGCGGGCTTGTTCGGTGCCGTCAACGTGCAGCCGCGCGGCGCCAAGTGGTACCGCTCTCAGGTCACGCACGAAGACCTGCGGGCCGCTCTCAAGGCGGCATCGGGTGGGACCCATCCGTACAGCCAGCTTGACTACGACGGCGCGCGCTACCAAAGTGGCCCCCAAAAGGACACGCCCATTCTGGCGATGCTTGACGGCAACGAGATAGTCCATTCCGACCTGAACGCCATCGTGGCGCTCACGGGTGCAGCACCCGACCACAACGACACCACATCGCCCAACCGGCCCTGCGCGCAGTACGCCTACGGCACCACCTGTGGCCAAGCCTACCGAGAGTTCACTGTGATCATGCACGACGAGGTCAAGGCGGTGCAGGCCTTTGCCGAGCTGGAGGACGTGACCAATCCCCTGCACTACATCAAGGACGGCATGGGCATCAACTACGGCGTGGGCGGCATGGGTGCCATGGTGGTGGCGCGCAATCGGCGCGTCGGACCCGTGAAAGACTGCCCCGAGTGCCGAGCCGAAGAATTTTTCCTCAGTTCGTGGGCCAACGGCGATCCTGCGCTGGTGCTGAAGTGGAGCAAAGACGGCCAGAAGCCGATCGGCGCCATGTACCCGGACGATCCGTCCAACGTGCACCACTCCTATCTGAACGATCCGGTGCGATTCAGAAACATCCACGCGGGTCCAAAAGAAACGCACGTGTTCCACCTGCACGCCCACCAATGGGTGCAAGACGCCAGCGCGCCGGGCTCCACCTACCTCGACTCACAAACCATTTCGCCCGGCGCCACCTTCAGCTACGAAATCGAGTTTGGTGGCTCAGGCAACCGCAACCTCTCGCCAGGCGACTCCATCTTTCACTGCCACCTGTACCCGCACTTTGCTCAAGGCATGTGGGAGCTCTGGCGGGTGCACGACGTGTTCGAAGACGGAAGCGCAGCACGCAAGTTGCCAGACGCTGAGGTGGCTGGGGGCACCGAGAATCCGGCACTGGTCCCCTTGCCGGGCTCGGCACTGGCCCTCATGCCGACCGAGTCGTTTGCCGGCTATCCGTTCTACGTGGCGGGCGAAGCGGGACACCGTCCGCCGCAGCCGCCGCTGGACATGGACGAGACCGCACCAGGGCAGTTTGTCGATGGCGGCTTGCAACGCCATGTCCTCACTGGCTGGGAGGCCCAAGGCAACCGCACCGAGCGCGCGCTGGCCAACCAGGATGTGATGGAGGCCGCCCTGTCCAAAGGGTCTGTCACGGCCCAACTCAACGCGCGGCGCGTCGCGAAGCAAAACCCGAATGCGCTCACCGCGCTGGCCGAAGAGTGGAGCGAGATCGGTGGCATCAAGCTGCTTGACCCCAAAGGCGAACCCAAAGAACGCCTGGCCATGAACTTTCATTCGGGCAAGCTGAGCGCGCCCGGCTTCACGCCAGTGAGCGTGCCCTCTTCGCCCCATCCCGGGTGGAGCCAAGAGGTGAAGGCCTACACCTCTGTGCGTGCTGCGGTCGTTGCGGGGCAACCGCCTCAAGCCCCTGGGCCCGCCTATTTCATGGTCAACGGGCGCGACCCGGCGCCTGGCGCACCGTTCGCCGACCCCTGTCCATCGCCAGACAAGGCGCCGCGGCGCAACTACAAGGTGGGCGTGATCCAGACCGAGCTCACGGTGAACCGCCACGGCTGGTTTGATCCGCAGGCGCGCATCCTGACCCTGGAGCAGGACATCAAGGACATCATCGATCCGAACACCCGCGACCGCTTGCCAGAGCCGCTGTTCTTCCGCGCCAACTCGGGCGACTGCATCAACTTCCGCCACAGCAACTTCGTGCCGAACGCCCTGGCGGTGGATGACTTCCAGATCTACACCCCCACAGATACCATCGGGCAGCACATCCACCTGGTGAAGTTCGACGTCACCTCGTCAGACGGGTCGGGCAACGGCTGGAACTATGAAGACGGCACTTTCTCGCCAGAGGAAGTGCGCGAGCGCATTCATGCCTTCAACGCCACAGCAGCGCGCCGTGGCGTGGCTCCGCTGGCGTTGAAAACCCACCCTTTGTTTGCAGCCGCTTGCGCCAGCGGAGATTCACGCTGCGAAGCGCTCAAGCAGCGCGGCACCTGCCCGCCAAACGCCGCATCCCTACCGCTCAAGGAGCTGGCCGAAAAGTACCCCTTCTGTGGCGCGCAGCGCACCGTGCAGCGCTGGTACGCCGATCCGATCTTTGATGCCCGCTCAGTGAAAGACGACCAAACTGGCGCCCCTTTGGCCGAGGGCCGAAACGGTCGCGACCACACGCTGCGAACGGTGTTCACCCACGATCACTTTGGCCCCAGCTCGCACCAACAGCACGGCTTGTATGCCGCCCTTATCATCGAGCCGAGCAACTCGGTCTGGTTGGCGATGGATGCCAATGAGCTGAACTGGGACCGCCTGTGCAGCAGCGACGCTGCCCTGGCCCAGACCGAGCGTGCCAAGGTGATCGGTGGCGCCAATCTCTCAGCTCAGTTTGATGGCGAATGCGGGGCCCGCACCACGGTGGCGGCCGTGCGACCCGACGAATTGAGAGAGCCGCTGAGGTTGCGCGATGACGGCGGACCCACCGCCACCCGGGCCGTCATCGTCTCGCCGCTGTGCTTGAGCGGCAAGGCCTTAGGCGGTTCTCGCAAAGACTCGAACCCACTGGATCCCAACGCCAAAACCGCCTGTGCACCCGCGCAGCGCACCCGCGACACCCGCCGCGAATACGCGGTGGCCTTCGCCGACTTTGCCGTGCTCTACAACACGGCGCTAGAGCCCATCAACCCCGAGGAGCGCGATCTCTCCGCTCTGCGTCTGGGCCAGCGGCAAGTCCCGATCAACCGACCCAAGCCCCTGGCCATTTCCTCAGAAGACCCGGGCACGCAGCTCATCAACTACCGCAACGAGCCTGTTCCACTGCGGGTCACCGAGCGCACACGAGACCCCTTGCTGGGCGGCTTCGACTACAAGCAGAAGATCTGCGCTGAGGGCGATACCCTGTGCACCGGCGACATGGCCAATGTGTTCAGTACGCGGGCCCATTCGCAGCGCGATCGTGAGTTGGCCACGAGCAACTACGGCGCTGTGATGTCGCCCACCTCGCGCGAAATTCTGGCGACCACACCGCTGGCTGCTCAGGTCGATCCCGCGCTGGCAGACATCGAGCGCTGGCGGCGCGACTTCAACTGTGCGCTGTACCCGGTGGAGCAATTGCCAGGCGACTGCCGCCTGCGCCGTCTTGAGCCGTGGCGTGTGATGGGTGACCCCGCCACCCCCATCCTGGCTGCCTATGAGGGCGACCCGCTCTACGTGCGCTTGATCCAGGGCGCACAGGAAGCGCAGCACGTGTTCGCCATGACCGGCAACAAATGGCTTCGGGAACCCGACAACCCACGCTCGGGCTACACCAGTGCCCAGCCGCTGGGCATTTCAGAGCACTTTGAGTTCGATATCAAGGTCAGCCCGCTGGCCACACCGCGCCTGGACAGCCTGTACCTGGGCTCCTCCATCGACCAGCTGTGGGACGGCATGTGGGGCCTGGTGCGCAGCTACGGCCGCAACCCAGGCGAGGAGCTGGTCAACCAACCGGCCCTGGCCCGGCTCAACCCGTTGCCCGGCAACCCGGTTCCCTTGCCCGCCGAGCCGAGCGCCATCGATCGGTCGACTCAGGTGTGCAGCTCGCCAGAAGCGATGAAGACCGCGGTGTACTTCGATGTCAGCGCGGTGCGCGCTTGCGACCTCACCGGTACCTGCGACCAAGCCGGTCAGCGCGGCATTCCCTATAACCGGCGCCTGCAGCTCGACGATCCCAAGGCCATCGTGTACGTGCGCAACAACCGCTTGCCCGGTGCTGCCGAACCCACCGACTTCAATGACCAGGGCAATCGCCAAGTGCTGGCGCAGCTGCAAGACGATTTCCGCCAGGGGCGACGCCAGTTGGAACCCATGGTGTTGCGCGCACCGGCTGGGTCTTGCATGGTGGTGCAGTTGCGCAACCACTTGCCCAAGATCGCGGTGGACGGGGTGATGACCACCAACGGTGAAGAGCAGACCGGACACTTCAGCGACAACTTCATGTCCATGATCTTGGATGGCTTCAACTACAACCAGCTGCGCATGTCGCAGACGGTGGGCTTGTCGGCGCCGATGGTGGCGCGCTACGGCCTGAAATCCGATGGCGCCAACCTGGGTGTCAACGGGCTGGAATTGCAGCGCGAAGCCGCCGAAGCCTTGGCCGAGGCCAGGCCAGCCGCAGGCCGCAGGCCCACACCCTTGGGGGGTGCCACCCCCGCGCCGGCAGCGCCCGCTGCAACAGCCGACCCATTGCCGCTCGCAGGCCTGGTGCCTGCCTGCGCCGAGGGTGAGCCTTCGGAGCGCTGCACCTCGATCGTGATGCGCTGGTACGCTGGCGACTACGAGCTTGATACAAGCGGCGCTCAGCTTGATCGAGCCATCGAGTTCGGTGCGCTGCCGCTCATGAGCTTTGGCGACGTCATCAAGCACCCGGCCCACGGTGCCGTGGGTGCTCTGGTGATTGGGCCCAAAGGCAGCCGGGTGTGTGCATCCGAGTACGAAGAAGAACGGGTGTCGGATCGAAATACCGACACCAGCGCCACCATCTGCACCGCCCAGGGCAAGCGCTACCGCGATTTTGTGATGGTGTTGCAGGACGCGGTGGACGCCAAGATTCGCGGCGACGATGTGCCCAACCTCAAGGGCGCCGAGGAGCCTGACGACTACGGCATCAAGGCAGTGAACTACCGCACCGAGCCCCTGTGGGGGCGTCGCGGTGGCGATCCTTCGATCGAATTCGAAGAGCGCAACGAATTTGACTACGGCGGTGTGCACAGCTCCAAGGTGTTTCGAAACACGCCGGCCGTGTTGCCTGCCGGGGTGCGAGCTGCCGACCTGAGTCCGTCGCAGTGGGACACCTTCAGGCCGCCCGTCTCAGCAGCGCAGGCCGACCGCATGCTGGCCGATCTGAGTTTCGCTGAGGCCTCCAAGCGCATCCGCTGCCAGGCAGGGATCGATCTGCTAGCGCAGCCTGGTCGCCACGCCTGCGATCCGGAAACACCGCTGTTCGTGGCGCGTGCGGGCAGCGAAGTGCGCTTGCGTCTGGTGCATCCAGGTGGCCACACGCGCCAGCAAGCTTTCACCCTGCACGGCCACGACTGGGACCCTGCGCCGTGGAATCTCGGCTCGCGCACGATGCGCAGCACCCACCAGCAGGCCGTTCAAGACAGCTGGATCGTGCAAGGCAGCTACAACGGACTCGGCCCCCACATGGCAGCCAACCTGCTGGTGAAAGCCGGGGGCCGCGCCGAGTTGCCCATGGACTACCTGTGGCGAAGCCAGGCCAGCTTTGTGTATGACGGTGGCATCTGGGGGCTAATGCGGGTCACCCCAGTCACAGGGTTACCCAAGCGTCGTCCATGAGTTGCCCCTGAATCGCACAGGACCCGCACCCTTTCCCCTGGAGACTGCCATGCCCCTGCCCATCTTCACCAGCGACCCACTCAGCTTTGCCGATCCGTACCTGACGGACTGGACCGACCACCCGCAAAGAGGCTTGCTCAGCGTGCCGCGCGCAGTCAACGTGAGCTCGCAGCGCTATCTGTACGACGTGGATGGCGCCGCTCTGGCCATCACCATCGACATCAGTGGCGCGCTGAAGGAAATCTCGTGTTGTCGAAAGACCGACTTCAACGGCAACTTCGCCACGGGCGATGGCGTGTTGCTAGGCAACAGCGAAGCCGGACAGATGCCGGTGCACCTGAGCTTTGATCTGCCGCTGAAATCGGTGGGTGCGCATGTGTCGGCCAGTGGCGCAGTGGGCGAGCCCTACAAGGTGCTGATGGACGTGCTGTGCAGCGACGGCAGCAGCGGCAAGTTCAGTGTGAATGGCGTGCTGAGCCGCACCCGCAGCTCAGCACCTTTTGCCGGCGCCATCGCTTTGCCCGGCGCCGGCATCACCGACATCTGGTTCGACACCGTTCACCTGGGGAATACAGCTCAGTTCGCCAAAGTGGCCATCAACAACCTGCTGTGGGAGCCGTGACGTGGCCACTTCCCAGCGCCCCTGTTTGGCGAGGCTGGTCACCTGGTTGAGCTGCGCTTGCTACCCGCTAGCGGTCTGGGCGGGTCAGCCCAGCATGGAGACGGTGGAGCAAGGTGGCGTGGCGGTGAGCCTGCGGTTTGACAATCTGGCCGACGGCGCTGCGCAGGCCGAAATTCGCCTGTCTGAAGCGGCCAGTGGTCGCGCCTTGTCGGGCGCACAGCCTGCTGCCTGGCTGCTGGCGCGGCGCTCCGAGGCGGTGGCCAGCGAACGCAGCTGCGAAGACAAGGCAGCCGCGCTGGTGTCGGGCTCACTCGGCGCGCGCGCCGATGTGGACCTCAACGGCTACCGGTTGCTCACGCTCAACCAAGACAACACGCTGGCCTTCATCAACCCCCACGTGGGTTTGCAAAACAGCAAGCTCGAATCCATCGTGCAGCTGCCGGCCACGGGGCACGACATCGTGGCGGCGCCACGTTGGCAGCGTCTGTTTGTCAGCCTGCGCGATGCCGGCTCGGTGGCGGTGGTCGATCTCAGCGAGCGCCGCCTGCTGCGCGTCTTGAGCACTGGGCCTGGCAGTCAACCCACGCGCCTGGCGCTGGATGAAGACGCACAACGGGTCTGGGTTGGTCTGGATGGCAGCGATCAGGTGTTGGCGCTGGACGCCTCCACCGGCGTCGAGATGGGTCGTGTGCAGGTGGGCCAGGGCCTGCACACCCTGGCGCTGGCGCCTGGTTTGCCCTGGCTGTTTGTGACCAACTCAGCGAGCAACAGTGTCACGCTGATCGACAAAAACCGCTTGCAGGTGGTGGCTCAGGTTGCCGTGGGTCAAACCCCGGTGGCCGCGCGCTGGAGCGTATCGGCCCAGCGGCTGGCGGTGCTGTCAATCAACGCGGGCGAGCTGGCGCTGATCGACGCTAAGGCCCAGGCCGTCACGGCCCGAGTGGCGCTGGAGCGAGGGGCTGCCGAACTCGGTCTGTTCGACGATGGGCGGCGGGCGCTGGTGCTCAACGGGCGCACCGGCTCGCTGGATCTGCTGGACCTCGCCACGCCGCGCGTGGTGAGCCAGATGCCGGTGGGCGGTCAGCCAGATCAGCTCGCGTTTTCTCGCGAGTATGCCTATGTACGCAGCCAGCAGTCGGCCAATGTGCAGGTGGTCAACTTGGCGCAGGCACGCGCGGGGCATTTGCAGTCGGTCGTGGTGCCCATGGGCCGCAGCACGCCGGCCGATGCGCCCGAGGCGATGAACGTTGCGACGGTGTTTGGCCCAGCTCCTGAGGGCAACGGTGTGCTGCAAGCCAACCCGGGTGACGGGCGCATCTACCGGTATGCCGAAGGCATGATGGTGCCGGTCGGCAGCTTCAGCAACTACCGCCGCCAAGCGCGCGCCCTGCTGGTGCTCGACACCAGTCTGGTGGAGCGCTCCCCAGGCCGCTTCGAGACTTCGATGCGCATTGAACGCCCTGGCCGCTACGACCTCGTGGTGCGCAACCTGCGCCCCTCGGTGACGGCGTGTTTTGTGGTCGAGGCCAGCGGCGCGCCGCACGAAGAGCGGCTCGCGTTGGTGCCCAAGGTGGCGCTGCTGAGCGTGGAACCCAAAGGGCCACAAACCGCTGTGGTGTCGTTCAGCCTGGCAGATGCGGCGGGCCAGCCGCTCGATGCCACCGATGTGCGGCTGTTGGCGGTGCAGTGGCGTGGCACCGCTCAGCTCAGGGTGAGGGCACAGCGTCTGGGCTCTGGGCGATATACCGCCAGGCTGGAGGGTTTGCCCACGGCCGCTTTCGATCTGATGGTGCAAGCGCCGGCGCTGGAGCTGGCCTTTGACCAAGGACGGCTTGGCCGCATGCAGTGGCCCGCTGACGGCATGAATGCGGTGGGTGAGCGCGTCCCTCGTGTGACGCCACCCGCCCCGGGCAAGGTGATGTGATGCGCCGCCGAAGCTTCTCCAGCGCTTGTCTGTGCGTGGCCACAGCGCCGCTGGTTTGGCCTGTTGCCGCTGCTGCCGGCAATTGGCTGCCGCCGCCGGCGTTGCCCGATGTGGCTCTGCTCGACCACACGGGCCAAAGCCTGCGCGTCAGAGATCTGTTGCGCGATCGACCCGTGGTGGTCAACTTTTTCTTCACCGGGTGCGCCACCGTGTGCCCGCCGCAGACCGCGCTGTTGCGCCAAGCGGCGGCGGCGTGGCGCGAGCGGCCCGCGTTGAACCGCGCGCTGGTGGTCTCCATCAGCGTAGATGCGCTGGGCGACGGCCCGCTGCAGCTTCGGGCCTATGGCGAGCGGTTTCAATTGCCGCTGGGAGTGCAGCAAGGCTGGGTGCTGCTGAGCGGCGCGGTTGGCCCACTGAAACAGGTGCTGGCGGCGTTTGAGGTGCCGCCAGGTCGGCCCGACGACCATCCCGCCCTGTTGTGGCTCGGCGATAACTCGCGAGGACGCTGGACCCGGGCCTCGGCACTCAACCCACCCGCCACCACCACGCGGCTGCTCGAGGAGTTGCTGTCATGAGCGGGGGTTGTCAGCGCCTGTGCGTCGTGGTGGGCTTGCTCCTGGTCGGCTTTGCCCATGCAGCGCCCGACGGCGGCAACGGTGACAGCGTGGCCCTGGTGCTGGCGGGCCGCGCACTGTACCGAGGTGAGCTGCCCTTCTCGGCACCGTCTCGGCTGCAGGGCGTGGCCTTGACGGCAATCCATTGCAGCCAGTGTCACGGGCCACGTGGTGAGGCCCGGCAGGAGGCCGGCGTGCGCGTGCCCGCCATCCAGTGGCAGCCCCTGATGCAGGCCAGTGATGGCTTGCCGGCCTACCGCTCCAGCACACAGGTGCTGCAAGCGATTGAGCGCGGCCAGGGTCGCCAGGGCCAGGCACTGGCGCCCCCGATGCCCCAGTTCGCGCTGACCGTGTCCGAGCAGCAGGCCCTGCTGGCCTACCTTCGTGTTGTGGGCACCGATGCGCAGCCCGTCGCCGGCGTCACAGCCGATCGGGTGGTGGTGGCCAGCGTGTTGCCGCTGAGTGGCCCGCGGGCCGTGGCCGGTGAGCGTATCCGAGCGGCCATGGCGGCGCGCTTTGACGCCGTCAACGCGCAAGGCGGGGTCTTTGGGCGACGCATCGAACTGCGCACCATCGACGGTGGCGCCACGCCAGCCAGCGCGTCTGCCGCATTGCGGGCGGCGCTGGTCGGCAAGCAAGACCTGTTTGCGCTGGTCGGCAGTCTCATGCCCGACCCCGATACGGATGTTCTCAAGCTGTTGCAATCGCGAGACGTGCCCATGGTGGCGACTTTGGGCGTCGCACAAACCGAGCCGCAATCGCCTCAGTTGACCTATCTGCTGCCGCCGCTGCAAGCACAGCTTCAGGGTTTGGCCGCTGAGATGAAGCAGCATTGCCCGGTCGGCGACGGCGTTCGCAAGCTGGTCTACCCAGACGGGGCCGCGCTCCAGGGCTTGATTTCCGTGGCCCTGCCGCATTGGCAGGCCGTGGCTTTTTCGGACAGTTCATCAACCACTTCATTGACACCAGCCCAGGCAGACGGCACCTTTTCTCGCCAAGTGATCGCTTTGATGCGGCGCGACCAGTTGGCGGCGTTGCACGCGCAGTGGAGCGCCCCAGGCGGCCCCGATTGCGTGGGCACGCTGGCAGTCGTGTCGGGGCAATCCCAATCGCTCGGCCAGGCCCGCTACGCCGAGGCTGTGGCGTTGCCCATGCCACCGGTGGTGCAAGACAGCGCGCAGCCCGCCGGTGCGGCGCTGTGGCCGGTGCTGGGTGACATGGCCGCGCGCGTGTTCGCCGAAACGCTGGCGCGGGCCGGGCGCAGCGTGGACCCGCAAGGCTTCGCCGACGCGCTCAACACCTTGCACCGCTTTCAGCCGGTCACCGGTCTGACGGTGACGTTCGGGCCGCAGCAGCGGCATGGCTTTGATGTGACCTATTTTTGGAGGGAGAACGCTCATGACACACCCAGCAAAACCCCTTGAAGGCAGGGTTTGCCTGCACAGGCTGGTTCAGCTTGCCGCTTTTGCACTGGCCGTACAGGCCTGGCCAGTCGCGGCGCAAACGCCCACGCCATCGTTCACGATGCTGGGCTACTTGCAGCAACTCGATGTGGCCAATTTGGGCGATCCGCTGTCTGCGGGCAGCATGCGGGTCAACGGCGTCGACGTGCTGTTGCCGGGCAATCTGCTCATAAAGATGCCCGGCCAGTATCTGACCGTGAACGACCTGTTTCGAGGCGCTCATCCGGGCGCAGCTCCCGCCATTGGCCCCGCGACCAAACCGAGCGGCCTGGCACTGGCCGATCTGCCACGACCAGCCATTCCGTTTGAGGCACAGGTCATCGGCAACATCGTGGGTGGCCAGTACGTAGCCGGTTGGGTCAACATCACCCAGCAGGACCTCAACGCCGGCGCTGGCTTCATCCGTTCGATCGACTACGCCAAGGGTGAGATGCTGGTGGGACCGGACACCGGAACGGCGGTGGCCCGCGTGCGTATCAACGACCCGCTCGGGCGCTACGGATTGCGCAACGCCGACAAGGCCGGCGGCGGCATGATCGACGAACGCTTCTCGGCCGACCCAGGCAATGCGCCCATTTCGGCCGACACCGGGTTTCCGATGTGCATTCCCCGCGTCGCGCCGCCCGGTGTCGATCCCGACTGCCCGCTGGTCAACCGCGCGCCTGCGCCGAACCAGGGGCGCTTCACCTGCGGACCGGTGTCGGCCGAGCCAACCGCTCCGGCGCTGCCGGGCTGCCAGCCTGGCAAGCCTGCGCCACTGATCGAGGGAGACTACATCGCCTTCAACGGCATGATGACCGAGGACAGCCCCGGCAGCGGTACCTACTTCCACGCGGCGCACGCGGTGCACGCCATGGCTGGCATCTACACCTCGCCCGGCGCCAACCCCGCGTATGTGTTCATCGAAGAAGCCCTGATCGGCACCTTGGGTGTGCCCTATCCTGGCATCGACCAAGAACAGACCTCGCGTTTTCGCATCGTCGGCTTCTCTACCGATCCCAGCCGTCGGGTGGAAGTCTTTCTGGTCGATGTCAATGGCCCCACCGAGACCGAGCGGCGCCTGACCACGCTCGCGCCCAGCCCGGTGGCGCAGATCGGGCGCATTCGCATCACGCTGCCAGCCAAGGCCAACTTTTTGCCCATCACGCGCGATGTGCGTATCCGCATCGAAGGGCATACCTCGGTCAAGGTCGCAGGCGGGCTGGATTCGGGCCAGTACACGGCGCCGGTGGGCGAGTACATCTTTCCTGAGAACACCCGCTTTGGTCGGCCGAGGTTGCCGGTATCCGTGCCCTTCGAGAACTTCTGCTTCCTAAAGAATGGCGGTGGCCTGCTGGGCACCCTGGGGCGCGACGGCCTGCCCGATGCCTCGCGGCCACCCATCGGTCCTTTGCAACCCTTCCCAGCGTCTGGTCATCCCAACGCTCAGCTCCGCGCCGACAACTCCCTGGCCTGTCCTTGAGTCCGCAGATGGTCAGGGAGACCCCCGTTGATGGATCAGAGTCCGAGACAACATGTGGCTGAAGGCACCTTTGCGGCGACCTGGTTCAAGACACAAGGGGAAGGAACACGCGAAAAGCCGAACAGAAAAACCCGAGGTTTCTCGTGGCTTCCACAGGTATTTTCGAACTCCTCTGGAAAGCGACACGTAACGTTTCATCCAAGCAACGCCCAGATGCACCTTCATGAGTGTTGGTATTTACGTTGGTATGCGCACTGATTCAGTCGAACAACTTCAATTAAATCAATGGTTTTTCACCGTTTTTAGATTCCCTTCACCCACCCGCTGCCTCACAGACATCGCGGGTTTTTTATTAGAGAGCGTGAAGCACCACGGTTCCACGATGGGCAACGCGTGCAATCGATCGGTGCGCGGGGGGCAGCCCAATGGGGCGCCAGGTGGGGCGCCCTGGTCCGCTGCAAGCGCCACCGCTCCGAGCGGCCCACGCTGCACCGACTGGTGCAGCAAGATGCGGCGATCTTCCTCGCGCGGGCCAACGCCGCTGCCGGCGATGGCAGGCTGTACAGTGACCACGCCGGGCCGGCCAGCGGATGACGAACAGGGCGAACAGCCTCAACGCGCAGCAACCACCCCGATGGTCTTTCGACAGAGCTGGCGCCAGATTTTTCGCAGCAACCCACAATCAAATCGCTGACATTTTGCAAGCACGCTTTTGCCGACCCCCGATGCATTCAAGGAACTGGCCGATGTTGATGGAAACCGACACTGCCGGGCAGGGTGCCGCGACGATGAACCCCAACGCGCCCTTGGCACGGGTCATCGACCACAGCCGCGGCTCCGACCCCTTGCTCGCCGAGGTGCTGCACCACAAGGTCTGGAGCAACGCCGAGGTCGAGAGTGGTAAATACTCGTTGAGCCTGTTCGTCTGGTACGTCGGTACCACCAAGCGATTTAAAGATCTGCCCCATCTGCAAGACGGCACCGACACGGCCACCCAGGCCGAGCGCCGCCGAGCGGCCATTGCCGAGGTCTTGAGCCAGACAGTGCTGCAGGGCTTGCGCGAACACATGACGGTGTCTTTCGTGACCACGCCGCAAGACTTTCAAGACACCCTGTTGCCCTACAAAAAGGTGCAGCCTCCGGGCTGGGGCCGCTGCTGCTGGAAGGTTCTTCGTTCAGACCGCACACCAGCAGCGAAGACGTCAAGGACCTGTTCCTGCAGGGTACCAGCAGCTACCCGGTTGCGGGTATCACCGGCGTGCTGATGTTGGCCCAGGCGCTGGAAACAGTGCGGCTCGATGTGGCCGCTGTCAAAAGATGGGTCTGATGACCGACCACCTGCTGCTGCAACAAACCCTCGCCGTCGCACAGCGCCTGCTGCTGGAGCAATGGCGTCAGCGTCGGGGCCTGATCTTCTGGGCCGTGTTCCCGGCGGCGATGATGTTGTTGTTCGGGCTGGTCTACGCCCACAACGCCAGCATGCGCGCCGGGCTGGACGCCGCAGCAGCTGGCATCCTGATGGGTGCGGCGCTGTTCTTCAGCTGCCTCGGTGGCACGGTGGCCATCATTGCCGCCGAACGCGAACGCCGCACCTTGCGCCGCTTGCTGGCTTCGCCGCTGCTCCCGGCGGCGTACTTCCTGGGCGTGGTGTTGGCGCAGTTGCTGTTGGCCGCCGTGCAAGTGGTCATGCTCTACAGCATCGCTTGGCTGATCGGCGCGCGCTACCACGGCAGCTTGTGGCTGGGCGGGTTGATCTTGCTGCTGTCGGTGTTTTCGTACGTCGGCATGGGCTTCTTTCTGGGCGCACGCTTTGCCCGGCGCAGCGAAGAGGTGGTGGTCGCTTTGTCGGCCATCGGGGTGCCGCTGCTGGTGTTGGGCGGCACATTCTTCCCGCTTGAAATCATGCCCAGCGCGATGCAGGCGGTGGCTCAGCTGAACCCCATGCTGCACATGAATCAGGCCTTCAAAGGCGTGGCAGCGTATGGCCTGGGCGTGGCTGAGCTGCGCTTTGAGCTGATCTTCCTGATGGTGTTCTGCGGCCTCTCACTGGCGCTGGGTATCCGTTCGTACCGTCATCTGCTGGCGCTGGAGGGGCGGGCATGAAGGCCGCTTTGCAGATCGACGGA
>JBBSDB010000017.1:0-22557 GCA_038249735.1 Burkholderiales bacterium
CGGCAAAGCCGGATCGGCGGTGTTCTGGATTGAACTTCCCTTCAGCCGCAAGAATCCGTTGCCCACCTCCGTCCCGAGAACCACCCGATGTCCGAAACCTCGTCCAAATTCCAGAGCTTCAGGGTCTTCTCGAAAAAAGTCTGGCGCCTGGCTGCGCCCTACTTCATGACCTCGGACCAGAAGTGGCAGGCGCGCGGGCTGCTGCTGGCCATCGTGCTGCTCAACCTGGGTGCGGTCTACATGCTGGTGCAGATCAACGAGTGGAACCGTTTCTTCTACGACGCGCTGCAGAACAAAGACCAGCCTGCGTTCTGGGAGCAACTCGGTCGCTTCACCTACCTGGCGTTCGGTTTCATCGTCATCGCGGTGTACCGCTTCTACCTCACCCAGTTGCTGCAGATGCGCTGGCGCGGCTGGATCACATCGCAATACATGGACCGCTGGCTGGCCGACAAGGCGTTCTACCAGTTGGAAATCTCGCGCTTTGCCCAAGGCAGCGACGCGCCGCCGGACAACCCCGACCAGCGCATCGCCGAAGACATGAATCTCTTCACCAGCTACACGGTGAGCCTGTCCATGGGCCTGCTTAACGCGGTGGTCACGCTGGTGAGCTTTGTCGGCATTTTGTGGACGCTCTCGGGCAGCTTCGGTTTCAGCTTCCAGGGCAGCGACTACGTGATCCCCGGCTTCATGGTCTGGATGGCGGTGGTGTATTGCGTGGTCGGCAGTGTGCTCACGCATTACATCGGCCGCCCGCTGATCAACCTCAACTTTCGCCAGCAGCGCTTCGAGGCCGACTACCGGCACCACCTGATCCGGGTGCGCGAATACAGTGAATCGATTGCGCTGGACCGTGGCGAGCCGGTGGAGCGCCAGCGTCTGGGCGGGCGCTTCGGCGAGGTGCTGGCCAACTACCTGCAGCTGATTCGGGCGCAAAAGCGGCTGACCTGGTTCACGGTCGGCTTCGGCCAGGCCGCCGTGGTGTTTCCCTTCATCGTCGCCGCACCGCGCTTCTTCAGTGGCGCGATCCAGCTCGGCGAGCTGATGCAGATTTCATCGGCGTTTGGCCGGGTGCAAGACTCGCTCTCCTGGTTCGTCGACAACTACGACGCCCTGGCCGCCTGGCGCGCCACCACCGATCGCATCACCAGTTTTGAGGAGAGCTTTGCCGCCTTGCAGAGCGCCGAGCTGGCACGCGATCGCGACCTGGTGCATGGCGACAGAATCGCGGTGGACGATTTGCAGCTCGCGCTGCCCGGCGGCGTGGCGCTGCTCGGCGCACACGGTCTGTCGCTCAAGGCCGGTGATGCGCTGCTGCTCAAGGGGCCTTCGGGCAGTGGCAAGTCCACGCTGTTCCGCGCTCTGGCCGGCATCTGGCCCTGGGCCAAGGGTCGGCTGCGCCTGCCGGCCGATTTCGACGCCCGCGTGATGTTCCTGCCGCAACGCCCCTACTTTCCCAACGACAGCCTGCGCACCGCCCTGGCCTACCCCGAGCCCGAGGACCATTACGCCGACGCCGACCTGCAGCAGGCGCTGCGCGATGCCTTGCTGCCCGATCTGGTCGACCAGCTTGACCGGCAAGACAGCTGGGGCCAGAAGCTCTCAGGCGGCGAGCAGCAGCGCCTCGCCATCGCCCGCGCTTTCCTGAAAAAACCGCGCTGGCTGTTTGTGGACGAGGCCACCAGCGCGCTCGACGAGCAGGCAGAGTCCGTGTTGTACGAGCGCTTGCGGGCATTGGTGAAAGCCTCCGACGGCGCCATGGTGTCGATCGCGCACCGGCCCACGGTGGCAGCGCACCACGACCACCAGTGGACGCTGGAGCCCGATGCGAGCGGCGCGCAGCGCTGGCGGATCGCGGCCAGCTGACGCTTTTGGTTGGCCTGCTGAGCGGGCAGCTTGGCTGGCAGGGATGACGGACGATGTGCCCGGTCGCAGAATGGTTCGCACGCGGGCTCAAACGCTCCCGCGACCAAGGAACCGCCATGACCGAATCAAAACCAGCCACCGACACAGTCCACCGCACCGAGCGCGACAGCTTCGGGCCCATCGAGGTGCCAGCCAACCGCCTCTGGGGCGCGCAGACCCAGCGCTCGCTTATCCACTTCGATATTTCGGGCGAACGCATGCCGCGCGAGCTGATCCGTGCGCTGGCCCAGGTGAAGCGCGCGGCGGCGGTGGTGAACCAGCGCCTTGGCCTGCTCGATGAAGCCAAGGCCCGCGCCATCGCGGCCGCAGCCGACGAGGTGATCGCTGGTCAACATGCGTCTGAGTTCCCGCTGGTGGTCTGGCAGACGGGCTCAGGCACCCAGACCAACATGAACCTCAACGAGGTGCTGGCCAACCGGGCCAGCGAGCTGCTGGGCGGCGAGCGCGGCGAGGCGCGGCGGGTGCACCCGAACGACGAGGTGAACCGCAGCCAGTCCAGCAACGACGTCTTCCCCACCGCCATGCACCTGGCCGCCGTCGCCGGCATCACCCACCACCTGCTGCCAGCGCTGGCCGCGCTGCGCGACACGCTGGCGGCGAAAGCCCGCGCGTTCGATGGCATCGTGAAAATTGGCCGCACCCATTTACAAGACGCCACGCCGCTCACGCTGGGCCAGGAGTTTTCCGGGTATGTGGCGCAGCTGAACCACGGCGAGGCGCATCTGCGCGCGGCGCTGCCTCACCTGTGCGAGTTGGCGCTGGGTGGCACCGCGGTGGGTACCGGCCTGAACGCACCCGCCGGTTTCGCCGAGCAGGCGGCAGCCGAGCTCGCGAGGCTCACCGGCCTGCCGCTGGTGACAGCACCGAACAAGTTCGAGGCACTGGCCAGTTGCGACGCGCTGGTTCACGCACACGGCGCGCTCAAAACGCTGGCTGTGAGCCTGATGAAGATCGCCAACGACGTGCGCTGGCTGGCCAGCGGCCCGCGCAGCGGCCTGGGCGAGCTGCTGATTCCGGCGAACGAGCCCGGCTCGTCCATCATGCCGGGCAAGGTCAACCCGACCCAGTGCGAGGCGCTGACCATGCTGTGCGCGCAGGTGATGGGCAACGACGTGGCGGTCGGCATTGGTGGTGCCTCGGGCAATTTCGAGCTCAATGTGTTTCGCCCGATGGTGGCGCACAACTTTTTGCAAAGCGTGCGCCTGCTGGCCGATGGCATGCGCAGTTTTGATCAGCATTGCGCGCAGGGCATCGAGCCGAATCGCCCGCGCATCCAGGCGCTGGTCGAGCAGTCGCTGATGCTGGTGACCGCGCTCAATCCGCACATCGGCTACGACAAGGCGGCTGAAATCGCTAAGCGGGCACATAAGCAGGGCTCGACCTTGCGCGAGGCAGCGATCGCCTCGGGCCATGTGACAGTCGAACAGTTCGACCGCTGGGTGGTGCCGGCCGAGATGGTGGGCCGCTAACTCGCTGAATTCGCGCCGGGCGCGCCGGCCGCTTCCACAAACCCGGCCCATCCCTTGGCCCGCAAATCACAGGCCGGGCAGCTGCCGCAGCCATACCCCCAGGCGTGGCGGTGTTCGCGGTCGCCGAGGTAGCAGGTGTGGGTGTGCTCCACGATGAGGTCGATCAGTTGCTGGCCGCCTTCGGCCACGCCAGATGCCTCGCCGATGTCATGGGCCAGCTGCCAGGTGGCGGCCTTGTCGATCCACATCAGCGGTGTGTCGATCAGGAAGCGATGGTCCATGCCCAGCGAGAGCGCGACCTGCAGCGCCTTCATGGTGTCGTCGCGGCAATCGGGGTAGCCCGAAAAATCGGTCTCGCAGACACCGGTGACGATCACGTCGATGCCGCGCCGGTAGGCCAGCGCAGCGGCGAAGGTGAGGAACAGCAGGTTGCGCCCCGGCACGAAGGTGTTGGGCAGGCCGCTGGCCTCCATGCGGAACGCGGTGTCGCGGGTGAGCGAGGTGTCGCTCACCTGGCCGAGCACAGCGAGGTCGAGCAAATGATCCGCGCCCAGGCGCTCGCCCCAAACGGGGAATCGTTCGCGCAGTTCGGCCAAGACCGTGATGCGCGCTTTCAGCTCGACATGGTGGCGTTGGCCGTAGTCAAAGCCCAGCGTTTCGACGCGCGGATAACGCGCCAGCGCTTGAGCCAGGCAGGTGGTGGAATCCTGGCCGCCGGAGAACAACACGAGGGCGCTGGTGTGACGGGGTGGGGTGTTTGGCATGGCAGGGGGCGTTGCAGGTGGGACCGCAAAGGATCGTAACGGCGGCGGGCTCAATGGCGGTGCAGGTGGTGCGCGTCGGGCACATGGGGATGGCTGTGCTGCACCGGCTTATGCTGGTGCCAATGGCTGTGGCTGTGTGGGCCGCTGGCCGATGAATCGTGCGTGTGCCTGTGATGACCATCGTCGTCGGCGCCGCCGTGAACATGCGCATGCTCGTGGGCCAGCGCGGCATGTTCGTGTGCGTGCTCGTGCGATTCGCTCACATGCAGCCACACGCCACCCAGCATGAGCGCGCCGGCCAACAGCACCATGAGCGAGAGAGACCGCTCGCCCAGCGCAAAGGCACCGAGCAAACCCACGAAAGGCGCGAAGGCGTAGACCGAGCCGGTGCGCGAAGCGCCAAAGGCGCGCTGCGCCAGCACATAGAGCCGCAGGCTCAGACCGTAGCCGGTGGCGCCCACCACCAACAGTGCCAGCGCCGTGCCCAACGGCGGCAGTCCCTCACCAGCCAGCGCGGCCAGGGTTAGCGTGGCCGTCACCCCCAAGATCGATTTTACGCCGACCACCTGCCCGGGGTCGCGATCGGCCACCCCGCGCGAGAGCGCGTTGTCCACCCCCCAGGCGGCGGTCGCCAGCAACACAGCGAGAAGCCCGAGCGTGGCGCCCTGCCCGGCCATACCTTGATCAACCACGAGCGCAGCGCCGCCCGCCAACAGCAACAGCATGGCCAGCGACACCCGCTTGTCCATCGCCTCGCCATACCAGATCCAGGCTAGCACCGCGGTGAACACAGCCTCCAGGGTGAGCATGAGCGAGGCGCTCGCGCCACTGGTGCGCTGCAAGCCCCAGGCCAAGGCCACCGGCCCAAGTACCGCGCCCGTGGCCGCCATGCCCACCAGCCGGAGCAGATCGCTTTTGCGCAGCGCCGCCTCTTGGCTGGACGGCTTCATCGTCAAGGCGGCGACGCAGGCAGCGCCCAGGTAAAGCAGCGCAGCGGTTGAAAACGGGCCGATGGCCACACCGAAGCGCTGCACAAAAGGCGTGCTCAGGCCGAACAGGGCGGCCGAGGCCAGCGCCAGCCCCGCGCCCCGCGCTGCGGGGCCTTGCAAACGGAACACAGAGGTCATGAAAAGGCCTTCTCAACAGGGGCAACGAGCGCAGGTGAAGAGCGCCCGTTGCCCGGTTTCAGAGAAACAAGATACCTTCGATGCAAACGCATAACCACGCTGGGCAGCCATACGCTGCACCGTACAGCCGTCGGAGGGCGCGGGGGGGCTACGCCCAAGGTAACTTGCTCAGCGTCGCTTCAGCGGTCGATCTTCGAGTAGGTACCGCCGGTCTTCAACAGCACCGTCACCGGCGCGTCGCCCCGGTTGCGAAAGAACCAGCCATGCTTGCCGTCGAAAGCCGCCACCAGCTCACCCTGCTTGGCCGCAACGCCCCTGCCTTTTTCGTAGCTGATGGATCGCGGAAACGATTCACCGTGGGTGTCAAAGTTGACCACGCCACCTTGTACCGCCCAGTCGAACAACGCCTTGTCGCCCTCCTTCATGCTGAGCTTGATCTCGATACCCGCACCAGGCTCAAGCGTCACCGGCGTTTCATCGCGCCACGAAACCGCCGCCACAGCAGCAACTGGCGCTGGTGCAGCTGAAGCCACAGGCGCCACTGCGGCGGACGGCATGGCAGGTGCCGCAGCGCCTGCGGCAGCGACAGCGGCTTGGGCCGCGTCATCAGCCGCCGCCTCTGCAGCGAGTTCTTTTTTGATCTCGCCCATCTGGGTCAGGTTGAGCGCGCGGCCGATGCCGGTGGGATCGATGCCGTAATCGGCAGGCATGACCACGGTGACCAGCAGGACGGCTGCGGTAACGAAGGCGATAGCGGTTGAACGGATCAGCTGGGCCGAGGTGGGCAGCTCGGCGCGGGTCGGCATGTCGGTGTTGTACATGGAAGGCTCCAAAAAAAATGAGGGATCAAAAGATCAAGATGTGAAGTACCCGGTGAGCTGCATGCCCACCAGCAGAAAACCGGCGCCCATCATCACCACGTTGGCGGTGTAGGCGTGGCGCAGAAAACTCGGCGTGCGCCGCCAGAATCCCATCACGATGAGGATGGCGCTCAGTGCCAGCAACTGGCCGATTTCCACACCCACATTGAAAGCGATCAGGTTGGGTATCAGCCCATCGGGTGAGATCTCGTACTGAATGATTCGAGACGCCAGACCGAACCCGTGGAACAGACCAAACACCAGTGTGGCCACTTGGGTGTTGGGCTGAAAGCCCAGCCAGCGCTGAAAAGCGCCCAGGTTGTCCAGCGCCTTGTAGACCACCGACAGACCGATGATGGCGTCGATGACATAGCTGTTGATGCCGATGTTGAGGTAAACCCCCAGCAGCATCGTCGTCGAGTGCCCGATGGCAAACAGCGTGACGTAGACCGCAATGTCGTTCAGCCGGTACAGGAAAAAGATCACCCCGAAGAGAAACAGGATGTGGTCGTAGCCGGTCATCATGTGTTTGGCCCCCAGGTAGACAAAGGGCAAGATGTTGACCCCCGAAATTTCCTGGATGTAGCCTTTGTCGCCCTGCGTGACAGCGTGGGCCAGGGCCTCGCCCGTTCCGGCCAGGATCGATATCAAAACGGCCAGCATGAGCAAGATGGCGGCGCGCCAGCGGCCTGGCGGCGGGTTCAGTGATGGGTGAAAAAGCGCTTGGTTCATAACAATGTTCGGTTGTGGGTTGAACAGCGCCCAGGCTGGGCCATGGGCGGTGTCGGGTCTGAGCCGCAGCGAAGCAGCACGCAAGGCTTCGGATGGTTCGCGCTGGCATGAAACGCCCAACGCAAAGCCGCCCGTGAGGGGTTCTTTTGAGGAGGAGAGGTGCCTAAAGCGGCAGAATCAGCGTGGGCCGCCGCAACGCGGGCGGCTCACGGCATTCGGTCAAACCGGGCTTGGAGCCCGGCTGCTGCCCACCTCAGGCTTGCAGCAAACCCCGCGGGGGTCTGAGCCATTTCGGCAACGCGGCCGATTGGTAAAGCAGGTCGGGCGAGATGGCCCTGGGTTGCCGGTCGCGCTGCGCAAAGGTCGCCCGGCATTCCGGCGCTAGCGACACCGTCTGAAAACCCTCGCTGGGGTGCAGGTGGGCCACCCGGTCGGCGTCAGGGCTGTCGTGGTGCAGCCCCGAGTCGTCGTCATGGTGGTGGTGATCGACCATCAAGCCATGTTGCAGCGCCTGCGCCAGCGACTGCACCTGACGCTCCAGTTGCGAGGGTGACCAGCCTGCCATCGCCTGGCAGAGCATGGCCATCAGCAGGAGGAAAACCGGCACGCGTTTCATGGTGCGGCGCAGTATACATTCGGCCCTGTTTTGCGCGCCCGCGTCCCGAGGTGAAGGCGGTGCAGCCGCTTTCAGGCAGCTGTGGTGGCCGGCGAATGGTCGCGGCTGCTGGAGAGCATGCGCAGCAGGCTGCGGTTGGCGTGTTCCAGACCGATCTCGTGGCGTTCGCACACCGCAGGCAGGGCATTCAGCTCGCTTGGATCGCCTTGAGCGCGGGCCACGTCGAGCAGCGGGTGGTAAGGGCCGCTGGCGCGCAGCACCGCGTCGAACACCCGCTCGGAGAGCGGCAGTTTCTGGATCAGGCCGCCGAGCGGCTTGTGCAGCAGGCGGTCGAGCTGGGCGAACAGGGCGGTGAGGTAGACCTCGGCGCGCAGATCGTCTTCAGCGCCGGATTCCAGCAGGTGCTGCGCCAGGCGCGAACGCATCACCATCGCGTAGCGCACAGGATGCAAATCGTCTTCGCGCGCGTGTTCGTCCTGGCGCTGGTCTTCGGCGCTGGCAGCGGCGAGGTTGGCGGCCTGTTGCTCGCGCAGCCAGCGGGCCAGCGAGGTGAAGCCCAGCATCATGAGCGCGTGGCGCAGCGACCGGATTTCGTGGCGCAGACCGTAGGCGGCCGAGTTCACCAGCGCGAGCAGGCGGTAGACCAGCACCGGGTCTTGGCGCACCAGCCGCTCCAGGTGTTCGAGTGAACACTCGGCCTCCATCCCGGCCAGTATCTGCTCGATCACAGCGGCGGAGCACTGCGGCGGCCGATCGCGGTAGGTGTGCAACACGTCTTCGTCGGGCCAGCCGAGCAGGCCCCAGGCACCAGCCTGATCGAGGCAGACGCTGGCGAGCGGGTGGCTGGCCACGCCCGCGTAAATTTGTCCGGGCAGCAAGGCG
Organism: Burkholderiales bacterium; assembly: GCA_038249735.1. Lineage (GTDB taxonomy): Bacteria > Pseudomonadota > Gammaproteobacteria > Burkholderiales > Burkholderiaceae_C > Hydrogenophaga. The sequence goes on from JBBSDB010000017.1 coordinate 8,377, forward strand.
CGCGAGAGCGTGAGCTCGACCGAGCTTCGCTGGCGCAGCGCAAGCAGCGCGTCGTCGGCGTGCAGTTGCAGCAGGCTGCGGACATCCAGCGGCGTGATGACTTCGCTGCGTACCGAGGCCAGATCGGCTGCGCGCAGCAGCTGGTGCCCCTGTCGCGCGGCGATCACGAGCTGGGCCAGGCTGTCGGGTGTCTCGAACCAGGCGTGCGGCACCTCCAGCCAGGTGTTGCGCAGCGGGGGTTCTTGCAGCGCCTGATCGAGCAGCTCGGGCGTGCTGGGCGCGAGGATGAGGGTGGGCGCTGCTGCCGGCCAGTCGTTGCCAATGGCGCGCCACAGGTGTTCGGCGTCCACCGATTCGGGGTGCAACACATGCACCGCCAGGCGCACCGCCGCCAACTGGCGCGCGCGGCCCCAGACCGGCTGGTAGCCCAGCGCCACGCTGTCGAGCACGGTGTGGTTCATAAACAGGCGCTAGCGGACAAACTCGAACAACGACAGCCGCTGCACCTGGGCATACGACTTCAGCGCCGCCTGCAGGCCGACCTGCTGGTTCTGGAAGTCGGAGATGCCTTTGATCAGATCCAGGTCTTCGAGCTGGGATTTTTCGGTCTCGAACGCCACGGCCCGCGTGTCGAGCATGGACTCGAGCGAATCGGCGCGGTTGAGCATTTCGCCAGCGCGCCCGCGAGCGAGCAGCACCCGGTCGAGACCGGCGTCGAGCTCGGTGAGGTTGCGCGCCAGCGCCTGGGTGCGCCGCGCGTCGCTGTTGCCGCCGGTCTCGCGCAGTGCGTCCACCGTGTTTTGCATCACCCTGAAAATATCGGTCGGTAAGGTGGCAGGGCGCAACTCGATGCGGTCGCCTGCGGCAGCGGGGTTTTGAATATCGAACGACAGACCGTTGAAGGCGATGGTCGCGCCTGGTTGATACGGCTGGTTGGTCGGCAGCCCAGGCGCAGAGGGATTGGCAACGTCTGTCACTGTGTATTGCATGACTCCTGCCACTTCCGCGAACGTGATGTTGTAGCCCTGCGGGGGAATCGCATTCGAACCGGTGAGCTGACCCACACCGGTTCGCACCGCACTGGTGTTGGTGTTGGGCAGCGACAGCGTGAAGCTGCCGTTGCCTTGCGGTATGCGCATCCAGATCGCATCACCGTCGAGGGACTGCGGCAGCGAGGTGTTGCCAGCGGCCTGCTGGCCACGCTGCCCCTGGAACTGCACCACGCCACCGGTCGGGCCATACAGGTCAATAAACGGGGTGGTCGAACCGCCAAGGCCGCCGTACAGCGTGCGCCCAGCGTTGTCCTGGCGGTTGGCCACACCGATCATCTGCTCACGAAGGCCCGAGAGCTGGCGCGCGATGTCTTCGCGCTCGCTGGGGCCAAAGGTGGCGTTGCCGGCCGAAATCATGAGGTCGCGCGCCTTTTGAATGAGATCACCCGATTCGGCCAGACCGCTCTCGGCCTGCGCCAGACTGGCACGCGAAGACTCCATGGCGCGCAGGTCACCCTGCACCCGAGAGAGACGGTTTTGCGCTGCTTCGGCCAGGGTGGCAGCCACCGGATCATCGCTCGGGCGCAGCACCCGTTTTCCGGTGGACAGCCGCTCTTGCTGCGCCGCCAGATCGGCCTGGCGCTGCGCGAGCGTGCTCACGGTGATGTCGTAGCTGTTGGCGGTGGAGACTCTCATGGCATTCCTTCAGCGGGGTCAACAGGCTCAGCGGCCCACAGTCTGCAGCAGCGTGTCGAAGGTGCTTTGCGCGATCTGCAAAAACTTCGCAGCGGCCTGGTAAGACTGCTGAAACTGCAGCAGCCGCGCGGCCTCTTCGTCCAGGTTCACACCCGAGACACCGGCGCGGGCGCTCTCGGTGCTGGTCGCCACCTGGGCGGTGAAATCGGCGGCGAAGCGGGCCGACTGCACCTTGGTGCCCAGCGACGAAAACAGGCTGGTGTAGCCGTCGGCCAGCGGCACGCCTTCAAAGGTGGGCTGGTCTCGCAGCGCCAGCATGGCGCCGGCGTTGCCCGCGTTCTGGCTGGTGGAGCCGGGCGGTGCGCCGGCCACGGTGAAGCTGTCGCCAGCGGTGGGGCTGCCGCGAAGGGTGAGGCTCCAGCCGTTGACATTGATCGGCTGACCGGCGATGTAGGCATTGCCGACGGTGCTGGTGCCGGCGGTGGTGTCGACCACGGTGAAGGTGCCGTTGGCCTGGAAAGTCAGCGTGACGTCATTGGTGAGGCTGGCCGAGGCGCTGACAGCGGAGAGCCGCTCCACGCTCAGCCCGCTGCCATTGCCCGTGGCCGGGGTGACCAGCACCGGGCTGGCGGCGGCCAGCCGGTCGGGGGCGACCAGCGACATGCTGAGGTTGCGTGCGGCGTCGGCGTAGGGTCGGAATACAAAGCGGTCGCCCGTCGCCGCAGCGCCGGTGGGCAGCTCGAACGCAAGCCCATCCACCACACCCGGCAGCGAACCGAGCGCGGTGCTTTGGCCGTCACTCAGGCGGATCACGTTGCCACCGCCGGCGGTGATGCGCAGCTCGTAGTCGGAAGCGCGCAGAGCGGTCGCGTCGCTGACCGTGGCACGAGCGGTGGCGCTGCCCGTGTTGCCGGGCGCGGGCAAGCCAGCTGCAGCGGCGGGTGGCACGAAGAAATCGGCCCCGGCGACCCCGGTCAGATCCACACCGAGGCGGTGCTGCGCATTCATTTCACTGGCCAGCGCCAGCGCCATGCGGCCGAGCTGGTTCTGCATGTCCGGCAGATCCTGGTGCAGAAAGGTCATCAAGCCCGCCAGCTCGCCGCCGCCCAGCGCTTTGTCGTCCAGCGGTGTGGTGACGCCGCCTTGCACGAACGACAGGCCTTTGCGCGTGGGGTCGATCGGGTCGCTGGTGACCGCGAGTCTGTTGGCGCTCTGCCCCAGCACCAGCGGTTGGCTGCCGGCAATGAACACGCTGACCGTGCCATCGGCACTGGGCACGGTGGACGTCTGGATGTACTGGTTGATCTGGCTCAGCAGCTGGTCGCGCTGGTCGAACAAATCGTTGGGTGTGTTGGCCGAGCCCCGCGTTTCGGTGATGCGCTGGTTGACCGAGGCCAGGTCTTGCGCCAAGCGGTTCACCGTGTTCACGCTGCCTTCGGCCTGCAGCACCGCGCCCTGCTTTTGCTGATCGAGCTGGCCAGCGGTGTTGCGCATGCGCGCCGCCAGCTCCTCGCCACGCGCGATCACCACCACCCGCGCGGTGAGGTTGCTGGGCGCGGATGCCACATCCGACCAGGCGTTGAGCATGCTGTTCATCGCAGCACCCAGACCAGCCTCGCCGGTGGGGAAAAGGTCTTCCATCTGCTTGAGTTTGGACAGCCGCAGACCATCGGCCGAGGCCACCGATTTCGATAGGCTGGCCTCTCGGGTCAGGTAGGCGTTGTGCGAGCGGGTGACGGTGGCGATCTCCACGCCTTTGCCGAAGAAGCCGTTGCCGAACTCCTGGTAGCCCGAGGACCGCTGCAACACATTCTGGCGCGAATAGCCCTCGGTGTTGACGTTGGCGATGTTGTTGCCAATGACCTGCAGCGCAGCCAGGTTGGTGGTGAGCGCGCGGGTGGCGATGTTGAGAGCGGCAGACATTCAGCAAGCCTCCAGGAAAACAACCGATTGCAGGCACAGCGGCCGGGCAGCGGTGCCAGACCGGGAACACCGCAGAACCGGCTTTGCCGGGCTGCAGGTGTTGCCCCCTCGGGGGGTGACGCGAAGCGGCGCGGGGGGGGTCATATCGTGCTGCGCTGGATCATCAGCGTGCTGTTGATTGCGCGGGTCAGCTTGGCCGCGTACTGCGGGTCGGTGGCGTAGCCGGCCTGCTGCAGGCCGCTGGCAAAGCCCTGCACCGAATGCAGCTGGTCCATCACCTGTTCGTAGCGCGGGCTCTGGCTGATCAGGCGCGCGTAGTCGCGGAACGACTCAGCGTAGGAGTCGTAGGCGCGAAAGCGCGCGGTGAGCTTGCGCGGCTCGCCATCGATGTATTCGGTGGTGGTGATTTCGGCCACCTTGCCATTCCAGCCACCAGTGGCCTTGATGCCGAACAGGTTGAACGAATTCGAACCGTCGCCGTGGCGAATCTCGCTGCGGCCCCAGCCGGTCTCGTGGCCCGCCTGGCCGATCATGAAGCTGGCCGGAATGCCCGATTCGCGCGACACGGCTGCTGCCGCATCGCCGTGTTGCGCCACAAAACCGGCCTGGCGCGGCCCGGCGCTGACCCGGCCCACCGTGCTGGCCTCGCTCACCGCCGGCAGCGGGTTGCCAGCTGCTGCCGCACCCGCTGCGTCTGACCCCAAAATCTGGCGCCCGAGCTGGCGCTGGATGGCTTCGGACAAACCGCCAGGCAGGCCCGAGAGCTGCACCGCAAATTGCTGGTCCAGCAGATCGGTGCCCAGGTCACTGCCCTCGCCATCCATCAAGCCGGACTTCTGGGTGGCCTCACGCATGCTCTTGATCAGCTCGCGCATGAACAGCGACTCGAACTGCTTGGCGGCCTCCTTGAGCGCGGTCTTGTCGTCCTTGCCGGCCGCCGTGCCAGCGCCGTAACGCAAAGCGTTGAGCGCATTCGGGTCCGCCGCCAGCCCCTGAAAGGACATCGGTGAAACGTTCATGACAGCCTCCATGAAAGCAGATCGGCACGACGACCCGCCATGGCCGCGACGCGGAGCATGCCAGTGACATCGCCAAGGAAGGGCCTGCCAAGTGGCCGGCGCGAAATGCTCCAACCCAGAACGCCGCCGATCCGGCTCTGCCGGTCGGCCAGCGTTGTCCCCCTGGGGGGAAGACGCAAAGCGGCGCAGGGGGGCGTCATATGATTTCCAGCTCCGCGTTCAGCGCCCCTGACGCCTTGATCGCCTGCAGGATCGCCACCAGGTCTTGCGGCGTGGCCCCCAGCGCATTGAGCGCGCGCACCACATCGGCCAGCTTCGCGGCCGGGGGCAGCGCGATCAACGAGCCCTTGTCCTGGCTGATCTGGATGTTGGCCTGCTCGGTCACCACCGTCTGGCCGCTGGCCAGCGCGTTGGGCTGGCTGATCACCGGTGTCGAGCTGATGCTGACCGACAGGTTGCCGTGCGACACCGCGCAGGCGGCCAGCGTCACAGCCTGGTTCATCACGATGGAGCCGGTGCGCGCGTTGATGATGACCTTGGCCACCGGCACCGGGGCCTCCAGCCGGACCTCTTCCACCGCAGCGAGAAACGCCACGCGGGCGTTGGGATCGGGCGGCGCGCGCAGGCGGATCACCCGGCCATCGACCGCATTGGCTGTGCCGGTGCCGAGCTTCTTGTTGATCGCGTCGGTGACGCGCAGCGCGGTCTGAAAATCGCTGGCGTCCAGCCCGAGATCGATGGTTTCGCCGAGTGAAAACGGTGTGGCCACCGCGCGCTCGATCTGCGCGCCGCCGGGAATGCGACCAGCGCTCAGGTGGTTGATCTGCACCTTGCTGCCACCGGCCGATGCGCCCGCACCACCGACCAGCAGGTTGCCCTGGGCCAGCGCGTAAATCTGGCCGTCGGCGCCCTTGAGCGGCGTGGTGATGAGCGTGCCGCCGCGCAGCGATTTCGCGTTGCCGATGGACGAGACGGTGATGTCCATCATCTGCCCTGGCTGCGCAAAGGCCGGTAACTGGCCGGTCACTATCACCGCCGCCACGTTCTTCAGCTGCAGGTTCGCGCCAGGCGGCAAAGACAGGCCAAGCTGCTGCAACTGGTTGTTCAGGCTTTGCGCGGTGTAGGGCATTTGCGTGGTCTGGTCGCCGGTGCCGTCCAGGCCCACCACCAGGCCATAGCCGGTGAGCTGGTTGCTGCGAACGCCCTGCACCGAGGCAATCTCCTTCACCCGGATGCCTTGCGCCAACGCGCTGCGCGCCGGCCACAACAGGGCCGCCAGCAGCACCAGCAGCACGCTCAGCCACAGGCGCCTGACGGCTTGCACACGGCGGAGAGAAAGCGCGGTGGTCATCGGCAGCAATTCGGTTTTCATGAGCCCTATTCTGGGCAGACTCAGAACGGGAGAACGCTCAAAAAGAACCGTCCCAACCAGCCTATTGAGAGGGCTTCGCCCTGCGCGCCCCGTCCACGCGACTCGATGCGCGCGTTGGCCACCTGGGTCGAGGCGATCACATTGCCGGGCTGGATCTGGCGCGGATCGACTGTGCCGGAGAAACGCAGCACGTCCACGTTCTGGTTCACACCGATCTGCTTTTCCCCCGCCACCAGCAGGTGTCCGTTGGGCAGCACTTCGAGCACGGTGGCGGTGATCGAGCCCGAAAACGTGTTGGCGCTCTCGGTACCGCCCTTGCCCGCGAAAGCGTTGGAGGAGCTGGCGCCCACATCCAGCTTGCCCAGCAGCGGCGCTTTCAAGAATGGAAAAGCCGACACGCTGGCCGACACATCGCCCGATCGGTCGATCGAGGCAGACGACTTCTGGCTCGCACTCACCCGCTCGCTGATCTGAATCGTGAGGCTGTCACCCGGCAAGCGCGCGCGCGGGTCTTCAAACGCCGGCCGGTAGCTCACCGCCTGAAAAATCCCGCCGCTCGGCACCGCCGCCACCGGCGCCGGCGCCGAATAACGCACCGCCGTCACCGGCACCACATCCACCTCCGGCGTGTTCTGCAAAGAGGCACAACCGGTGAGCCAGACGCCCAAGGCAACCAGAAACGAAACCCGAAAAATGGAAGCAGTCATGACACTCTCTCAAACAAATACAAAACCCACAAAAGCCACAAAACCCACCCGGCGCACGTGCCCGAAACCCAGAACGCCGCGGAACCGGCTTCGCCGGGCCGCCAGCGTTGCCCCCTCGAGGGGGTCGCGCGAAGCGCGGCGGGGGTGAGCCATCCTCCAGAACGCCGCGGAACCGGCCTCGCCGGGCCGCCAGCGTTGCCCCTTGAGGGGCGGAGCGCAGCGACGGGGGTGGGCCATTCCAGCGGCGGGGGTGGGTCAAAGCTGGGCGAGCCGCTGCAGCATCTGATCGCTCGTCTGAATCGCCTTGGAATTCATCTCATAGGCGCGCTGGGTCTGGATCATGGTGACCAGCTCCTGCACCACATTGACGTTCGACGTCTCGACGAAGCCCTGCATCACGGTGCCCATGCCGGCGCTGCCGGGTGCGCCGTTGACGGGGTTGCCGGAGGCCAGGCTCTCGGTGTAGAGGTTTTGCCCGCGTGGCTCCAGGCCGGCCGGGTTGATGAAGTTGGCCAGCTCGATGGTGCCCACCACCGATGGCTGGGCGCTGCCGGGAAGCTTGACCGAGACCACGCCGTCGCTGGAGACGGTGATGCTTTGCGCTTCGGCCGGAATCGTGATGCCAGCGGTCAGCGGGTAGCCGCTGGAGGTGACCATGCGGCCCTGGGCGTCGAGCTGCAGGCTGCCGTCTCGCGTGTAGCCCACCGTGCCATCGGGCATGGTGACCTGCAGGAAGCCGTTGCCGTTGATGGCGAGATCGAGGTTGTTGTTCGACTGCTGCAGGCTGCCTTGCGCGAACGAGCGCGAGGTGGCCACGGTGCGCACGCCCAGGCCGAGCTGCAGGCCGGTGGGCAGCTCGCTTTGCTCGGCGCTGTTGGCACCGACCTGGCGCAGGTTTTGATACATCAGGTCTTCGAACACCGCGTTGGCGCGCTTGAAGCCGTTGGTGGAGGTGTTGGCCAGGTTGTTGGAAATGACATCCAGCTGGGTCTGCTGGGCCTGCATGCCGGTCTTGGAAATCCACAGCGAATTGATCATGGAAAGCTCCTGGAAAAAAGGGGTTGGGCCGCTGGCGTTAGCCGTTCAGGCTGAGCAGCTGGGCCGCGTTGCGGTCGTTGGTTTCAACGTTTTGCAGCATGCGCATCTGCACCTCGAACTGGCGCGCGACCGCGATCATTCCGACCATGGCTTCGATCGGGTTCACGTTGCTGCCCTCCAGCGCGCCGCTTTGCAGCCGCGCATTGGCATCTGCTACCAGCGGATCGCCCTGCGGGCCGCGAAACAGGGCGTCTTCGCTGCGTTGCAGGCGGTTGTCGTCGTCGGGCGTGACCAGCTTGAGGCGGCCCAAAGTCTGCGGCGGCTGGCCGCTGACCCGACCGGTCACGGTGCCGTCTTCACCAATGTCGATCTGGGCGTTGGCCGGCGCCACGATCGGGCCGCCATCGCCCAGCATGGGCAGGCCCTGCGGGTTGACCAGCGTGCCCTCGGTGTTGACTTCCAGGGAACCGGCGCGCGTGTAGGCCTCGGTGCCATCGAGCCCGAGTACCGCGAAATAGCTGTTGCCGCGCGCGGCCACATCGAGGTTGCGCCCGGTGTTGGTCACCGGCCCCGGCGCATCGGAATGCCCCGCCGTGGCTTCCAGCGCAAACACCCGGGTACTGGCGCCATCGCCGCGCACAGGCACCGCCCGAAAGGTGGACAGCTCGGCCCGAAACCCCGGCGTTGACGCATTGGCCAGGTTGTTGGCCAGCAACTGCTGCCGGTGCTGCGCCGCGTTGGCGCCGGTCATGGCGGTGTAGATCAGGCGGTCCATGTAGAACTCCAGGTGAACACAGTAGAGAGAAGCATTTCGAAGACCAACAAAGCGGCCGGAGAGCGGTGTCCAAAACCCAGGGCACCGCGGAACTGGCTTTGCCAGGCCGCCAGTGCCGCCCCCTGGGGGGTGACGCCGCAGGCGGCGCGGGGGGAGGGTCAGTCCAGCGCGGGGGGGGTGCGCTATCAGCGCATATTGAGCAACGTGCTGAGCACCTGGTCCTGCGTCTTGATCGTTTGTGCATTGGCCTGGTAGGCGCGCTGCGCGGTCATCATGCTGACCAGCTCGGAGGTGAGATCGACGTTGGAATCTTCCACCGCACCGGCGCGCAAGAAACCCAGCTTGCCTTCGCCTGGCGCGCCGCGCACCGGCTCGCCCGACTCGAAGGTCATGGACCACGAACCGCCGCCACCAGGCGCCAGACCCTGCGCGTTGCGGAAGTTGACCAACGATATCTGGCCGGCAGCGCGTGTCTCACCGTTGGAGTAGCGCGCGGTCACCACACCGTTGTCTTCGATCTTCAAGCTGGTGAGTTCGCCGGGGCGAAAGCCATCCTGGCTCAGGTTGGTCACCGCAAAGCTGGTGCCGAACTGGGTAACGTTGCCAAACTCCAACGTGGCATTGAAGGTCTGCGCCGGGTTGTTGGGCGAAGCCAGCGTGATGGGTGGAATCACGGTCGCCGGATCGAGCGACCCGTCAGCCAGGAAATTGAGCGTGAATGGCGTGGAGGTGGCCGGGTCGGAACCGTTCACACTGGTGTAAACGTTCCATTGGTTGTTGGCGAGCTTCTGGAAGGACAGGCCGACAGGAATCTCCAGGCCTTGGGGATCAAAAGCCACCAGAGAGGTACCGTAGGTTGAGATGGGCGTGGGCGGGGTGGCTGTGGCCGCAACCACCGCACGGGCGTCGAGGTTGAACTCCGCAGAAATCTGAGCCGTCGGCTGTGCGGGTATCGGTCCCCCAGTGGGCAGAGAGAGCGGCGAAGATTCGAAACTCAGGCGGTTGCCCGCCGGGTCGGTGGGATAGCCCCTCAGCTGTGAGCCTTGGTTGGTGACGATGGCGCCATCCCGATCGAGCTTGAACTGTCCGGCTCGCGCATAGGCCAGCGAGCCATCAGGGTTGGTGAGTTCGAAGAAGCCGTTGCCGTTGATCGCCACATCGAGCTCGTTGCCAGTGATGGTGATGTTGCCCTGGGTGAACTGTTGTGTCACCGCGCTGACCGACACGCCCAGCCCGACATTGCTGTTTCCCGAGCCGTTGATGGATCTGGCGTAGAGCTCGGAGAACTCGGCGCGCGAGGTCTTCATACCCACGGTGTTGGCGTTGGCGATGTTGTTGCCGATCACGTCGAGGTTGCGGCTGGCGGCGTTGAGTCCGGAGAGGCCTTGCTGAAATGCCATGGTCGTGTCCTTGGTTGAAAAATGGGGGACTGGTTTGGGAGTGGTTCTGCGCAATCGATGCGCTTACATGAAGGCGCGCACCTGGCCGTAGCCCAGCGTGCGGCCGTCCTGCAACTGCAGGCTCATCGCGCCGCCAGTGAAGCTGACCGAGGCCACGGGGGTTCGGGTCAGCGGGGTGGCGACCACAGCCTGGCCGCCATCGGTGGCGCGCACCGAGAAACCGGCGACGCGCGATGGATCGATGCCGGTGGCGTTCCAGTTGAAGGCGTGCTGACCGGCGGGCAGCGCGCCGAGGTTCACCGACTCAATCAACTCGCCGTTGGTGCCCATCACATCGATCGCCACCTGCGACGCTGCGCCGCTGAGCGCCACCGCACCGCGCGCCTCGTTGCCTTCGAAACTGAAGCGGTTGCCCTCCACCAGCGCCTGGCGCCCGATCAGCGACGTGCCTTGCAGGCCCTGCATCGCGCTGTACTGGTCGGACATGCCCTTCAGCGTGGCGTTGAGCTGCTGGATGCCGCTGACGGTGTTGATCTGCGCCATCTGCGTGGTCATCTGCGCGTTGTCCATCGGGTTCAATGGATCCTGGCTGTTGATCTGCGCCACCAGCAGCTTGAGGAAGCGGTCTTGCGCGGCCTGCGGGTCGGTGTTGCTGTCGGCCTTGTCGGCGCGGGTGGTGCTGCCCACAGAGCTGCCGAGGCCGCCCAGATCGATTGCGGATGTGTACATGGTTCAGTTCGCTTTCATTGCCCCATCTGGAGCGTTTTCATCAACAGGGACTTGGCCGTGTTCATGACCTCGACGTTGTTCTGGTAGGAGCGCGAGGCCGACATCATGTTGACCATCTCCTCTACCGGGTTCACGTTGGAATGGGTCACATAGCCCTGGGCATCGGCGCTCGGGTGGCCGGGGTTGTGCAGGCGGCGACCAGGGGTCTGGTCTTCGGTGATGTTCTGCACCTTCACCCCGGCGTTGCCACTGCCGCCCATGGGCACGGTCTGAAACAGCACCTGACGCGCCTTGTAGGCCTGGCCATCCGGCCCAGCCACCGCGTCCGCATTGGCCAGGTTGCTGGCCACCACGTTGAGCCGCTGCGCCTGCGAACTGATCGCACTGCCAGACACACCAAAAATGGAAAACATCGACATACAAATTCCTTTCAGACCCACCGGAGCAGCCGGCGCGAGATACGAAAAGCCCAGAACGCCGCGGAACTGGCTTTGCCAGGCCGCCAGCGTTGCCCCTTGAGGGGCGGAGCGCAGCGACGGGGGTGGGCCAATCCCTCGGCTTTGCCAGGCCGCTGGTGTTGCCCCCCTTCCAGGGGGGTGGCGGCGAAGCCGACGCGGGGGGCAGCCATATCTACTGCCCGCTGATCGCACTGAGCATCGTCTTCACATGCCCGTTGATGAAACGCAGCGTGGTCTCGTAGCGAATGCTGTTGTCAACAAAATTGGCGCGCTCGCGGTCCAGATCGACCGAGTTGCCGTCCTGGCTGGGCTGGGTCTGCACCGTGTAGGCGAGGTTGGCCGTGCTGCCGCCGCGGCTGCCCAGGCGCATGTGGCCAGCGTCGGTCATGGCGGGCAAGGAAGCGGTCGCGCCGCCGGTGGCCTTTTGCAACGCGGCGGTGAAATCGAAATCGCGCGCCACATAACCCGGCGTGTCGGCGTTGGCGATGTTGCTGGCAATCACCTGCTGGCGCTGCGAGCGCAGCAGCAGCGACTGGCTGTGAAAGTCCAGGCGGGCGGTCATCTGTTCCAGCATGGTCACCTCGGCGCGTTGGTGGAAAGGAGCGGTGAAACGGGCGGCTTGAAGGCGGCACTTTTCTCCGGGCTGGATGTGAGTATGGAAAAACTTGAGCCCTGGCAATGGCACGAAAAAGCGCTGCATTTCCGGTCTGTTCGCGCCTTTGTGCGCCCCGGCAGGCTCCTACAGTGGGCGACTGACACCGGCTCTCTTTGCCTCTCCTTCCGTCCCTGTCTTTCCTGGCCACCTGGCCCATTCAGGAGCTGCTCCATGCATCCCTCGTCTTTCCCCCGGCTGCGCCCACGCCACCAGCCTGCCGCCTGGAAGCTGCTGATCGCGTTTCTGTTGTTGCTCGGCAGTCTGCTGGTGGCTGCCAAAGCCCAGGCGGCTGAGCCGCCTGCCTCGGCAGGCGAGAGCGCCCACATGGAACAGGTGGCGCGCGATTTTCTGCAACCCAGCGTGAACTCGGCCATGGGCCAGAGCGCCGAGCTGCCGCTGCGTGCCGAGGTGGTGGTGGGCTCGCTGGACTCGCGGCTGAGGCTGGCGCCCTGCGCGCGGGTCGAGCCGCATCTGCCCAACGGCACCCGCCTGTGGGGCCGCGCCCGGGTCGGTCTGCGCTGTGTCGACGGGCCGACCCGCTGGAACGTCTACCTGCCGGTGACCGTGAAGGCCTGGGGGCCGGCCTGGGTGATCAAGCGGCCGGTATCGGCTGGCGAGGTACTGACTCAAGAAGACGCCGACATGGCCGAAGTGGACTGGGCGGAGCAATCGGCCTCGGTGCTTGCCACGCCAGCGCTGTGGGTCGGTCAGCAGGCGGCTTACACCCTGCTGCCCGGCCAGGCGCTGCGCCAGCACATGGTGCGCGCCACCCAGGCATTTTCGGCTGGCTCGCAAGTCCGCGTGACGCAATCGGGCACCGGCTTTCAGGTGGTGATGACCGGTCAAGCACTTTCCAGCGGGATGGTCGGCCAGACCACCCGGGTGCGGCTGCCCAGCGGCAAGATCGTGACCGGCCTGGTGCGCGATGGCCAGACGGTCGAGCTGGCCTTGTGAGCGCGCACTCAGACAGCTTTCGGCCACATGGGCACCCAACTTGTGACGCATTCAACAAAAAAGGGCTCAAGTCGCCCCCCTTTTAGGCCGATAGTCTTTCCACAAGGCCCCAACTCCGGGGTTTGGAGAGCGACATGAAAATCGAATCATCACCAGATTCCTACATTGGTTCCGTTGCCGGTGGCCCGCAGAAAGCGGCTTCCACGCCCGCTGCGGGTGGCGAAAACGCCGCTGCTGCTGGTGCGGTGGCGGGCACGGCGGCCGCTGCCAAGCCGCAAGCCGGCGTGACAGTCACCCTGTCTTCCGCCAGCCAGGCGCTGTCTTCCGCCAGCGGCGCGGGCAGCGAGGTCTTCAACGCCCAGAAGGTCGAGGCCATGAAACTCTCGATCGACAACGGCAGCTTCAAGGTCAACCCGGAAGCGATCGCCGACAAGATGTTGTCGAACGCCGCCGAGATGCTGGGAAGCGCTCGCGGATAAGCCGCGGCTTTTTCTTCACCCGTTTCACCGCCATGCAAGCACCCGCCAAAGTACCGACCCCTTCGCACCCGTGGCTCGGTCAGCTGCATTCTGGGCTGGACGGCTTGGCCGCTGCGCTGCTGCGCGGCGACGCTGGCGCGACCGAACTTGCCAGCACGGCGGTGCAGACCATTCTTCAACGAGCGCCACAGCCCCACGAAATGGCCGACGCCGGCCAGGCCCTGCGCGCCGACATCCTGCAAGCCGCGCAGCGCTTTGCACAGCTGCGCCAGGCGGTGCTGCGCAACGCCGCCCAGAGCCAGCGCGCGGTGCACAGCCTGCTGCCCCAGGCCGCGCCCGCCACCTACGGCCGACAGATCGGCCAGGCCACCTCGTCCACCGGCGGCGCCGGACGAGCCTTTCTCTCGGCCTGAGCTGCCGACCCGAGCTGTCGGTCTCTGCCGACACAGTTGCTCGCGGCCGGGCGACCTCTCTCCTACGTTCTGCTCACGGCCAGGAAAGCCTGAGACAGACCCATCCCCTTCCTGGTTGCTCGAAATTTCACCCACCGCCCACTGCGTTGGACTGGCCTATCGCGCGTTGAGAGGCAGCTTCCTGGCAGCGTCTCGCAATTTCGCTTGCGGCCAGAAGCGGTCGGTGGTCAAAGGGAAAAGCAGTCGCTCAATAGTTTGAGCTAGCCCTCTGTGGCGGCGAATTCACGCCGATGGGCCAAAACTGAGAATTGAAGCCACGCGTCCGAGCCGTTCTAGGCGCTCATTGAGTGATTTCAGGCTTCACGGCACGAGCCAACCAGCAAGAGGGCTTGCCAGCCAGAGAAGTACGAAAACGACCAGGCGCCATTGAACTTGGCCACCTTAAGCGCGAACACATCTCGATGCTCGTTGCGCCACAGCAGTTCGTAAACGTCTTCGGTGTCCTGTGCTTTCTCAACCTTCCTGCCGTCCGTTTGGAAGAGAGCCGAACCGATAACGCGACCTGTACTGC
>JBBSDB010000018.1:0-22533 GCA_038249735.1 Burkholderiales bacterium
CGGTGGCGGTGCCACCGTTGACGGCAATGCTGGCATTCGGGCGGTGGCGCCCCGGTTGTTCGTGGTTGCCGATGGCGCCGAACTTGGCCGCATGCTGCAGGATCGCGCCGCCGCGCCAGGGGAACTGCGGGAACAGCTGCTGGTAGGTGCCCTGCATCGCCGGGAAGAAGGCCGGGCGGGTGTTCGGATAGGGTCGCGGCAGAGTGGCGGCATTGGCGGGGCTCGTCAGCCAAGCCGGGTCGTAACGGTCGAACCATTCCGATGCCTGGCGCGGGGTGTCGACGTAGTCACCGGCAAACAAGACCGCGTCCATGCGGCCGAACAGTTCTTCGGCCTTCTGCATGGCTGCAGGGAAGCCGTAGCGGTTCTGCTGGTCCGATGTCAACAGAATGCGCAGCGGCCGCCCCCCGCTGGGCAAAGGCTGAAGCGTGAATTCACCGCTGGTGTACACGCTGCCGTCGGCGGCGATGCTGCGCACGCGGTAGGGCACTCGGCGGTCGGCCGACAGGCCGGTGGCGACGGCCTCGTGGCGCCAGACAGGGCGGCTCACCACCTCGGTCAGCCACATCCCCTGGGTTGCCGCTGTTCGGGAGCTGGCATCCTCGAACATCCGCGCCATGCGCTCTGTGCTGGCTGCAGCGCGCTGGCGGCTGCGGCCGTCGCCGTAGATCAACTCATGGCGAACGCCCTGGAAGTTGGACAACCAGACAACCCGAACGCTGTCGGCGCCCGGGGCTTGGAGAAAGGGTTGAGTCAGCAGTCGCGGCGGGCCGGCATGCAGCTCGGCCACGGTGGCTTGTCGGGATCGCTGCGGGTCGCTGGGCCAGGTCTTGGGCGTGGTCACCGTGAGCAGGGTGACCAGCAGCAGCACAGCCAGCGCGCGTGGTGAGCGCGCAATTCGCATTGTTCCTCCATTGCGTGGTGGGCATCTGCGCCCGGTACAACAAGACAGTACGAATGACGAATGACGCAACGATGACAGTGCCGATTTCTAGCGGTCTCAGGTGCACTCCATGCCTATACAGTTCCTGCACCTGCGCGCCAGCGTTGCCAGGGCCAGTGCGACAGGAAGTGGCGCGGTGCGGTGCGCATCGTTCGTGCACCGGACACGCCCTGTAAGAGCCTGTCGGGCTTTCCACAATGCCCCAGGCTCGGGTGAGCCGTGAAAATTGCCGCAGAGCAATTAGCTCAAAATTCCGAGAGAGGCAGCTCCATACCTGTCGACCGATAGACCGCCTATCTGCCGCCGCCGTCGGTTCA
Organism: Burkholderiales bacterium; assembly: GCA_038249735.1. Classification (GTDB taxonomy): domain Bacteria; phylum Pseudomonadota; class Gammaproteobacteria; order Burkholderiales; family Burkholderiaceae_C; genus Hydrogenophaga. The sequence goes on from JBBSDB010000018.1 coordinate 1,261, forward strand.
GGCGTGGTTACTGAGTGACCACTTGGGGCTCTATGACGTTCCGTGTGGAACTTGACCAAAATGCGCAGCAAGCCCCGTACTTCAGTGCGGGGAAGGAACAGCGCGCAACGCAGCTTCGCCGCGTTGCGGCTTGCCTACTTCGCAAACCGCCCGTATGCAATACGCATATCCAGTATCAAGGCCTTTCGTTTCCAGCTGCGTTTGCAGTCCATGCAGCAGCGCGAGCTCCAGCGCCGGGCCGGTGGACTGCGCTGGGTCTGGAACCAAGCTCTGGCCGAGCAGCGTGCGCGCCACGCGCGCGGTGAGCCCTAGGCCGGCCACGCCCAGATGTGCAAGTGGCTCACAGCCTGGCGCAACGCGCCGGTGCACACCCAGCAGCAGGTGCTGAGGCGCCTGGACGAGTCGTACAAGCGCTTCTTCGATGCCGTGCGCCGTGGCGACACACGCCGAGTCAAGCCCCCTCGCTTCAAGTGCAGGGGGACGAACCGGGCATGCGGTTCCCAGACCCCAAGCAGTTCGAGCTGGATCAGATGAACCAGAGGATCAAGCCGCCCAAGCTGGGGTGGCTTCGTCTGAGGCAGAGCCGCCCGGTCACGGGTGAGCTGCGCAACGTGAGCTTAAGCAGGGAAGGCGCAGCCTGGTTCTGTGCGATGCAAACCCAGAGCGCTTCAGTGGCCCCTGCTGGGCTGGCGCCCAGCCTGGGTATCGACATGGGCCTGGTCCAGTTCGCCACATTGAGCAGCGGCGAAGCCGTAGCCCCTCTGAAAGCGATGGCCGAGCAGCAGCGCCGGCTGCGCCGGTACCAGAAGAGCGTCTCGCGCAAGAAGAAGGGATCGTGCAACCGCAGGAAGGCAGTGGCACGCCTGTCCCGGCTTCACGCCCGAGTAGCGCGAAGCCGCGCTGACTGGCTGCACAAGCTCAGTAGCGGCCTGGTGGCCAGCCACCCGGTCATTGCCCTGGAAGACTTGCGCGTGGCCGCGATGAGCGCCAGCGCCCGGGGCACGGCCAAGCGGCCGGGCAAGAACGTGAAGCAGAAGGCAGGCATGAACCGCGGCATCCTGGATGCGGCATGGGCAGAGTTCTGGCGCCAGCTCGAATACAAGACCGCCGCCGTGGGCGGCGAGGTGTTTGCGGTACCAGCCGCATACACCAGCTAGCGCTGTGCGGCCTGCGGCCACATCGACAAGGGCAACAGGACAAACCAGAGCAGCTTCATCTGCTTGGCCTGCGGCCATGCAGAGAACGCAGATCTGAACGCTGCGATTAACATTCTGGCCGCAGGGCACGCGGCCTGGCTCGATAGAGCTAAAGCCTGTGGAGAGGACGTCAGACACGGACGGCGCGCAAGCGCCACCCGTGCAGCCTCAACGAAGCAGGAACCCTCTAAGGAGACTTGACCGTGCGTAGCACGTCAGGCTCAGTAGGAATCATCGGCATTCATGCCGGTGAGGATGTCAAAACCTAAGCCATACCTGGCGGGTGGTTTCAGCGGATTCTGAGATGTTTTGCTGACGTTCGTCTGTCAGGTTTGCACTGGGACGGTCAAGTCAATGCATCGCGAATTCAACGGTGTTCCTCTGGGGTCTGTCCAACACCAGCGTCCCAGACGACGAACGGTGAGAGAGGTTCTGGGTCGACACAGTGACCAAAAAAGTCAGACCTTCGGTGCTGGGGGCACAATTGGGGGCATATGCCTTTAGGCAATTGTCGGAACACCTGTGTTTTCGGGGCTCTCCGGCGTTGATGTGAACTCCTCTCGCCCTCCAGGATCAGAGAAACCCGCCCACATCCTTCATGTGGGCGGGTTTTCTTTTGGCTGTCACCTGGTTGCGTTGGTTCAATCGCGACCCATTTTTCCATCACGCTGTGGACAATGGCGCCATGTCTTCACCTGCCACCACCACACTCACCACCACCGCGTTTGCCACGCTGTTGCTGGTCGCGTTCATGATGGGCGCCAACCATGTGGCCGCGCGGCTGGCGTTTGACCATGGAGTGGATGTGGCGACCGCGGTTGTTTTTCGCAGTGCTATCACCGCGATGGCGGTCACGCTGCTGTTGTGCTGGCAGCGGGTGCCGGTGCGGCTCTCGGCGCGCCATCGCAAGGTCTTGCCGATCATCGGTGTGTTGGTGGCGGTGCAGAGTCTTTGCCTGTACTCGGCTGTGGCTCGCTTGCCGGTGGCGCTGGCGTTGCTGGCGTTCAACACCTACCCGTTGTGGACGGCTCTGTGGGCGCGGGTCTTCTACGCACACCGGCCCGAACCGCAATTGCTGCGGGCGATGCCGGTGCTGCTGATCGGGCTAGCGCTCGCGCTCGATGTGTTTGGTGCAGCCTCCAACCTGTCGGCGGCGGCGCATTGGGGTGAGATCGGGGTGGGCGTGGCGTTTGCGCTCGCGGCAGCTGCCACTTTCGGGCTGGCGTTGGTGCTGACCCAGCACGAGGCGGCCGACCTCGATGGGCGTTTGCGCACCGCGACCACGATGGGCATGGTGGCGCTGCTGGCCTTGGTCGGTGTGGGCACTCAGGGTGGCTTTCACCTGCCGCAAGCTCCGCTGGGCTGGCTCGGGCTCCTTGGCCTGACCGTTTTGTACGGCACTGCGTTCACCATCATGTTCACCGTGCTGCCACGGCTCGGCGTGGTTGGCAACTCGGCGATCATGAATGTGGAGCCTATCTTTGCGCTGGTGCTGGCCTGGGCCTTGCTGAACCAGGCGATCGCACCGGTACAGATCGCGGGTGGCCTGCTGGTGGTGGCGACCGTGATGTGGCTGGGGTTGCGCCGGCGTTCCGCGAAATAGCTGGCAGTCATTGGAGCTGTGCCGGTTTTGGTGTCGCCGGGGGGCCGTCAGTCGCCGTCCAGCGAGGCGCTCCAGCGGTCGTTCCAGGCGCCTGGTTCGCGGGTCTGTTGCAGATCGCGGCGATCGCGTTTGGTGGGCCGGCCCTGGGTGATGGTGTGTGCTGGTTCGGGGGCGAGGCGGCGCTGCTCGGCGGCGGCTAGGCGTTGCGCCTGCGATTCAGGCGTTTCTTCATAGAGCATGGCGGCCACGGGCGCTGCGCCGCGCACGCCCGACAGCGCCCTGACGATGACGGTGCGGCTGACTGGTCCTGCGCGGATGGTCATGGTGTCGCCGATCTTCACTTCTTTGGCGGGTTTGGCGCTTTGCCCGTTGAGCAACACCCGGCCTTTGTCGATTTCCTCGCAGCACAGGCTGCGTGTTTTGTAAAAGCGCGCTGCCCAGAGCCATTTGTCCAGACGGACTTTGTCGGTGGTGGTGGGCGTTGTCATGGGCTGGAGGTTTGGGGTTGAAACAGGGCCCCGTGGGACGTTGCAAGGGGCAGCTGTACCCGCGCGTCCAGGCCGATGGTGCGGCCATCAGGCCCGCGGTTATCGAGTGTGATGCGACCGCCCAATGATTGCGCGATGCCGTGGCAGATCGCCAGCCCCAAGCCCACGCTATCGGTCTGCCCGTGGTTGTGGTCGATGGCAAAGGGCTGAAACAGGCGCTGTCGCAGCGCGCTGGAGATGCCAGGCCCGCTGTCGCTCACGCACAGGCTGGCCTGGCCCGCGTCGTGGTGCAAAGCGACGGTGAGCGTGCCGCCTGGCGGCGTGTGTTTGATCGCGTTGTGCAGCAGGTTTCGGCTGAGCTCGCGCAGCGCCCAGACGTGAGAGCGCACAGGCGCACTTTCGGTGGTGATAGAAAAGTCGAGTGCGTGTTCTGCGATCAGCGGCGCAACATCGAGCGCCACGCTGCGCACCACCTCGGCCCAGTCGTTCACGGGCGCATCGTTGTCTTGGCGCAGCTGTTCGACCTTGGCCAGTGCCAGCATCTGGTTGGCCAGCTCGGTGGCTTGCTGCACCGTGTGGGCGAGCTCGGTGAACGCCTGCTGCGGCGCCACGTCGCCGCGCTGGGCCGATTGAAGCTGGGTTTTGAGCACCGCCAGCGGCGTACGCAGCTGGTGCGATGTGTCGCGCACGAAGCGTTTTTGTTGATCGAGCAGTTGCGACAACCGCGCCATGTGCTGGTTGGTCGCGTCCACCAGCGGCAGCAGCTCGCGCGGAGCACCGGCGCGCGGCAGCGGCGAGAGGTCGTTGTCGCTGCGGCTGCGCAGCGAGTGGCTGAGATCGCGCACCGGGCGTGTGGCGCGCTGAACCACCAGCACCACCACGGACACGATCATGGCCACCAGCGCGGCTTGACGCCACAGCGTGTCCAAGAGGATTTGACGCGCCAGCGTCTCGCGCAGCTCCAGCGTTTCGGCGACCTGGATGGTGGCCATGCCGCTGCCCGCAACACCGGCCACGGGTTGCAGCAGCACCGCCATGCGCACCGGGACGCCGCGATAGCTGTCATCGTAGAAATGCACCAGCGCTGCGTAGATCTGTTGTTCGGGAAGTGTGGCGGGCACAGTGGGCAGGTCCTCAAAACCCGAGACCATCTCACCCGAAAATCCGCTAACGCGGTAATAAAGCCGGCTGCGGTTGTCGGCCTCAAAGGCTTCGAGCGCGGAATAGAGCAGGGTGGCCTGCAGGCGAGGTGCATCCAGCGGCCCGACCACCTGCAACTGCTCGCTGAGCGACTTGGCGGTGGCCAGCAGGGTGCGGTCGTAGGCGGTGTCGGCCGCGGCCAGCGCTTGCCGGTAAAGCACCAGGGTGTTGATGAGCAAAAAAAGACCGAGGGGCAACAGGATGCCCAGCAGCAGGGTGCGGCGCAGCGAAACCGGCGAGCGCTCAATCCCGCTTGGCTTGGTCTCACCGATGTCAGGCATGGGCTTTGAGCAAATAGCCCAGACCGCGCAGTGTGACCAGATGCACGCCGGTGGGCGTCAGCTTTTTGCGCAAACGGTAGGCCACCACCTCGATCGCTTCCAGCTGCACGTCGTGCTCGCCGGCAAACACCAGGTCGAACAGCCGCTCTTTGGTCACGGCCTGACCAGGGCGAGCGAGCAGGGCGCGCAGCAGCGAGAGCTCGCGTGGCGCGAGGTCGAGCACCGCGCCCTCGAAGGTGATGGCGCCGCTGTCGCTGGCCACACGCAGACCGCACCAATCGGCTGTCTGCGTGGCGTGGGCCTGGGGCGATTCGCCTGCGTTGCTGGCGCGGCGCACCAGGGCGCGCACGCGGGCTTCGAGTTCGTCCAGATCAAAGGGTTTGGGCAGGTAGTCGTCAGCGCCGGTGTTGAGGCCGACGATGCGGTCGCCCACGGTGCCGCGCGCGGTCAGGATGATCACCGGTGTGGTGAGGCCAGCCGCGCGGGCGTCGCCCAGCACCTGCAGGCCGTCGCGCCCAGGCAGGCTGAGATCGAGCAGCACCGCGTCGGGCAGGCTGGCCTGCCACAGGGCCAGGGCACGCAGGCCGTCATCGCAGGTCAGCACCTGCATGCCGCGGCGCTCCAGCGTGCGCTGCAACGTGGCTTGCATGGCGGCGTTGTCTTCGACCAGAAGCAGTTTCATTCGAGATCGATTATGAACAGCCGCTCTCTGTCTTGCACTCTCAGGGTTTGCACCAGTCGAAACGACAGCCGAATGACAGCGAGAGGCATGAACATGGGTGCTCTTTACAACGACAGGAGACAGACATGCGCCGCGATACGTTCCTCAAATCCCTGGCCGCCATGGCTGCTGCAGGCTCGCTGCCTGGCGTCGCTTGGGCCAACGCCAACATCAAGATGATGATCCCCGCCAACCCGGGTGGTGGCTGGGACAGCACCGGCCGCGCGCTGGGCAAGGCCTTGCAAGACGCGGGTGTGGCCAGCTCGGTCAATTTCGACAACAAGGGCGGTGCGGCGGGCGCGATCGGACTGGCGCAGTTCTTCAACGCCAGCAAGGGCGACCCGAATGCACTGATGGTGATGGGCGCGGTGATGCTCGGCGGCATCATCACCGGCAAGCCACCGGTCTCCATCACCCAGCTCACGCCGATTGCGCGGCTGACCACCGAATACAACGTGTTCGTCTTGCCGGCCGACTCGCCGTTCAAGACCATGAAAGACGTGGTCGAGCAGCTGAAGAAAGACCCGGGCAGCGTGAAATGGGGCGGCGGATCGCGAGGTTCCACCGAGCACATCGCTGCCGCGCAGATCGCGCAGGCCGTGGGGGTGCAGCCGTCGAAGATCAACTACGTGCCGTTCCGGGGCGGCGGTGAAGCCGTGGCCGCGATCCTGGGCGGCAACGTCACCGTGGGCGGCAGCGGCTACAGCGAGTTCCAGCAGTACATCGAGAGCGGCAAGATGCGCCCGATCGCGGTCACTTCGGGCCAGCGCTTGGCGGGCATCAACATTCCCACGCTGAAAGAGCAGGGCATCGATGTGGAGCTGGGCAACTGGCGCGGTGTGTTCGGTGCGGCCGGCATCAGCGCCGCCGAGCGCCAGGCGCTGACCGACCGCGTGGTCAAGGCGACCAAGAGCGCTGCCTGGACCGAGTCGCTGACCAAGAACAACTGGACCGCCGCCCTGCTGACCGGCAAGGCCTTTGAAGATTTCGTGGACCGTGACTTCTCCTCCCTGCGCGCCACCATGGTGCGCGCCGGTATGGTCTGAACCTGACAGCCGGCGGCCGTCTCGCTGGTGCGGGTTGGCCGCTGTTTTCTGCCGACGCCGACCTGCCCGGGCACACGAGCTGCCGGGCGGTGCCGCTGCATGGAGCCCGCGTATGAACCCCAGCCCTTCTCCTGTTGTGTCGCCGTCCAGCGCCGATCTGCCGCCGACAGCCGGGCGCGGCGTTGGTCAGTTGCTGGTGGGCTTGGGTGCGCTGCTGGTTGCAGCTGTGCTCGCCTACGGTGCCACCTCGATTTCGTCCGATGCTGGCTACGCGGGGGTCGGGCCAAACTTCCTGCCGTGGGTGGTCAGCGGCGCGCTGGCAATCTGTGGTGGGCTGCTGATTTTTGAGGCGCTGACGGGTGGCTACCGCCACATGGAAACCCCCTCGGGTGCGCCGCGTGGCGACTGGCACGCCCTGGCCTGGGTGTCGGCGGGCGTGCTGCTCAACGCCACCCTCATCACCACCATCGGCTTCATCCTGAGTTGTGCGCTCTGCTTCACGCTGGCGGTGCGCGGCCTGCGCGCAAGCGTTGGCAAACCGTCTGGCAACCTGCGTCAGACGGGGATGGACGCGGTGACTGGCATGCTGATCGCAGCGCCGGTGTACTGGCTGTTCACCAAACTGCTGGCTGTGAACCTGCCGGGGCTCTCATCGACAGGCTGGATCTGAAACCATGATGGACATCCTCAACCAGCTGCTTGGCGGCTTTGCCACAGCAGGCACGCCGATCAACCTGCTGTGGGCACTGGCGGGTTGCGCGCTGGGCACGGCCATCGGTGTGCTGCCCGGTCTTGGCCCGGCGGTGACGATCGCCATGCTGCTGCCGATCACCGGTCAGGTCGAGCCCACTGCGTCGATGATCTTCTTTGCCGGCATTTACTACGGCGCGATGTATGGCGGCTCGACCACCTCCATCCTGCTCAATACGCCGGGGGAGACCGGCACCATGGTGACCGCGCTCGAAGGCTTCAAGATGGCCAAGCATGGCCGCGCCGGCGCAGCGCTCGCCACCTCGGCCATCGGCTCGTTTGTGGCTGGCACCATCGCCACCATCCTGGTCACGCTGTTCGCGCCGATCCTGGCGAAGTTCGCGGTGCAGCTCGGCCCGCCCGAGTATTTCTGCCTGATGTTGCTGGCCTTCACCACGGTCAGCGCGGTGCTGGGCAAGAGCACGCTGCGTGGCATGACGGCGCTCTTTTTTGGTCTGGCGCTGGGGCTGGTGGGCATTGACCAGATCACCGCCCAGGTGCGTTACACCGGCGGTGTGCTGGAGTTCATGGACGGCATCGAGGTGGTGTTGGTGGCGGTCGGGCTGTTTGCTGTGACCGAGGCGCTCTACAACGCGCTGTACGAGGGCCGCAGCCCGAACGACATGAACAAGCTGAACAAGGTCCACATGACGCGCAGCGAGTGGCGCCGCTCTTGGCCTGCCTGGCTGCGCGGGACTGCCATCGGCTTTCCCTTCGGCACCATTCCTGCAGGCGGCTCCGAGATCCCCACCTTTCTGAGCTACGCCGCCGAGCGCAAGCTGGCCAAACCGGCGCACCAGGCCGAGTTCGGTACGGTGGGCGCGATCGAAGGCGTGGCCGGCCCCGAGGCCGCCAACAACTCGGCTGTCACCGCCACGCTCGTTCCCCTGCTCACGCTCGGCATTCCAACCTCGGTCACCGCTGCTATTTTGCTCAGCGCATTGCAAAACTACGGCATCAACGCCGGGCCGCAGCTTTTCCAAACCTCGGGCGATCTGGTCTGGGCGCTGATCGCCTCGCTCTACATCGGCAACGTGATGCTGCTGGTGCTCAACCTGCCGCTGGTGGGCCTCTGGGTGAAGCTGCTCAAAATCCCCAAGCCCCAGCTTTACGCCGGCATCCTGATCTTCGCCACCGTGGGGGTGTACGGCATGCGCCAGAGCGCGTTCGACCTGTACCTGATGTACGGCCTGGGCCTGCTCGGCATCGTGATGCGCCGCTACGACTTTCCCACAGCGCCGGTCATCGTCGGCCTGATCCTCGGGCCGCTCGCCGAAGCGCAGATGCGCAACGCGCTCTCGATTGGCGAGGGCAGCTGGCTGGTGTTTGTGCAGCGCCCGATGTCGGCCACGCTGTTGGCGGTGGTGGTGCTGGTGCTGGTCACGCCGCGTCTGCTGGCTTGGCACCGGCGGGCTTAGCGCCAGCGGGATGCCAATGATCGAGGATCGTGCGTCGACCTCAGTCCTTCGCGCCCAGCGCCAAGGCCCGCTCTCGGCTCGCCTTGAGCCCCATCGGGTCGTCGGCCACCTTCGTTGGCCAGCCTTGCAGGTGGCGCTCGGTGAGATCGGTCAGGGCCCGAATCCAGTCTGGGCTGTCGTTCAGGCACTCGATGTACTGAAACTGTTCGCCGCCGGCGTGCATGAAAGCCTCGCGCGCTTCCATGCTGATTTCTTCCAGCGTTTCCAGGCAATCGCTGGTGAAGCCGGGGCAGACCACATCGACGCTCTTGGTGCCGGCCTGCGCCAGCGCCACCAGCGTGGGTTCGGTGTAAGGCTCTAGCCACTTGGCCTTGCCAAAACGCGACTGGAAGGTGACCTTGTAGCGGTCCTTGCTGAGGCCCAGGTGCTCGGCCAGCATTCGGCCGGTCTTGTGGCACTCGCAGTGATAGGGGTCGCCGAGTTCGAGCGTGCGCTCGGGCACGCCGTGAAAGCTCATCACCAGCTGCTCGCTCTGACCGTGGTGCATCCAGTGAGCGCGGATTTTCTTGGCCAGGGCTTCGATGTAGCCGCGCTCGTCGTGGTACCGGTTGATGAAGCGCAACTCGGGAATCTGCCGCGTTTTCAAGGCCCACAGGGCCACCGCGTCGAACACGCTGGCGGTGGTGGTGCCGCTGTACTGCGGATAGGCGGATGCGATCAGAACCCGATTGACGCCCTGCGCCTTCAGCTCATCGAGCACCGACGCGATTGACGGGTTGCCGTAGCGCATGGCATACCGCACCGTGACCTGGTGGCCGCGTTCACCCAGGTAGCCGCGCAGCAGCGTGGCCTGCTTTTCGGTCCAGACCTTGAGCGGCGAGCCCTCGGGCGTCCAGACGCTGGCGTATTTGGCGGCCGATTTTTTGGGCCGCACGCGCAGGATGATCCCGTGCAGGATCAGCATCCACAGCGCCCTGGGGATTTCCACCACGCGGTGGTCACCCAGGAACTCGGCCAGGTAGCGGCGCAGCGCCGGCGCGGTGGGCTCGTCGGGCGTACCGAGATTGCAATACACCACGGCCGTGCGCGGCGGCTGGCCATGGGAGAAGGGCGGTTCTTTTTGGAAAGGCATGCGCTATTCTCCCGCAGACATGACACAGCTTCCCACCGAACCGCCATCCACCCCCACGCACGGGGGATTGGTGCCCGCCACTTTCGATCCGCAGCGGGTACGCGCCGTGACGCTGGATTTGGACGACACCCTGTGGCCGATCTGGCCCACCATCGCCCGCGCCGAGGGTGTCCTGCAGCAATGGCTGGACGAGAACGCTCCTGCGACCGCTGCTCTGGGACGTGACAAGGATCTGCTGCGCGCGGTCCGCCACCAGATGCAGACGCTGCGCCCGGATCTGGCGCACGACATGAGCGGGCTGCGCCGCGAGTCGATCCGGCTGCTGCTGCAGCGGGCTGGCGACAACCCGGCGCTGGCCGAGGTTGCCTTCGAGATTTTTTTCGCCGAACGGCAGCGGGTCGACCTGTTTGAAGATGCCTTGCCCGCGCTGTCGTTCCTGAGCAGTCGATTCCCGGTGGTGGCGTTGTCCAATGGCAACGCCGATGTCCACCGCGTGGGCCTGGGCGCCCATTTTCGCGCCAGTATCAGCGCGCGCGAGTTTGGCGTGGCCAAGCCGGATGCGCGCATCTTTCACGCCGGTGCTGCTGCGGCGGGCGTGACCGCTGCCGAGGTGCTGCACATCGGCGACGACGCCCATCTTGACGGCGTGGGCGCGCTGAACGCCGGCATGCAGCTGGCCTGGGTGAACCGCGCCGATCACGCTTGGGAGTACGCGCCGCTGCAGCCACACATCACCGTGACCGACCTGCTGGAGTTGTGTCGCGCCCTGTCCTGAATCCCGTTTCAAGTCCGACCGACCATGAGCCTTACCATATACGGCATTGCCGCTTCCCGTGCTGTGCGCCCGCTGTGGGCTGCGACCGAGCTGGGCCTTCCTTTCAAGCACATCCCGCTGAACTACGCGACCGGTGCCACCCGCACGCACGAGTTCCTGGCAATCAACCCCAACGGCCACATTCCGGTGGTGGTGGACCACCGGGCGGACGAAGCTGGTGGCGATGGCAGCGGCGAGGTGGTGGTCTGGGAAAGCATGGCTGGCGCGCTCTACATCGCGCGCCACCACGGCCAGCCGGATGGGCTGAGCATCACGCCAGCCAGCCCGCGCGAAGACGCCGAAGCCCTGCGCTGGAGTTTCTGGACGGTGAGCGAATGCGAGACCGACGCGCTCACCGTGCTGATGCACCGCATGGTGATGCCGCCCGAGCGGCGCAAGCCCGAGCTGGTCGAGGCCGCCGAGCGGCGCCTGGCCGTGCCGTTGCGGGTGATCGAGCAGCATCTGGCGGCGCAGCAAGGGCGGGGGCAGGCGCATATGGCAGCAACGCGCTTCACCGTGGCCGATCTGTGCGTGGCCAGCGTGCTGAACTGGGTGCGCCCAGCCCGCGCGCTGATGGACGCGCATCCACTCACGCGCGACTGGGTGACGCGCTGCATTGAGCGGCCCGCGCACCAGGCGGTGAAGGCGGCCGGCTGAAACGCACTGTTGCCACCCTGGTTCAGGCTCTGGGTGGGCTCACCAGCCCCAGAGCAGCTTCTTGGAGATCCAGCCGATGTCTCCGCTGGGGCGTTCCACACGCACCCAGCTGCCGCGTTTTTCTTTCGTGCGCAGCAGCTCGCCGTAGTTGGCCTTGCCCACGATGCGGTGCTGTGTACCGAGACCCTTGCGCAGGTTGGAGTTGTTCACCTTGACAATGTGGTGCGGCGTGCGCCCGGTGAGCGAGGCGGCGACCCAGCCGGTGTCGCCCTCAAAGTCGCGCACCTGGACCCAGCGGTTCTTGCGTTGGACCACCTGCAGCGGATAGCCACGTTGAAGTTCCCACAGCACCTCGGTGTTCGTGCCGGGCCCCGAGCGCATGTTGAGCGTGTTGCCTTTCACGCTGACCATCTGCTGCGCCGGTTGGGCCATGACCAGGGGCGCGCCCATTGCCATCAGGCAGGTGGCGAGCAGGGTCAAGATTTTTCGGGTGTGGTTTGTGCATCTCATCCGCTGGGAGTCCTCTTTGTGCATGTTGAAGTTGAAGCCTCGGTGTGAACGCTTGCGTGAGCGCAGGTTCCCCGATCGGCTCGATCGGCAAGCGCGAAGGCATCACCGGCATGAAGCGGAAACGTCGATGGCACCGCCCCAGCATGTTTGATTGGCCGCCAGCGTGCGCTTCAGAGCTGGGTCACCGCTGCGAGCCCACTGCGTACCGCGCCCTCCAGGGTGGCCGGGTAAGGGCCTGCAACGTAGTCGCCAGCTGCCCACAGGCCGGGCGCAATTGACTGCGCCGGTCGGTGCAAACCAGGGGTGCAGGCAAAGGTGGCACGCTTGTCGACCACCGTCTGGATCGGCTGCAGCGCGGCCAGACCCAGCTGCTCGCGCCCCTGGCGCAGCACCGCCGCTTCCAGGGCCTCGCGCTCGCCCTCGCTGGCGCTGACGACAAATGCCAGCACGCCTTGCGCCCCAGTATCGGCCGGGTTGAGTTGGCCGCGGTCAAAGACAAACTGAGCCGGCGCTTGGGCTGTGCTGCGCAGCGCCAGCATGGGCGCCGGCAGGCGCACGCCAGTCGCCCAGGCGTAGACGGTGGTGATGGCGGTGAAATCCAGCGCGGCGGCGTCGATGGCCCAGGCCACCAGGCGCGCGCCGATGTCACTCTGGTGCGCCTGCGTGTCTCGGCCCGCTTGTTGCATGGCTTGCGCTGCGGGGGTGGCGGCTGTGGCCCAGATGACGGCTTCGAAGTGCTGTTCTGCCGCTTCACCGTTCTGCCTGCTTTGCAAGCGCCAGCCGTCTTGAGCCGGTTGCAAGGCTTCGACGCGCGCGCCCAGGTGCACCTGGCTGGTGTGCGGGTGGGTGGCTTGCAGCCAGCGAGCAGCGCTTTGCGGAAACAGCGCGCTGAGGTCCGCCCGTGGCAGCAACAGGCTGGAAGCCGACCAGCCGCCCACCTTCGGGCCAAACAAGGCGTCGCGCATCACCCGCAGGAATATCGCCGCACTGGCCAGATGGGCCGGCAGATTGAGCGCCGAGACACACAGGGGTTCGATCAGCTCGTCCATCACCCGCTGGGGCAACGCGGCACACAGTTCGCCCACGGTGAGGGTTGGCGCGCAGGCAAAACCTGCGCGCCGCCAGGCCAGCGAGGCGCGAACCAGCGCCAACCGCTCGCCCCACGACCAGCCGCGCGCGGTGGCGATCGCGGCCAGCGCGTCCAGCGGCGCGGGCAGTGGGCCCGCCCAGGCCGGTGTCTGCAAACCCCCGCCGTCGGGGTAGGGCAGGGCCAGCGGCAAGGCCAGGAGATTTTGCTCGGGTACCAGGCCGATGTGACGCATCAGCTGCAATGATTCGCTGTAGGCGCCGATCAGGATGTGTTGCCCGTTGTCCAGCGTGAGCGCCACGCCGTCAGGCCGGGTGGCCGCCAACGCGCGTGCGCGCCCACCGAGCACCCGCGCCGCCTCGAACACCGTGACGTCTAGGCCCCGATCGGCCGCCGCCACCGCCGCGGCCATGCCTGCCCAGCCACCCCCGACGATGGCGAGTTTCATGCTGCTCGCCAACGGGGCAAGGTGGCTGGCCCCCTCTGGGGGCAGCGACCCGCGCAGCGTTGGAGCCGGGAACCAGCGCCGCAGGCGATGGAACGCAAGGGGGCCACGTTCACAGGCGTCCCAACGCCTGTACCTTCCAGGCCAACCAGAATTTGCGCAGCGGTGTGAGGCTCACGCGCTTGGTGAGCACCAGCAAAGGTTCTGCCGCGATTTCTTGCAGCAAGGTGCGGTAAATGCTGGCCATCATGAGGCCCGGTTTCTGGCTGCGTCGATCGGCCTCGGGCAGCAGGGCCAGCGCTTCGTCGTAGCTGCGCAACGCGCGCTCGCACTGAAACCGCATGAGAGCGGCGAACCGGCGGTGGAAGTCGGCTGTGTCCATGCCGGGCGCAGCACCTCGCTTGACCAGTTCATGGGCCTTGACATCGAATTGTTGCAACTCGTTGACCGGCAGGTAGATGCGGCCGCGCACCGCATCCTCGCCCACGTCGCGCACGATGTTGGTGAGCTGAAAGGCCAGCCCGAGATGGTGTGCATACGTGGTGGTTTCTGGCTGGGTCTGGCCGAAGATGCTGGCCGCCACCTCACCCACCACGCCGGCCACCAAATGGCAGTATTGCTGCAGGTTGACAAAATCCAGGTAACGGTTTTGCTCCAGATCCATTTGGCAACCATCGATCACCGCCAGCAGGTGCCTGGGCTCGATGCCAAATGCGGCGGTGTGGGGCATCAGCGCTTGCATCACCGGGTGGTTTTTTTCACCCGCGTAGGCCTGGGCCACTTCGCTGCGCCACCAGGCGAGCTTGGTCTGGGCCACCCCCACATCGCTGACCTCGTCCACCACGTCGTCCACCTCTCGGCAGAAGGCGTAGAACGCGGTGATGGCGGCGCGGCGCTCGGGCGGCAGGAAGAGGAAGGCGTAATAAAAACTGCTGCCCGAGGCGGCGGCTTTTTGTTGAACGTAGTCTTGAGGCGTCATAGGCTGGGCTGAGTGTAATCAGCGCAACCGACAGGCCGTGCAGCGGCGCACTTCTTGGAAGACTTGGACTGAATAGGTGACTGGGTTCCTCAGTCGTTTTTTGCGGGTCAGCCTCGCTTAAGTCTGCCGGGAGAACAATCGCCCTGCGATATCGCAACAACTGTCCTCACGAGGCTCTCCATGTCTTCATCCAATCGTCGCGTTTTCATGCTCCAAGTTGCCGCTGGCGGCTCCGTTCTGGCCTTGGCCAAGGTGGCTCACGCCCAAGGCGCTCCCATGGTCAACGAGAAAGACGCCCAAGCGGTGTCGTTGGGCTATGCAGCCGACTCGACCAAGGTCGATCTCAAGAAGTATCCCAAGCACGTTGCCACGCAGCTCTGCAGCAATTGCGCGCTGTACACCGGCAAGGCGGGTGAAGCGTCTGGCCCCTGCGGTATCTTCCCAGGCAAGCAGGTAGCAGCCAAGGGCTGGTGCTCGGCCTACGCCAAGAAGGCCTAATCAGACCCCGATCAACTGGACTGGACCCGGCCCAGTTGATCTTGATCGCGTCGGCGCCACCTCGACCAAAGGTCGCCAACATGCAGCACGCCCGATAGCGCCAGCCACATCGCGGGCATTTGCCAGTTTGGGTCGTTCAGGCTGGTGCGCAGCGCAAACATCAGGCACAAACCCGAACCGAGGTTGAGCAGGTAGGCACGAAACCAAGCGTGCCGCTCGTTTAATTGCACCCAAATTCCCAGCAAAAGCACCTCAGCGAGGCAGACCGCCAGAGCCAGGTCTATCCAGCGGCCGCTGCTCCAGAGATCCTGCATGGCGGGCAACACGATCACACCTTCGCAAAGCCCAGCAGGTGGCTCATGTCTTTGAAGAAGATGCGTACGTGCGCCATCGGCTTTTTGCGGGTCAGCTTCTTGTTCATGTAGGACTCGAAGGTGAGCTGCTGCACGTCGCGGTCGTCGCAGATTTTCACGAAACGCTCGCGTCGCTTCTCGTTGCAGTACCAGAACCATTGCATGATGCCCAGCACCATGAACACGGTGCCGTGCATTTTCATGAAGCGCTTGCGAGCGAGTTTGAGCGACTTCACATCGCCGGTCAGCAGCAGCGCGTGTACCGCCTCAGCGGCCAGCTGGCCACCCACCATCGCGTAGTAAATGCCTTCGCCCGAAGCCGGGGCCACCACACCCGCGGCGTCGCCCGCGAGCACGACGTCACGCCCGTTGTCCCAGCGTGGCAGCGGTTTCATGGGAATCGGCGCGCCTTCACGGCGCAGGGTCTCGGCTCCCGCCAGCCCGCTGGCCTCGCGCATACGCTGCACCGAGCCTTTCAGCGAGAAGCCTTTGTCGGCGCTGCCGGTGCCCACGCTCAGCGTGTCGCCGTGCGGGAACACCCAGCCGTAAAAATCGGGGGAGAAGCGTCCTTGGTAGTACACATCGCAGCGTGAATCGTCGTAGCTGGCCGGGCGCTGATCGCCCTGAGGCGCACGCACGATCTCGTGATAAGCGAACACGTATTTGGTGCGCTCGGCACCTGGCACGCCACCGTGTCGCGCCACGCCAGAGCGTGCGCCGTCGGCGCCAATGATGCTTCGGGCCCGCACCCGCGTTGGCACGCCCTCGCCACGCTGTTTGTCACCGTGTTTGCCAGGGCGCTCGGTGTAGTGCACCACGCTCACACCATCGCCATCGCGGCTGAGGGTGTCGAAATTGCCAGTGCGGCGCACCGCCCCAGCCTGCTCGGCGCGCTCGCGCAGCCACTCATCAAACGCTTCGCGGTCGACCATGCCCACAAAGCCATTTTCGATGTGCATGTCCACCTGCTTGTGGGAGGGTGCGATCATCCGCGCGCAGCGCGCTTTGGCCACCAGCAGCTCGTCGGGGATCTCGAAGTCTTGGATCAGGCGCGGCGGAATCGCACCACCGCAGGGCTTGATGCGACCGCCGCGGTCCAGCAGCAGCACCGAATGCCCTTGTTTGGCCAGTTCGTGGGCGGCGGTCGAGCCCGACGGGCCGCCGCCGATCACCACCACGTCAAAGATTTCGTCTTGTGTGTTCATCAGGCTTGCCTCGGATGGTTGGCAACGCTCAGTGGCGTGCTGGGTTGGGGGGCGGGCGGGCGTGGAGCTGTTGTGCTCTGGGGAAACGAAAGGAAAGTTGGACGGTGGGTGGGTCTGGCAATGCGCCAGGCCAGTGCTGCCGATACCAAAAATGGCGCGCCTTCCAGGCTGGTCCGATTGAGCGGCTTCAAGCGCCGCTCCCCAGGCTGCGTACAGCGAAGGCGCTCACCATCATGCCGGCCACGAACAGCGGCACACCAAAGCCGCTATACATCAGCGCCCGTTCGGTGGGTTTGGCCAGGAACCAGGTCATCATGTAGTACTGAAGGGTGAGCAGCACGACGATGGCGGCCGCGTACAGCGGGCGATCCCAATAGATCAACATCAGGATCACGATCATCTGCGGCACTGCCATGAACCAGCAGGCCACTCGGGCTGCGCGGTCGACGCCGAGCTGCACCGGCAACGAGCGCACACCCATCTGGCGATCACCTGCCACTGCCTTGAAGTCGTTCAACGTCATGATGCCGTGGGTGGCTGCGCTGAAGAGCGCCGCGAGCGCCAGCGATTCGCCACCGGGCATGGCACCGCCGGCCATGACCGCCGCACCGGTCACCCAGGCGATGCCCTCGTAGCTGATGCCGCAGGCGGCATTGCCCCACCAGCCGTTTTCCTTCAGCCTCACCGGCGGTGCGCTGTAGGCCCAGGCCAGCAGCAAACCCAGCGCGGCGGCACCGAATCCCCAGGGGCCTAGCACCGTGGCCACCGCCAGCGATATGGCCGTCCACAGGATGGCGAGATACAGTCCCCACTTGCCTGGCATGCGGCCTGAGGGAATGGGACGCTGTGGTTCGTTGATCGCGTCGACGTGGCGGTCGTACCAGTCGTTCACCGCTTGGCTGGTGGCGCAGACCAGCGGCCCGGCTAGGACGACGCCAACAATGGCGAGGATCCAGCGCCCATCCATGGAAACGCCAGAGGCCACGACGCCGCAGGTGAAGGCCCACATCGGTGGGAACCATGTGATGGGTTTGAACAGCTCGGCGACGGCTGACAGGGCGGGAAGACGCATCCCGAGCTTGTACACCTGACACTCCAGAGTGTCAATAAATAATGACAATCCCAGTTGTGTTGTCTGGGTTACACCCAGGTTTGGAAGCGCGCAGGATCAATCCGACTGAGGCGGCGACAAAAATGGTTTGGGGGGCCTGGCAGCCACCCCGCAACCCGGGATCCGTACCACTGCCAAGACTGCTCGCGCCCCTCGACCCAAGACCGGGCCTTGCGCTGGCTCAGTGCACGTCTTCGTTGGTGCCTTCAAGGATGCCGAAGCGACGCAGTTTGATGTAGAGGCTTTGCCTGGACAAGCCGAGCATTTCTGCGGCTGAGGCCCGGTTGTCACCGGTGAGTTCGAGCGCGGCTTCGATGCACATTTGCTCGATCAGATCGGTGGTTTCGCGGACGATGTCCTTGAGCGGCAGGCGCCCCACCAGTTCGGTCATCTGGCTCGCCGAACGCGGCAACTCTTTGGCGGTGCGGCTCTCCAGGCCGAGGCGGCGGCCCATGTCTCTGATGGTGAAACCTAGGCAGCGGTCGTTGCCAGCAGTGACCGCCACCGCCGAGATCTCGACTTCTGCGGTGGCGCCGTACTCACCGCGCAGCTGGGTGGCAAAGAGGCGCACCGAGCCGTGTTGGCGCAAATTGGACAGCAGCACCCGAAAGTCAACCCCGGTACGTCCCACCCACTTATCGAGCAGTTCGCCGCGCGCCTGTTCTTCGCTGCCGAGCTGGCCGAGGTCGAGAAAGGCTCGGTTGGAGCTCAGAATGCGCCCCTCAATGTCGGTGACGACCAAGGCATCGGGCGCGGCCTCCATGACTTGAAGCAGTTGCTGGTTGGCATGCGATGTGCTGGTGCACACAGCACCCTGCGGGCGGGAAAAACGCAGCAAAAAGTGCTGAGCGTTTTCTTGACGGAACTGAGAAGCCACCAAGACCAGGTCTTCCTGGCTGCCGTTCAAGCGGATCGTGACCGGCTCGGCTCGACCGCTCGCGCGCAGACGCTCCAGCAGATCGCGCACCACCTGCTGGCTCGTCGAATCAAGGCTTTCGTTGAGCGTCCAGCCCGGCGCCTTGGCCCGCTCTCCAAAGAGCTCGTAGGCAGCGGGGTTCGCCTCTTCCATCTTGTCGATCGAGCCTTCCAAGATCAACACCGCTTCAGACGCCATCTGGAACAGCAGACGGTACCGGGTTTCCACTTGCCGAAGACGCCAATAATCGCGCTCCATCGATTGCTGGGCGTTCAACAGCCGTTGCTGCAACGCCACCTGTGGTCGCAGATCGCGCCCAAAAGCCACCGAATGCCCAGCCCGTTTTCCGGGGCCGTCGTGGCGACGCACGGGTACCAAGGAGTACGACAGAGGCAACTCTCCTCCACCGCTCAAGGGGTGGTTGACATGGCGCCAGCGAACACCGTCTTTGGTCAACTCGCCCTGGCTTTTCAGCAAGGCTTCAACTTTGCCGTGGCTCTCATCACTGACCGTATCGCTCCATCTTTGACCCACCCAGTCCTGGCATCCCTTGGTCTGCAAATCTTCGGTTGCCAGGGAGATATCGCGGATCACGCCTTCCTCGTCCAAGATCAGCACCACGTCAGCGGATGCGGTGATCAACTCGGCGGCTGTGTCGGCGCTCAGTTGATCCAGAAACGCTTGAGGCATCTGAAAAGGTCGCTTGGCGAAGGCGTTTTGGGCCAGCGTCATGGAAAGCTTTCTTGGGGTAGCGAAGCGTGGCTACGCTCATCTGACGGGAATTTATTCATCTTCTCATGCTTATATTCGTAAACGGCTGCTCAGGATCAACTTTTCTGCTTGTTCGGGGGCCTGACGACCGTTGGCGATGATGGCATCTGCTCCCACCTGAGCGCCGATTTCAGGATGCACGTCAAACGCCGGGCCCCCGCAAATGATGGCGATCCGGGTGTTGAGACTGACTTCCCGCACCAGTCTGATGGTCTCGGTCAGGCGGGCTGCACCAGAGGCGATGCCCAGGGAAAACCCCACCACGTCGTACCTGTCTTGCTTGACCGTGACGGCCGCCGCATCGGTGGCCAAGAAACTGGTGACCACATCCCAGCCTGCGCGGTGAAAAAATTCGGCCACCAGCGACAAACCGAAGGTGTGGTGCTCACCCGGGCAGGGCATGAGCAAAATGCGCCGCACTTCCTCGGGCTCCTGCGAAGCATGGGGGGGACCAAATGCCATGCTGTTCTCGCGCAGCACCTTCTGCAGACGCCCCAGGCCCATCGTCACTTCGGTGAAGGTGCACAGATCGCGATCCCACATTTCTCCGAGGTGTCGAGCCACTGGTGCGAGCAGATCCAGGAAGATCGCCTCAACCGGCACACCGCGGTCGCGCAGCGAGATCACGCAATCGCGCACCACATGATCTTCTTCGTGCAGCACCAACTCAGCGAACAACGCCACGTCCTCGGCCGTCACCCGTTGGTTGCTGGTCACCACATGGTCTGCGCATTCCTTGGGAACACGGTGCGCAAGCATGAGGCGCGGAATGATTTCGTATTCGACCGCCTTGGCCAGCAACACCGAGCGCAGCCCGTTGTCGTTGGAGGCAGTATCGACGCCCGTGCCCAGCAAGTCGCCGATTTGGGGTGGCGAGTCGGGTGCCGCCTTGGCGGTGGTTTCCCATCCTTCCAGTACGCCCGACAGGGAATGAACTTCCGCTTCTGGTGCGGTCTGCCTCGAAAAAGAGCCCATGTTTCGTGTCTCCTCTGCGCGTGCGCGCGGTTGCTGATTCACGCATGAGCCCGGTTCAACGCCGGTGCTTTCTTACGCCGTCAGGTGTTTTGGGTATCGAGAACCTTGGATCAGGCTCGGAGAACTGACTTCTCCGGCTCCTGTAGCCAGCCCGAGTTGTACCTGTGTCAACCCTTCTCGTCAAAGCAAATCACCCTAGCCGTCCAAAAAACTTTACTATGATGGCGAAAAATGTCAATATAAATATACGTCAATAAAAGTTGACACTTCGCGAAGGAAGCTCTAAATTGGCGTCCAGCACGAAACACGGAGACAAGCCAGATGCATGCCGAGACGCTGCGAGCCGAAAAAATCCGGCCGCTCTACACCCCTGAAGAACGCGAGCGCCGCGACGCGACGGTTTGGACGCTGGTGCAAGGCGTTCTGGCGCCGGTGCAGTTTTTGGTGTTTCTGGTCAGCTTGGCGCTGGTGCTGCGGTTTTTGTGGACCGGCGAGGGGCAGGGCGCTGCCACCGCTTCGGTGGTGATCAAGACGCTCACCCTCTACGCCATCATGATCACCGGCTGCATTTGGGAGAAGGTGGTTTTCGACTGCTACCTGTTCGCCCCGGCGTTTTACTGGGAAGACGTGTTCAGCATGCTGGTTCTGGCCCTGCACACCGCTTACCTGTTGGCACTGTTTTACGGCTGGCTTTCGCCCCGCGAGCTCGCGCTGCTCGCGCTGGCGGCCTACGCCACCTACGTGGTCAATGCTGGGCAATTCATCTGGAAGCTGCGCATGGCCCGACTGCAGCAGGCCCGCGATGCGGCTGCTGCTGGCCAGACCGGAGCCGTTGCATGAACGCTGTGATCCCGATCCAGCCGGCAGTGGGTGGCTGCCTTGATGCACCCGTGCTGCGCGAGCGGGGTCAACGCGAGGTGTTTTGTGGGCTCACCGGCATCATCTGGCTGCACCGCAAAATTCAAGATGCGTTCTTTCTGGTGGTCGGTTCGCGGACATGCGCGCACCTGATCCAGTCCGCTGCCGGCGTCATGATCTTTGCCGAGCCGCGTTTTGCCACTGCGATCATTGACGAGCGCGACCTGGCTGGTCTCGCGGACTGCAACGAAGAGCTCGA
>JBBSDB010000019.1:0-21946 GCA_038249735.1 Burkholderiales bacterium
ACAGCCCAACGTGACCGACCTGGTGGGCGACATGCCCTTGCTCACCATCGCGATGCAATCGGGGCCGCCGGATGCGGTGGCCCGCGTGTTGTCGCAGCGCCAGTTGCCTTGGCCCACCGCGGTGGACCCGCGCGGCGAGCTGTCGCAGGCGCTGGGGTTTGGTTCGGTGCCTGCGTTTGTGGTGGTGGACGCCGAGGGGCGGTTGCGCATGGCCACGGTGGGTTACACCAGCGAGCTGGGCATGCGTTTGCGGCTCTGGTGGGCGGGCGTTTTCTGAATCGAGATTGTTGGGGCGCTGCTCACTCCAGCTTCAGCCACCCGCCCGCTTCACCCGGTGGCCCTTCGCCACCAGAGCGGCCATGACCCGCTCCTGATGGTCGCCCTGGATCTCGATCACGCCATCTTTCACCGTGCCGCCGCTGCCACATGCGGCCTTGAGCGACTTGCCCAGGGCGGCCAGGTCGGCCTCGTTGAGCGGCACGCCTTTGACCAGCGTCACCGCCTTGCCGCCCCGGCCCCTGGTGTCAAGCGAGACCCGGACCACGCCATCGCCAGCGGGCGCCGCCGATCGCGCGGCCGCCTTGCAAACACAGGCTGTCACCGGCTGGCGGCAATCGGGACACATGCGGCCGGCCTCGGTCGAATACACCAGCGCGCTGGTGGGCATCTTGTTTTTCATGGGCGGCATGGTAGCGCCCGCGACCGACCCACAGCGAGCAGCCCGGTAAACTCGCTCCCTGCATCTCACCATGACATTCCAAGCCCTGGGCCTCGCGCCCGCCCTCCTCAGCGCCGCGCAGCGGCTCGCGCTCTCAGCGCCCACCCCCATCCAGTCCGCCGCGATCCCGATCGCCCTGGCTGGCCGCGATCTGCTGGCCACGGCACCCACCGGCTCGGGCAAAACACTCGCCTTCGCGCTGCCCTTGCTGCAACTCGGCAGCGGGGGCGCGCCCGCCAGCAGCTCGCGGCCAACCACCGCGCTGGTGCTGGTGCCCACGCGCGAGCTCGCAGCGCAGGTGGGCGAGGTGCTCAGCGGCCTGGCGCGGGAGCTGCCGTCCCGCCCCAAGGTCGCGGTGGTGTTCGGCGGCGTCTCGATCAACCCGCAGCTGATGGCGCTGCGCGGCGGTGCCGACCTCGTGGTGGCCACCCCCGGGCGACTGCTTGATCTGGTGGCGCACAACGGGCTCGGCCTGGCCAGCGTACAGCGCCTGGTGCTGGACGAAGCCGATCGCCTGCTCGATCTGGGTTTTGCTGACGAGCTGGAGCGCGTGCTCGCGCTGCTGCCGGCCAAACGCCAGACGCTGTTGTTCTCGGCCACCTTCCCCGAGCCACTGCAACGCTTGGCGGGCCGCCTGCTGCAACAGCCCGAGCGCATCGACCTGCCCGGCGAGGCCAGCGCACCGGACGAGATTGTGCAGCGCGTGCTGGCGGTGGATTCCACGCGCCGCACCCAACTGCTGCGCCAGCTGGTGAAGGAGCACCCAGGGGAGCGCACGCTGGTCTTCGTGGCCAGCCAATACGCCGCCGAACGCCTCGCGGCCAAGCTGCACCACGGCGAGACCTATGCCACCTCGTTCCATGGCGGGCTGAGCCAAGGCGCCAGAAAACAGGCCTTAAATGAATTCAAAGAGAGGCGCTGGGATGTGCTGGTGACCACCGATCTGGCCGCGCGCGGGCTCGACATCGAGCAACTGCCGATGGTGGTGAACTTCGATCTGCCGCGCTCTGCTGTCGACTACACCCACCGCATCGGCCGCACCGGCCGCGCTGGCGCCGCAGGCCTGGCGATCAGCTTCGTGAGCCCGGCCACCGAAGCCCACTGGCGCCTGATCGCCAAACGCCAGGGGCTTGGCCTGTTGCTGGAAACCCTGCCTGGTTTCGAGCCGACAGAGAGCGCGGTACCCACCCCGCTGGACCCGCAGGGCACCGGCGGCGTCAAAGGCAAGCGCCCGAGCAAGAAAGACAAGCTGCGCGCCGCAGCGGCGGCATTGGCATCGGCCGAGGCAGCGCTGGCCCCGAGTGACGAATAGCGTCACCCACGTACAACCTCTTTGATCGAATTCACTGTGCCCCTGCCCAGCCCCGCCGCCCGCACCCTGATGCACACACGCCGCACCACCTTTCGCGGTTTCGAGCGAGACGATGGGCTGTGGGACATCGAAGGCGAGCTGCTCGACACCAAACCCCACGCCTTCGAGATCGAGGGCGAGCGCCGCTGGGCAGCCAACGAGCCGCTGCACGCGATGCACATCCGCCTCACGCTGGATCACAGCATGACCATCCGCGATGTCGCAGTGGCGATGGACAGCTTCCCCCACGCGCCCTGCCCAGAGGCCGAGGCGCCGATGCAGCGCCTGATCGGCGAAACCCTGGGCCGCGGCTGGCGCCAGACCATTGAGCGCCACCTGGGCGGTGTGCAGGGCTGCACCCACCTGCGCGAGCTGCTGTTTGGCATGGCCACCGCCGCGTTTCAGAGCCGCTCGGCCTCGTTCGCCCCACCGGCCGACGGCAGCCCGCCGATGCACCTGGGCAAGTGCCTGGCCTGGGACTTCAACGGCTCGGTGGTCGAGCGCGTCTACCCGATGTTCTTTCGCTGGCAGCCACCGGCAACGCGTTGAACAGCAGCCGGCACCCACCCCACGCCATGGGCATCGATTACCGGGATGAGCCCGTCGCCTTGCTGACGCAGCACAGCAAGGAACTTGTGCTGGCGCCGCTGCTGGCGTCGGCCCTGGGTTGCCGGGTGCAGCACGTGACCGGCTTCGATACCGACCAGCTCGGCACGTTTTCGCGCGAAGTCCCCAGGCCCGGTTCCCAGCGCGACGCGGCGCGACAAAAAGCCGAGATCGGCATGCGACTTTCGGGGTTGTCGGTGGGGATGGCCAGCGAGGGCGCGTTCGGCCCCGACCCAATGTCGGGCATGTTCAGCTGGAACACCGAAATGGTGATCTGGCTCGACCACCGCCACGGCCTGGAGATCGTCGGCATGGCCCAAGGACCGGCGCGCTCTGCGCACCTGCAGACGGCGCACTGGACCGAGGTGGAATCGTTTGCCAACCGGGAAGACTTTCCCCGGCACCAGCTGGTGCTGCGGCCCGATGATCAGCACGATTCGCGCATCGTCAAAGGCGTGGCAGATTGGGACACGCTCAAAGCGCAGTTTCAGCAGGCCCAGGCCGTCGCGGCCACCGGGCAGGTGTTCATCGAGACCGATCTGCGCGCTCATGCCAACCCCACCCGCATGCAAACCATCGAACGCGCGGCGCTCGATTTGGTGCAGCGCTTGCAGTCCCCGTGCCCCGCGTGTGGTGCGCCGGGCTACACGATCATCGACATCGTCGCAGGCCTGCCCTGCGCCGACTGCGGCGCGCCGACCAGCGTTCGGCGCGGTGAGGTCTGGGGCTGCGTGAACTGCGAGCACCGGCCAACGGTGTGGCGCTCAGACATCACCGAGGCATCCCCGGCGCACTGCCCGCATTGCAACCCCTGAGGTTGGGCTTCACGGTCCGACACGCGCAGCCCCTGCGCCCGGAGACCAAAACGTCGATCCGCCCGACGGCCAAGGCGCGTATGAAACGCAGCGCGCTCAGCGGCTGTCGCGTTTACCCTGGCTGCGCCGCACGCTGGCGCTCACATGGCCTTGAATGGCCTGGCTGCTGGGTGAGTTTTTCACGGGGTTCATGCGCTGCGCGGCCGCCACCATGTCGAGCGGGGCGTTCACCTCTGGCGCGTGGGCTTTGCCGCCGAATGTGGGCGCGCGTGGGGACGGCGCTTTGGGCGAACGGACCGCTGGGTCTTTCCCGAGAAAGTGGGCGGGCGCCGCTGGGGTGGCTTGGGTCGGTTTCAGGTTGGCGATGGCGCTCAGCGGCTGCCCCACCGTTTGAGTTTGGCCCGTTTTGGTTTTGCCAGGTTGGGCACCGATGCTGGCCTTGCGAGTGGCTGCTACGGGAGCAAGGGCTGGTGCGGGCGCTGCATTGCTGCGCTGCCTGGAACCGGCGGCAGACTTTCGGGCGGGAGGAGCGGGCTTGGCCGATACCGCTGGTGCAGCCGCCTTGCGCGCTGTTTTTTTGCCGATCGCTCCTTTGGCTTCGCCAGCGCGTGTCTCGCGTGTTTCGCGTGTCTCCAGCAGGCTGCTGCGCGCCTCAAAACGGTCCAGCATCTCTTGCATGATGTCGGCCTTGCGTTGCGTGCGCGCGTTGGCGTCGCCCGTTGCACCGACCCCCTTGGTCTTCCCGCGCACGGCGACGGTTTGGCGGCGGTACAGATCGCGGTATTTGTCGCGCAAGGTCCGGGTGCGCTTTTCTTTGCCCGTGAGCTGCTTGGCCGAGAGCGCTTTGATCGGTTCGGCCCGGCTGTGATCGAACAGATCAAGCTCGGCGGCGTTCAACAGGGGTTTTGCCTGGGTGATGCTGGTGGCCATGTGGCGGTCTCCTCTTCAAATCAACCAGCAGTTTGCGGGTTGCGAAGAAACCATAGCACGCACCACCCGCGCGGCCACCATTCAGGCTGACGGTCGACGCCTTGTCCTACAAAAGCAGCGCTTTGCAGCAGGCGTTTGAATCACGCGCGCCCTTGCTCGCTGGCGCAGTCGGCGCACACGCCGCGCACCGCGAAGTCCATCTGCATGTCCTGGTAGCCGAGTGCGCGCAGCGCCTGCAAGGCGTTCTGCGCGGCGCGCTCCAAATCGTCACCGCGCGCGCGCAAGGCGCCAGCCAGCGGACTGTCGCGGTGGCAGCTCTGGCATTCGAAATGCGGCATGGACTGCACGCTGGCGGGCATGGCCTGGTAACGGCGCACGCGCTGGCTGTCCACGCGGCACAGCAGCAAGCCCACCTGGGTCAACCGGTCGATCAGGCGGTACAGCGTGACCCGATCCAGCGGCTCGTTTTGGGGGGCGTCGGCATCCAGCGCGATCTGCAACTGCGCATGGGTGTAGCTGGTGTCGGCGTTGGCGAGCAGCCAGCCGAGCACGCGGCGCGCCGCAACGGTGCGGCGCAGGCCGTGCGCGCTCAGCAAGGCGTCGATCGCATCGTCGCCGCGCAGGCTCGGGCCCTTCGGCTTGGCAGATGTCGACACAGCGCGGGAAGCAGATCGGTTGGGCATGGTTTGAAACAGCAGCTCAATAACGCCACTCGGTTGCATTAGAATCTATCGCAATCAAGTTGCATTATGTCCGAATCTCCTGCTGCCACCTTCAGTTCCACACCGCTCGCCGCTGGCGGCATTGCCCTGCACAGCGTGACCGTGACCTACCAGCGCCACCCGGCACTGCACCACCTCAGCGGTTGCTTTGAGCCCGGCTCGATGACCGCGGTGGTGGGGCCCAACGGAGCGGGCAAGACCACGCTGCTGCGCGCGCTGGCTGGCGACCTGCCACTCCAAAGCGGGCGCATCGATGGGCTGGCAGGGCAGCGCATGGCGTGGCTGCCGCAGCACAGCGACATCGACCGCAGCTTTCCCATCAGCGTGCGCGAGATGGTGATGCACGGGCTGTGGCATCAGCTCGGCGCCTGGGGCTGGCGCCGCGCCTCGCACCGCGCGGCTGGCGACCGGGCGCTGGCAGCGGTGGGCCTGAGCGGCATGGAGCAGCGCTCGATCGACACGCTCTCCGGCGGGCAAATGCAACGCGCGCTGTTCGCGCGGCTGATCCTGCAAGACGCCGCCATCATCCTGCTCGACGAGCCCCTCGCCTCAGTCGACGAGCCCACCAGCGCCGATTTGCTGCGCCTCATCGCGCAATGGCAGCGCGAAGGCAAGACCGTGATCACCGTGCTGCACGACCTGCGGCTGGTGCGCGAACACTTCCCGCAAACCCTGCTGCTGGCGCGAGAGGCGGTGGCCTGGGGACCCACAGCCCAGGTGCTGACCGAGGCGAACTGGTTGCGAGCGCAACGCCTGCGCGAGCCCTTCGACGAGCTGGCGCCGCTGTGTGAACACACCGAGCACAGCGAGCACACCACGCCCAGCGCACAAGCCGCCTCGCAGCCAGCGCCTGCCCACACCGCCAAAGCGGTGCTTGCATGACCGCGCTGAGCAGCCTGTTCCAGGCGGTGGCGGGCCCGTTCATCGAGTTCGACTTCATGCGCCGCGCCCTGCTCGGCTGCTTGCTGCTCTCCGTGAGCGCCGCCCCGGTGGGCGTGTTCCTGATGCTGCGCCGCATGAGCCTGACCGGCGACGCCATGGCCCACGCCATCCTGCCCGGCGCAGCCATCGGCTACCTGGCCGCCGGGCTGTCGCTGACTGCCATGACGATCGGCGGCGTGGTGGCCGGTCTGGGCGTGGCCATGGGCTCGGGGCTGGTGGCGCGCCACACGGTGCTGCGCGAAGACACCAGCCTGGCCGCCTTCTACCTGCTCTCGCTGGCGCTGGGCGTGCTGATCGTCTCGGTGCGCGGCAACAGCGTCGATCTGCTGCATGTGCTCTTTGGCACTGTGCTCGCGCTGGACGATGCGGCGCTCTCACTGCTCGCCGGCATCGCCGTCACCACCCTGGTGGCGGGCGCCCTGCTGTTTCGCCCGCTGGTGCTGGAATGCCTGGACCCGGGGTTTTTGCGCCGGGTCAGCGCCTTGTCGCCACTGGCGCACTACGGCTTTCTGGGGCTGCTGGTGATCAACCTGGTGGCCGGTTTTCATGCGCTGGGCACGCTGATGGCGGTGGGCATCATGGTGTTGCCCGCCGCCACCGCGCGCTTCTGGGTGCGCAGCCTGTCCGCTCTGCTCTCGCTGGCCGGTGCACTGGCCCTGCTGGCCAGCGCCAGCGGCCTGCTCATCTCCTACCACGCCGACTGGCCCACCAGCCCAACCATCGTGCTGTGCCTGGGCGTGGCCTACCTCGTCTCGATGCTGCTGGCACCGTTTGGCCTGCGCGCCCAGCAACGCGCTTCCTCCCACCTGCAAGCCTGACTCTGAAAGCAACCCATGAAACCTCTGCACACCCGCCGCCATCTGCTGTCCCTCGCCCTTCTGTGTCCGCTCGGCTTGCCTGCGCTGGCGCAAAACGCGGCCGAGAAGCCCCTGCGAGCGGTCGCCAGCTTCAGCATCCTGGGGGACCTGGTGCGCCAGGTCGGCGGCGAAGATGTGGCGGTGGATGTATTGGTGGGCCCGGGCGCCGATGCCCACGTGTTCCAGCCCACGCCAGCGCAGGCTCGCCAAGTGGCGCAGGCGCAGGTGGTCTTCTCCAACGGTCTGGGCTTCGAGGGCTGGATGAGCCGCCTGCTCAAGACGGCTGGCTACAAGGGCCGCCAGGTGGTGGTCAGCCAAGGCATCGCAGCGCTGAAGGAGGCTGGCCAAGGTGGCCACAGCCACGGACACGGCGGCGTTGATCCCCACGCCTGGCAGAACCCGCGCCACCTGATCACCTACGTGGACAACATCGCCAAAGGCCTGTGCGAAGCCGATGCACCCCGCTGCGATACCTACCGGCGCAACGCCGCTGCCTACACCGTGCAGCTGCAAGCGCTGGACACGGAGATAGCAAGCGCCTGGACCGTCATTCCTGCTGCGCAACGCAAGGTGATCACCTCGCACGACGCGTTTGGCTACTACGCCAAGGCGTACGGCGTGACCTTTCTCGCGCCGCAGGGCATGAGCACCGACAGCGAAGCCTCCGCCAAAGGCGTGGGGCAACTGGTGCGCCAGATCAGACAAGAAAACATCAAGGCGCTGTTTGTCGAAAGCATTTCCGACCCACGCCTGATCGAGCAAATCGGGCGCGAAACGGGTGTCAAACCTGCCGGTGAACTGTTCTCCGATTCGCTGTCCGATGCCAAGGGACCAGCCTCAACCTACATGGCCATGATGCGCGCCAACACCGCCGCGCTCACCCAGGCTGTCAAGGGTCAGTAAAGGGAAGACCACTCGCCTCGACAAGGTGTGGACCGCAGCCTGCGGGAGATACAGTCCGGCGCATCTGCATCCCTCATTTTGGGGATTTATTTCGCCCGGTAGAAGTGCTGAGATCACTGCCTCTCAACCATCGAACCAAGGTGAACACGATGCCCGACGAAGTGCAGGATCTTCAGCTCAAGGAAATCACGACCGTTCAACTTCCCGCCAGTGCCACGGCCCAACGGCGGTTCTTGACGAAGCTGCAAGCAGCGCTCGCGCCGGAAGGCGAGCTGTCGGCCCTGACCACCGGCCCATCGGTCAATGTGTTCGTGGTGCCGCACGCCGCTGAACAAACCCTGCGTGAGAAGCTGGGCAGCCTGACCGCAGACCAATGGGCCACGGTGCTCCAGGGCTGGGGCGCTCTGACTGTCAGCACGCTGGCTATCGACGCCTACATCGCATTGGAGACGCGGGGCGCCATGCTGTATGAAGGCGAGCTGATTTCGCCGCCCAAGGTCAGCGTGCCGCACCCGGAACCGCAAAGGAGGCCTCAAGGTGATTCCGTCGTTCAAGCCGCGTTTGCCGGGCCTTACGACTGGCATCTCGATCAGCGTGGCGTGAATGCTGCCGAGGCTTGGAAAATGTTCGCAGGCACGCCAGATTTCGCGTCTCATCTGCCTTGGGCCGATGTGCAGATTGCGCACATTGACACGGGCTATACCGAGCACGCCGCGCTGGGTTGGGAACAAGGCAGCAGCACCTATGTGCATCCTGACCAAGGCAGAGATTTCTGGAACCGCGATCACGATCAGGATGGTCCGCGCGATCCCTTTCTGCCTGGGTTCCCTGGCCATGGCACCCGAATCAGCGCTGCGATTGCGGGCTTCTACCCTGGCGCAGAGGGCGGCCCGTTCTACGGAGTGGCGCCGGGGGCGCAGATCATTCCCTACCGCGTCACCGACTCCGTGATCGTTGACCATGTGCAGCACCATATTCGCGACGCCATCTCGGACGCCATCGATTCGGGCTGCCATGTGGTCAACATATCGCTGGGTGCATTGCGCCCGTCGAGATCGCTTGCCGCTGCGCTCGACAAGGCCTATGACGCGGGGCTGATCGTGGTGTGTGCAGCTGGGCAGGTTTGGGGCGAGGTCATTTACCCAGGCCGATTGAACCGCTGCGTCACGGTGGGGGGCGTTGGGCCCGGCTTGAAGCCCTGGAGCAGTGCGGCCACGGGTATCTATGTCGACCTCTGCGGCCCTGCGGATGAGATCAGACGCGTTCAAGCAGAGAACCTTGCACCCGGACAGAGTGCCTCGAACATGGCCCCCAAAACCGGCGACGGGACTTCCTACGCCACGGCCTGCTGTTCGGGTGCTGCAGCACTTTGGCTCGCTTGGCACGGCCTGGACAATCTGAAGCTCAAGTACAGCGCAACCGGACTCTGGCAGATCCCGAAAGCATTCAAGTATTTGGCCATGACCACGGCCAAAAAGGGCAGCTGGCCGGCCAGCATCACCGACAAGTATGGAAGCGGTGTGCTGGATATTCCAGCACTTTTGAAGGCCCCTCTGCCTGGAGCAGGCGTCATGCGCAAGGAGAACCTTGCTTATGGGCAATTCGACAATGGCAGTCTTTGAAGCGCTGGGGGAGAGTCGACAGAGACCAGCGTTGGGTCGTTCGAGCCAGCAGGAGCACAGCATGCGTTATCAGAAGACGGTGTGCCTGGGACCAGTCGCGAAATGCCAATCTTCAGGGCCTCAGTCACTCGACCCTTGAACCAGAGCCAAGTCGGCTAGCGTGGGATGTGGTTTCCTCACTTGGCCCCGCCAAAAACGAAAACGCCACCCGAAGGTGGCGTAAGTCGTTGATTCGTCATGTGAATCCTGGTGGGCGGTGCAGGCTTCGAACCTGCGACCCCATCCGTGTGAAGGATGTGCTCTACCCCTGAGCTAACCGCCCGACAATCTGGGTCCGATCTGTCGGAAGCCTCGGATTATAGACCGCTTTGATGCTCGCTTCGGCTCTCGAAAACAGCAATTTCAGGCGGGCTGGTGCTGGCGCCAGACGGTGTGGCCTTTGCTGGACTTGTCGATTTCACCCAGCAACGTTTCGTGGGCGGCACTTTCCTGTTCGTTGGCGCGCAACACCGGCAGATCGATGCGGCTCAGGTCGATCTGTACCCATTCACCACCTTCGCTGAGACCCTCGCCCAACTCCATGATGAGCGCCTCTTGGCCACGCGTCATGTTGATGTAGACGTCCGCTAGCAGCTCGGCATCGAGCAAGGCGCCGTGCAGGGTGCGACTGGCGTTGTCAACTCCCAGCCGGTCACACAGCGCGTCCAAGCCGTTGCGCTTGCCGGGAAACATGTCCTTGGCCATGACCAGGCTGTCGGTCACCGACTCGATCACGCTGAGAATGGTGGGACGACCCAGGCGCTGCAGCTCCTTGTTCAGGAAGCTGAGGTCGAAGGGCGCGTTGTGAATGATGAGCTCAGCGCCCTGCAGGTAGTCGAGAAGCTCGCCAGCGATCTGTCCAAACTTGGGCTTGTCCCGTAGAAACTCGTTGCTGATGCCGTGGACCTTGAGCGCGTCTTCATGGCTGTCGCGCTCGGGATTCACATAAAAATGAAGGTTGTTGCCGGTGAGCTTGCGGTGCAGCAACTCAACGCAACCGATTTCGATGATGCGGTCACCGTTCTCAGCGGAGAGTCCGGTGGTTTCGGTATCGAGGACGATCTGGCGCAAATTCATGTCTCCAAGTTGAGAGGGAGTCGCGTGGGGGTCATGACGATCCGGCGCCGGGCCGCCCCAAGCCGGATCAGCCCCCTCGGGGGGCAGCGACCCGCGCAGCGGTGGAGCGTGGGGGTCAATGAACCTCTTTGGCGTGGTTGATCGAGTACTTCGGGATCTCGATCGTCACGTCCTGCTGCGCCAGAATAGTCTGGCAAGAAAGGCGCGAGTTGGGCTCGAGACCCCAGGCGCGGTCCAGCATGTCTTCTTCGCCGTCCTCAATTTCGTTAAGGCTGTTCATGCCTTCGCGCACGATCACGTGGCAGGTGGTGCAGGCGCACACCATGTCACACGCATGCTCGATGGGGATGTTGTTGTCGAGCAGGGCCTCGCAGATCGAGGTGCCAGCCGGCGCAGTGACCTCGGCGCCCTGCGGACAGTATTCGGGATGGGGAAGGATTTTGATGGTGGGCATGTTCAGACTTCTTCGAGCTTTTTGCCCGAGAGGGCTTTTCGGATGCCCTGGTTCATGCGCAGCGCGGCGAAGGCCTCGGTGCCTTTGCCCAGCGCTTCGGTGGCGGATTCGATGTTGGCGGCGCTCCCGCTCTGCCGAGCCATCTCAGCCAGCAAGCCGATCAAGGATTCAATGGCGTCAAGTTCGGGCGCAGACAGCAACGCGCCGTCAGCCTGCAGCGCGCTGCGGGTGGCAGAAATCATGCGATCGGCATCGACCCGTGCCTCGACCAGCGCGCGCGCCGCCATGTCTTGCTGAGCGGTGGCAAAGCTCTCTTTCAACATGGTGGCGATCTGTTCGTCGGACAGGCCGTAGGCGGGTTTCACGTCCACCCGCGCCTCCACGCCACTGCCCTGCTCTTTGGCACTCACCGAAAGCAGACCGTCGGCGTCGACCGTGAAAGTGACGCGGATGCGCGCGGCCCCAGCCACCATGGGCGGGATGCCGCGCAACTCAAAACGCGCAAGGCTGCGGCAGTCAGCCACCAGATCGCGCTCGCCCTGCACAACATGCAAGGCAAGCGCGGTCTGGCCGTCTTGGTAGGTGGTGAAATCTTGCGCGAGCGCGGTGGGTATGGCGCTGTTGCGCGGCACGATGCGCTCGACCAGACCGCCCATGGTCTCGATGCCGAGCGAAAGCGGAATCACATCGAGCAGCAGCAGATCGCCGTCGCGGCTGTTGCCCGCCAGCGCATTGGCCTGGATGCTGGCGCCAAGTG
The DNA here is from genome assembly GCA_038249735.1 of Burkholderiales bacterium. Classification (GTDB taxonomy): domain Bacteria; phylum Pseudomonadota; class Gammaproteobacteria; order Burkholderiales; family Burkholderiaceae_C; genus Hydrogenophaga. Next base: position 11,794 of record JBBSDB010000019.1, read on the forward strand.
CCACGACTTCGTCGGGGTTGAGGTTGGTCAGCGGGGTCTGGCCGAAAAAGTCGCCGACCGCGCGGCGGATCAACGGCATGCGGGTCGAACCACCGACCATCACCACACCTTGGGCTTCCCCCGCGCTGATGCCGGCGTCGCGCAACACCTTGCGCACCGCGACCATGGTGCGGGCGGTGAGCGCTGCGGTGCAGGCCTCGAAATCGGCTGGGCTTACGGCCTGGCTGATGGCCAGGCCTGCAACGGTTCCAGCAAACACCACTTCGACAGGTTCGTCCGACAGCGCTTCCTTGCAGCGGCGTGCTTCGGCGCTGAGCGCTGCACGCTCGCTGGCTGAGAGCGCTGCGCTCACACCCTGCTGCTGCAAGACCCAGGCGAGCAGCGCTTGGTCGTAGTCATCGCCACCCAGTGCTGAGTCACCGCCGGTGGACATGACTTCAAACACGCCTTGGGTCAGACGAAGGATGGAGATGTCGAAGGTACCGCCGCCGAGATCGTAGATGGCGTAAACGCCCTCGGCTGCGTTGTCCAGCCCGTAGGCGATGGCGGCGGCGGTGGGCTCGTTGATCAGGCGCAGCACGTTGATGCCGGCGAGCTGCGCAGCATCTTTGGTGGCCTGGCGCTGGGCATCATCGAAATAGGCGGGCACGGTGATGACCGCGCCGTAGAGCTCATCATCAAAGCTGTCTTCGGCCCGAAAACGCAGTGTGGCGAGGATTTCAGCACTGACTTCCATCGGCGTCTTGCGCCCGGCCACGGTCTCGATCACGGCCATGCCGTGGTCATCGGAGATCGTGTAGGGGAGTTTGTCAGCACCCACCACCTGCGCTTTGCTGCGCCCCATCAGGCGCTTGACCGAGCTCACCGTGTTGGCGGGGTCCTTGACCTGAGCCGCTAGCGCTTCAAAGCCAATCTCGCGGCCTGCACCACCAGCCGCCGGGTCAAGGTAACGCACCACGCTGGGCAACAACACGTGCCCGTCTGCGTCCGGCAGGCATTCGGGGACGCCGTGGCGCACGGCGGCCACCAGCGAGTGGGTGGTGCCCAAGTCGATGCCCACCGCCACACGGCGCTGGTGCGGGTCCAGCGATTGGCCGGGTTCGGAAATCTGCAGAAGTGACATGGATCGTTGTGCTTTCAGTGAGAGCTATTGTCCCAGTTGATCCAGCCGCGCATCAACATCGCTGGCAAAGCGCTCAACGAACATGAGGGATCTGACCTGCTGCGCCAGCGCAGCGAAATCGCGCTGCACATCGGCGGTCTGCTGCAGCGCCTCAACCATCTCGCGCCGCGCGGCCGCCACCTCGACCGACATGCGCTCCAGATCAGCCGCTGTTTCGGCGTCATCGAGGTCTTCACGCCACTGCATTTGTTGCATGAGAAATGCGGTCGGCATGGCGGTGTTGTCTTCGGCGCGGATCGGTGCACCGTTGAGCTCGCACAGGTAAGCAGCGCGCTTGAGCGGCTCTTTGAGGCGCTGATAAGCCTCGTTGATACGCACCGACCACTGCATCGCCTCGCGCTGTGCGGCGGCGGGGGCAGTGGCGAAGCGGTCGGGATGGGCTTCGCGCTGCAGGTCTTTCCAGCGAGCGTCGAGCGCCGCACGGTCGATGGCGAACTGCGGCGCCAGACCGAAGATGTCGAAATCGGTGGATTGCAGGCTGAGGGTCATGACGGGGCGAGCGGTTTTGCGGATTGCGCGGTGGTCGCCGAGGGTCAAAAACGAAAAACCGCCAGGGCGATGCCGCGCTGGCGGTGGGCCAGGTGGGCTGCGAGCATCAGATTCTGAAACTCTCGCCGCAGCCGCAGCGGTCGCGCTCATTGGGGTTGACGAAACGGAAGCCTTCGTTGAGACCTTCGCGAACGAAGTCGAGCTGGGTGCCGTCGATGTAGGCGAGACTTTTGGGGTCGACCAATACCTTGACGCCGTTGTCTTCAAACACCACGTCTTCGGGCGCGATCTCGTCAGCGTATTCCAGCTTGTAGGCCAAGCCCGAGCAGCCCGTGGTCTTGACCCCCAAGCGCACGCCGACGCCTTTTCCTCGCTTGGTGATGTAGCGGGTGACGTGGCGGGCAGCGGCTTCAGAAATGGAGATGGACATGTCGATCGGTGGTTGAGCTGCAATTCAATCAGGAGATGAAACCGTGCTTTAACTCAGGGCGCCGCAGAACCGGCCTCGCCAGCCTGCCAGCGCCGCCCCTGAGGGGTGACGCCAAAGGCGGCGCGGGGGGAGCCTCATGCAGTGTGCTTCTTGCGGTAGTCGTCCACCGCAGCCTTGATCGCATCTTCAGCCAGGATGGAGCAGTGAATCTTCACCGGTGGCAAGGCCAGCTCTTCGGCGATTTCGCTGTTCTTGAGCGCTGCCGCCTGGTCCAGCGTCTTGCCCTTCACCCACTCAGTGACCAGCGAGCTTGAAGCGATCGCCGAGCCGCAGCCATAGGTCTTGAAGCGCGCGTCTTCGATGATGCCGCTGGTGGGATTCACCCGAATCTGCAACTTCATCACGTCGCCGCAGGCAGGTGCGCCCACCATACCGGTGCCCACCGACTCATCGCCCTTGTCGAACGAGCCGACGTTGCGGGGGTTTTCGTAGTGGTCAACAACTTTTTCAGAATAGGCCATGTCAATTTCCTTCAGTGTGCTGCCCACTGGATAGTGGACAAATCAATACCGTCTTTGAACATCTCCCACAGAGGAGACAACTCGCGCAACTTGGCCACGTTTTCTTTGATGGTGGCAATCGCGTAATCAATTTCTTCTTCGGTGGTCCAGCGGCCAATCGTCATGCGCAGGCTGCTGTGGGCCAGTTCGTCGCTGCGGCCCAGGGCACGCAGCACATAGCTGGGCTCCAGGCTGGCCGAGGTACAGGCGGAGCCACTGGAGACCGCCAGGCCCTTGATGCCCATGATGAGCGACTCGCCCTCAACATAGTTGAAACTCATGTTGACGTTGTGCGGCACGCGCCGCGTTTCGTGGCCGTTGATGAACACCTCTTCGATGTCTCTCAGACCGGCAACCATGCGGTCGTGCAGGGAGCGGATGCGGGTGTTCTCCGCGTGCATCTCTTCTTTGGCAATGCGGTAAGCCTCGCCCATGCCCACGCACTGGTGGGTGGGCAGCGTGCCCGAGCGCATGCCGCGCTCGTGCCCGCCACCGTGCATTTGTGCCTCGATCCGAATTCGGGGCTTGCGGCGCACGTACAGCGCGCCGATGCCCTTGGGACCGTAGGTTTTGTGCCCGGTCAGGCTCATCAGATCGACTGGCAGGCTGGTGAGGTCGATGTCAACCCGGCCGGTGGCCTGGGCTGCATCCACATGGAGGATGACGCCCTTTTCGCGGCAGATCGTTCCGAGAGCGGTAATGTCTTGGATCACGCCGATCTCGTTGTTCACAAACATGACCGAGGCGAGGATGGTGTCGGGCCGGATGGCGGCTTTGAACGCATCGAGGTTGATCAGACCATCTGCCTGCACATCCAGGTAGGTCACTTCAAACCCCTGACGCTCCAGCTCGCGCATGGTGTCTAGCACCGCTTTGTGCTCGGTCTTCACCGTGATCAGGTGCTTGCCCTTGGTCTTGTAGAAGTGCGCTGCGCCCTTCAAGGCCAGGTTGTTGGATTCGGTTGCGCCGCTGGTCCAGACGATTTCTCGCGGGTCAGCGCCAATCAGGGCCGCGACCTGCTCGCGCGCTGTCTCCACCGCTTTCTCTGCTTCCCAACCCCAGGCGTGGCTGCGCGAAGCGGGGTTGCCGAAATGCTCGCGCAACCAGGGAATCATGGCGTCCACCACCCGCGGGTCGCAGGGATTGGTGGCGCTGTAATCCATGTAGATGGGGAAATGGGGCGTGCTCATGGGCGTCGCTTCAAAGAATAGGAGGCGAGCTCCCCAGCGGGAGACTCAAACCTGAATTTGAGGGTGCGCAATCGGCCTGGAAAGACCGTTTGCGCCGCGTCATTTGGTAAAGGCAGCGCCGAGGGCGAAGACCGAGTTGGGCGCGTTCACACGAATCGGCTTGACCACTGACGGGCTGGAGATAGCCCGTTTGACGGTGGGTGCGTTCTCTACCACCAACCCTTTGGCCAACTGGTCATTGACCAGCGACTGCAGGTTCACCGAGTCGAGGAAGTCCACCATCTTGGTGTTGAGCGCGGCCCAGAGTTCGTGGGTCATGCAGCGGTTGCCGTCACCCATGCAGTTTTCCTTGCCGCCGCACTGGGTGGCATCAATCGGCTCGTCAACCGAGACGATGATGTCGGCCACGGTGATCTCTGATGCCTTGCGGCCCAGCGTGTAACCGCCACCGGGGCCACGGGTGGATTCCACCAACTCGTGACGGCGCAACTTGCCGAACAGCTGCTCTAGGTAGGACAGCGAAATCTGCTGTCGCTGGCTGATAGCCGCGAGGGTAACGGGGCCGTTGTTCTGACGCAGGGCCAGATCAATCATGGCGGTGACCGCGAAGCGGCCTTTGGTCGTGAGGCGCATTTTCAAGCTCCTTCTGGTTGGCTTGTCTGTCGTTCGATGGCTGCCCAGAACATCCGTTCCAAGCGCTTCTTTCTCCTACCCTCACCCGCAGACCGGGATGTATATCAAGGGGTTGGACATTCCCGACTGTTGCCGTCAAGTTTACCACGATGCCCCACTGATTTAGTCGACATTGTACCGTCAAAAACGGTGTTTGTCTAGGACAAAAAGACATCCCTTCTTTACGGATACTCGAAGCCGACTCGGGAGGCAGGGCAATGACCATGCGGCTCGACACCCCCCAGCCACTGCCAGCCCAGGCGCGGTACCCATGCGGCCGGTACGAGCCGCAAGATCAGCGGATCGCCTTCATCGTGGTTTGGGAGGCTGGGCATCCGCATCCCGAAGGCTACCGCTGCGCAGCGAGCCTGCGCGGCGGTCGCCTTCGGGATCCCACGCAAGCGGCCTGATGCCAGGGTTTGCGGTGGGGCTTTCAGGCCACCAGATCGTGGCCCGCTGAGCCAAACACCTGGGATTTGAGGTGGCTGAGCTGGTCGCGAACGCTGGCGGCCTTCTCGAATTCCAGGTTTCGCGCGTGCTCCAGCATGAGCTTTTCCAGCCGCTTGATCTCGCGCGACACGTCTTTCTCACTCATGTCTTCGACGCTGGCGCGTTGGGCGCTCTCGGCCGCCAGGCGGTCGGCTTCTCGGCCGGCCTTTTCGCTGTAGACGCCATCGATCAGGTCTTTGACGCGCTTGTTCAGCGCCTTGGGCGTGATGCCCATGACCAGGTTGTGCTCGACTTGCTTGGCGCGGCGGCGTTCGGTCTCGCCGATGGCGCGCGACATCGAATCGGTGATGCGGTCCGCATACAGAATGGCGCGCCCTTCCAGATTGCGCGCTGCGCGACCCATGGTCTGGATCAGGCTGCGCTCGGAGCGCAAGAAGCCTTCCTTGTCGGCGTCCAGAATCGCCACCAGCGAGACCTCGGGAATATCCAGACCTTCGCGCAGCAAGTTGATGCCGACCAGCACATCGAACGCGCCCAGGCGCAGGTCGCGGATGATCTCTACCCGCTCTACCGTGTCGATATCGCTGTGCAGGTAGCGCACCTTGACACCGTTTTCGGTCAGGTAGTCGGTGAGCTGCTCGGCCATGCGCTTGGTCAGCGTGGTGATGAGGACGCGCTCGTTCTTGTCTGCGCGGATGCGGATTTCCTGCAGCACATCGTCCACCTGATGCGTGGCGGGGCGCACTTCCACCTGCGGGTCCACCAGGCCGGTGGGCCGCACCAGCTGCTCGACCACCTGCCCCGAATGCGTTTTCTCATAGTCGGCCGGTGTGGCTGACACAAACACCACCTGGCGCATGCGTTGCTCGAACTCGTCGAGCTTGAGCGGTCGGTTGTCTAGCGCGCTGGGCAGGCGAAAACCGTACTCCACGAGTGTGGTCTTGCGCGAACGATCGCCGTTGTACATGCCGCCAAACTGGCCCATGAGCACGTGGCTTTCGTCCAGAAACATCAGCGCGTCTTTGGGCAGGTAGTCGGTGAGTGTGGACGGCGGCTCGCCGGGCGCGCTGCCCGAGAGATGGCGCGAGTAGTTCTCGATGCCCTTGCAGTGGCCCACCTCGCTCAGCATTTCCAGATCAAACCGGGTGCGCTGTTCCAGCCGCTGCGCTTCCACCAGTTTGCCCATGCCGGTCAGTTCTTTGAGCCGATCGGCCAGCTCCAACTTGATGGCCTCCACCGCGCTCAGCACCTGCTCGCGCGGCGTCACGTAATGGCTGCTGGGGTACACGGTGAAGCGCGGAATTTTTTGCCGCACCTTACCGGTCAGCGGGTCGAACAGCTGCAGGGTCTCGATCTCGTCGTCGAACAGCTCGATGCGGATCGCCATCTCGCTGTGCTCGGCCGGAAAGACATCGATGGTGTCGCCGCGCACCCGGAAGGCGCCGCGGCTGAACTCGACCTCGTTGCGCGTGTATTGCATCCGGATCAGCTGCGCGATCACGTCGCGCTGCCCCATCTTGTCCCCCACCCGCAGCAGCATCACCATCTGGTGGTAGCTCTCGGGTTTGCCGATGCCGTAGATCGCCGAGACGGTGGCGACGATGACCACATCGCGCCGCTCCAGGATGCTCTTGGTGCAGCTGAGCCGCATCTGCTCGATGTGCTCGTTGATCGCGCTGTCTTTCTCGATGAAAAGGTCGCGCTGCGGAACGTAGGCCTCGGGCTGGTAGTAGTCGTAGTAGCTGACGAAGTACTCGACCGCGTTCTTGGGAAAGAACTCGCGGAACTCCGAATACAGCTGCGCGGCCAGCGTCTTGTTGGGCGCAAACACGATGGCCGGGCGCCCCATGCGGGCGATCACGTTGGCCATGGTGAAGGTCTTGCCCGAACCGGTCACGCCCAGGAGGGTCTGGAACACCTCGCCGTCGTTGATACCCTCGACCAGCTGGCGAATCGCCTCGGGCTGGTCGCCCGCTGGTGGATAAGGCAAAAAAAGTTCGAAGGGCGAACCTTCAAAACGCTGGAACTCGCCCTCCAGGGGCATTTCGGTGACTACCTCACGCAGGGCGGTCGGCGGGTTGGGTCGGGTGGGAGATGGAGCCATCCAACGATTGTGCGGCAGCCGCGTTCTCAGCGTTGGGTGTGGGCTCGCCTGCCACGTGGGGCCGGCGCACCGCCGGTTTGGCCAGCAGCTCCACGTAGCACTGCTCTGCGCCGGTCTTGGCCAAGGTATCGAGCTCGGCGATCAGCGCGGCGGGGTGCAGCGTCTGGGCATCGGCCTGGGTGGGGCCAAAGCGGCAGTCGAAATCCCAAAAATGCGCGCCTTCTGGCAGCTCGCGACGACGTTCGCGCTTGACGTATTTTCGAATGTCGTGCTTGACGGCCTCAAGCACGCGATCGGGCTGTTTGCCCTCGGGGCGCAGGGGATAAATTTTTCGCATGGCTGTCCTTCAAAGGGTGGTCGCCCAGGCAGGACGGAAATCACCGCTGGATTATCGGTGCAGCGCAATCTCGTAGTCGCCTTCGTCCAGATTGCGATATGGCCCGAACACCGCCGCCAAGGCCGCGCCCTCGGCCTGTTGCCAGTGTTCGAGCACGGTGCGCTCCTCCACCGTGAGTGCTTCGGGGTCGGGCGTCTCGCCGTGCTGGCCCACGATGGCGAGGTAGGCGGTGTAAACCGGCGCCACCAGCGCGGCGTCACCCAGGCTGGCTTCCAGCGACTGGCGAAACAAGCGTTCAGCGGCATCGCGCTGGGCCGGGGAACTGCCGTCGGGAACAAAGAGTTTCAGGAGGTAGGTCATGGCGGCGGGGTATCGAAACAAACAGGGCACGGGGCACAATGATCCGATTATTCCCCCGCCAACCGCCACCACCGACCGCATGCACACGACCCTGCCCACGCCAAACAAAGACGAGATCGCCCTGCTGCCCGAATTTGGCCGGCTGGGGCTGGACCGCATCACGCTGGTGGTGTCTGGGTTGCAGGCGCACGAGGCTGCAGCGGCGCTGGCCGATCACGCGGTCTGGGGCTTCGACACCGAGAGCAAACCGACTTTTCTGAAAGACCAGGTGTCCGACGGGCCGCACACAGTGCAACTCGCCACGCTGAATCACGCCTGGGTGTTCCAGTTGCAAGACCCGGCCTGCCGCGACACCGTGGCCGATCTGCTGGCGCAGGCCACGCACATCAAAGCAGGCTTTGGGCTGGGCGACGACACCAAGCGCATCCAGTCCAAGCTGTTGGTCAAGCCGGCGGGGGTGCTGGAGCTCAACACCGTGTTCCGCGAGCGCGGCTACCGCAAAGACATGGGCGTGAAGGGCGCGGTGGCGGTGCTGTTTGCGCAGCGCTTCATCAAGTCCAAAAAGGCCGCCACCTCGAACTGGGCCAACCCGCGCCTCACAGACGCCCAGCTGATTTACGCGGCCAACGACGCCTTTGCAGCAGCGCGCGTGTTTGAAGCCTTGCAGCGCTGACGCATCAGGGCTGAGGTGGGCGCGGCGGCCCGCGCAGCGGCGTGAGCAGATCGCTCAGCCCGTTGTGATCGATCTCATGCATCAGCGCGAGCAGGCGACCGATCTCGCTGTTGGGAAAGCCTTCGCGGGCGAACCAGTTCAGGTAGTCGCCCGGCAGGTCGGCGATCACACGGCCTTGGTATTTGCCAAACGGCATTTCCACCGTCAACAGACGTTCCAGATTTTTGGGTTTCATGCGGGTGTCAAGCCGCAAGAGCATGGTCCAGCCAGTCGCCCACCACGCGGGAGAACTCAGCCGGTTTTTGCACCATCATCCAGTGGCCTGCCTGGAAGCCATGCACCGCGCAGCCAGGCGTGGTGGCGAGCGCAGCGATCCAGCGCGCCGAATGGAACATGAAGGGCTTTCGGGCACCGAACAGAAACAGCGTGGGGATTTTCGGGCCCAGCAGCTTGTCCACCCGCGCCACGCCGCGCAGACCGCCGAACGAGCCGAACCACTGCATCGCGTACGGGTAATTCATCTGCCAGCCGATGCGCTCGGATGGCGTGGGGCAATGGTTGACGCGTGCCATGTACCGGGTCATGCGGTCGCCCAGCGCCGGCCATACCCGGCCCAGTTTCCAAGCAAACGCCAGCCAGATCTGGTAGCCGGCGATCAGCAGTTTCTCTTTGCGTTTGAGCGCTTTCAGATAGGCGCCCGAATTGGTGTCGCCAATGTCGGCACCCACGACCCGCGCCACCCGACTGCTGTGGCGCGCCGCGTACTCATAGCCGAAGAAGCAGCCCCAGTCATGCAGCAGCAGCGTGACCGGCTCGGTGGGACTGACCGCGTCCACCACCGCAGCGATCAGCGACATCATCTGGTCGACCGACAGCGGGCGCGGTGGCCCACTCAGGTCAAAACCCGGCATCGCAAATCGCACGCAGCGGTAGCGATCGCACAGGTCCGCGACCGTTCGGTCCCACAGCGCCGGGGAATCGGGCCAGCCGTGCAGCATCACCAAGGTGGGACCACTGCCTTGGATGCGCACCGCCACCTCTTGAACCTCGACTCGGGTTTCTGCCATCGCGTGTTTTCCTCTGGGTTGGGCGGGCATGTTAGCCGCAGCGGTGGGCGCGACAGCTGCTCGCGGAATCAACGCGGAGCCCCTTTGTCATCAGGCGCGCGGCTTGATGCACGATACTTCCCGCCCATGCACCGAACGATTTTCACCACACCCGTGGTCAACACGGCCCTGCGTGGATTTTCCATTGCGTTTCTCAAACTCACCGGCTGGCGCGTCGAGGGCGCGCTGCCACCGAACACCGCCAAGGGCGTGCTGATCGCCGCGCCACACACCAGCAACTGGGACCTTCCGTATACCCTCATGGTGTGCTTCGTGCTGCGCCTCACGCCCTACTGGATGGGCAAGGCCAGCATCTTCCGGGCGCCGTTTGGCGGGATCATGCGCTGGCTGGGTGGCATCCCGGTGGACCGCTCCAAAAGCAACAACCTGGTGGCGGCCTCGGCCGAGGCAATTCGCGCGGCCGATTTTTCGCTGCAACTCATCGTGCCACCGCAGGGCACACGCAGCGAGACGCGGCAGTGGAAAACCGGCTTTTACTACATCGCACAAGCAGCGCAGGTCCCGATCGTGCTGGCCTACATGGACTACGCCACCAAGCGCAGTGGCCTTGGGCCCAACTTTGTGCCGACCGGCGATGT
>JBBSDB010000020.1:0-21851 GCA_038249735.1 Burkholderiales bacterium
CTACGCCGGCTACACCGATCTGGCGCAAAAGCCCGAGGTGTATGAACTCATCCGCGACTGCATGGAAAAGGTCAACGCCGACCTGAGCCGCGACGAGCTGCTCGCCGGCAGCCAGGTGAGCCGCTTTCTGGTGCTGCACAAAGAGCTTGACGCCGACGACGGCGAGTTGACCCGCACCAACAAGGTCCGCCGTGGCTTCATTGGCGAGAAATACCAGCCACTGATCGATGCGCTCTACAGCGACAAGAGCGAGCAGTACATCGAGACCCAGGTGAAGTTCGAAGACGGCCGCACCGGCAGCGTGAGCGCCACGCTCAAGGTCGGCGATGCCAAGATTTTTGCCCCTGTGAAGGCCGCCGCATGACCAAAGAAATTGGCGAGGTCATCCTCGACGTCAAAAATATCAGCCTGCGTTTCGGTGGTGTGAACGCGCTGACCGACATTTCCTTCAACGTGAAGGAACACGAGGTGCGTTCCATCATCGGCCCCAACGGCGCCGGCAAGAGCTCCATGCTCAACTGCATCAACGGCGTCTACACGCCACAGGAAGGCTCGATCACCTTCAAGGGCAAATCTTTCAGCCACATGAGCTCGCGCAAAGTGGCCGAGATGGGCATTGGCCGCACCTTCCAGAACCTCGCGCTGTTCAAAGGCATGAGCGTGATCGACAACATCATGACGGGCCGAAATCTGCACGTCAAAAGCAGCTTGTTGTCGCAGGCGTTTCGCAACCCGTTTGGTATCGGATCGGCGCAAAAAGAAGAAGAAAAGCACCGCGAGTTTGTCGAACACATCATCGACTTCCTGGAAATCCAGGCCTTTCGCAAGACGGCCGTCGGCACCCTGCCCTATGGCCTGCAAAAACGGGTGGATCTGGGCCGCGCGCTGGCGATGGAGCCGCAGGTGCTGCTGCTCGACGAGCCCATGGCGGGCATGAACATGGAAGAAAAGCAGGACATGAGCCGCTTCATCCTCGATGTGAACGACGAGTTCGGCACCACCATCGTGCTGATCGAGCACGACATGGGCGTGGTGATGGACATCTCGGACCGCGTGGTCGTGCTGGACTACGGCAAAAAGATCGGCGACGGCACACCTGAGGAGGTGCGCAACAACGAAGAAGTCATCAGCGCATACCTCGGAACCAGCCACTGAGGCCAGGAGAACAACATGGCATTCTTTCTAGAAACCCTGATTGGCGGCCTGATGGCCGGCATGCTGTATTCGCTGGTGGCCCTGGGCTTCGTGCTGATCTACAAGGCCTCTGGCGTCTTCAACTTTGCGCAGGGCGCGATGGTGCTGTTCGCCGCATTGGCCATGGCCCGGTTTTCCGAGTGGGTGCCGGGGTGGCTGGGCATCGACAGCAAGATCCTGGGCAACGTGATCGCGTTTGCGCTGGCGGCGGTGTTGATGTTCATCTTCGCCTGGCTGGTCGAGCGGTTGGTGCTGCGCCATTTGGTGAACCAGGAGGGTGTGACCTTGCTGATGGCCACGCTGGGCATCGCCTACTTCCTCGACGGCTTTGGTCAGACCATTTTCGGCAGCGCCATTTACAACATCGACGTCGGGATGCCCAAAGAGCCCGTGTTTCTGTTCGATGGCATCTTCCCCGGTGGCCTCTTGGTGAATCTGGAAGACGTGTACGCCGCCGGTGTCGCCGCGCTGCTGGTGGCGGTGCTCTCGCTGTTCTTCCAAAAGACCAGCACCGGACGCGCCCTGCGCGCGGTGGCCGACGACCACCAAGCGGCGCAGTCGATCGGCATTCCACTCAACCGCATCTGGGTCATTGTCTGGTTTGTCGCCGGCCTGACCGCTTTGGTGGCTGGCGTCATCTGGGGCTCCAAGCTGGGCGTGCAGTTCTCGCTCACCACCCTGGCCCTGCGCGCGCTGCCCGTGATCATTTTGGGCGGCCTGACGTCAGTGCCCGGCGCCATCATCGGCGGACTCATCATCGGGGTGGGCGAAAAACTTTCCGAGGTCTACATCGGCCCCTACGTGGGCGGCGGCATCGAGATCTGGTTTGCCTACATGCTGGCTTTGGTGTTCCTGCTGTTCCGCCCGCAAGGTTTGTTCGGCGAGAAGATCATCGACCGAGTCTGACATGAAGCACCCCCTGCGCCGCTTCGCGTCTTCCCCCTCTCTCGCCTTCGGCGGGAGGGAGACGCTCCCTGTGGCCCGGCAAAGCCGGTTCCACGGCAGCCCTGAACAAGACATTTCCCGCCGGCAGGCTTGATAGCAAGCGACCTGGACGAATAAAGAAAGCACCCATGTTCTACAGAGAAAACGGCCAGTTCAAAACCAGCTACAGCGCTGACCAGCAGATCTTCGCCATTGCGCAAGATCGCTGGCTGATCCTGGCGCTGATCGCCTTTGCCTTCGTCGGCGTGCCGATGCTTGCCGACGAGTACATGTTCCGCGCCATCCTGATTCCGTTTCTGATCCTGGCGCTGGCCGCCATCGGGGTGAACATTCTGGTGGGCTATTGCGGTCAGATCTCGCTGGGGTCGGGGGCCTTCATGGCCGTGGGTGCCTACATGGCCTACAACACCTACATCCGCATCGATGGCATGCCACTCATCGTGGCGCTGCTCTCGGGCGGCTTCTTTGCCACCATCGTGGGGATCGTGTTTGGCGTTCCCAGCCTCAGGGTCAAGGGCCTGTACCTCGCGGTGGCCACACTGGCAGCGCAGTTTTTCTGCGATTGGGCGTTCAGCCGCATCAGCTGGTTCACCAACAACAGCACCTCGGGCTCGGTGGCGGTGTCCAATCTCAGCGTGTTCGGCTGGACCATCAACACACCGGTGGAGAAGTACCTGTTTTGCCTGGGCTTCGTGGTGGTGTTTGCGCTGCTGGCCAAGAACCTGGTGCGCTCAGCGATCGGCCGCGAATGGATGGCGATTCGCGACATGGACGTGGCAGCCGCCGTGATCGGCATCCGCCCGATGTACGCCAAACTGACCGCGTTTGCGGTGAGCTCTTTCATCATCGGCGTGGCGGGTGGCTTGTGGGCGTTTGTCCACCTGGGTTCCTGGGAACCAGCCGCCTTCAACATCGACCGCTCGTTCCAGCTCCTGTTCATGGTGATCATTGGCGGCATGGGATCGATCATGGGCAGCTTCTTTGGCGCTGCGTTCATCGTGGTGCTGCCCATTTTTCTCAACCAGGTTCTGCCATTTGTGGGCGGGCTGGTCGGTGTTGACATTTCCACCGCCGCGATCTCGCACACCGAGCTGATGATTTTCGGTGGCCTCATTGTTTGGTTCCTGATCGTTGAGCCCCATGGTCTGGCCAAGCTCTGGAGCATGGGGAAACAGAAATTGCGGTTGTGGCCGTTTCCGCATTGAACGCGTGGATGTCTTGCCGGGCTCCCTCAGGGTGACTCCCGATCGGGTCATCCCCGTTGCAAGGTGAGCAAAAACGCGTTGAACTGACAGGCCCCTGGTTTTTTTGTGTGTGTTTGATATTTACAGGAGACAAGCGAAATGAAATTACGCAACATGGCACTCGCCTTATCGGCGGTCTGCATCGGACTGTCCTCGGCCATGGTCGCAGCACCCGCAGCGGCCCAGGAAAAGGTTCAGTTCTTCCCGGTGCTTTCAGGCCGCACCGGACCGGTGGCGCCCAACGCCACGCCCTGGGCCAACGGCCACAACGACTACATGGCGCTGGTCAATGCGCGCGGTGGCATCAACGGGGTGAAGACCCTGGTTGAGGAATGCGAAACCGCTTACGCCACCGATCGCGGTGTGGAATGCTACGAAAGGCTCAAGGGCAAGCATGGCGGGGCCACCGTGTTCCAGCCACTGTCCACCGGCATCACTTTTGCCCTGACCGAGAAAATCCCGGCCGACAAGATTCCGATGATCACTTCCGGCTACGGTCGCAGCGACTCGGCCGACGGTGGCGTGTTCAAGTGGAACTTCCCGCTGATCGGTCACTACTGGGTGGCGGGCGACACCGCCATTCAGTTCATCGCCCAAAAAGAAGGCGGCCTGGACAAGCTCAAGGGCAAGAAGATTGCGGTGGGCTACCACGACAGCCCGTTCGGCAAGGAGCTGCTGCCCATCCTGCAAGAGCGCGCTGCCATGCACGGCTTCACGTTGCAGTTGCTTCCGATCCCGGCGCCTGGCGTTGAACAGAAAGCGATCTGGCTTCAGGTGCGCCGCGAGCGTCCGGACTGGGTGATCTTGCAAACCTGGGGCGTGATGACCGGCACCGCCATCAAAGAAGCGGTGGCCACTGGCTTTCCGCGCGAAAAGATGGTGGGCACCTGGTGGTCAGGTGCTGAGCCCGACCTGAAGGATGTGGCCGAAGGTGCCAAGGGATACAACGCCGTCATGATGCAGCACGGCGCCGAACCTCAGTCCGCGGTGGTCAAGGAAATTCTGGAAAAGGTACACGCCAAGGGTGGCGGCGCGGGTCCGAAGGAAGAAGTGGGATCGGTGCTCTACATGCGCGGTGCGGTGGGCGCGATGCTCGCGGTGGAAGGTGTGCGTGCAGCGCAAGAGCGCTTTGGCAAAGGCAAGGTCATGACCGGCGAGCAGGCGCGCTGGGGCTATGAGAACCTGAACCTCACCCAGGCCAAGCTCGACGCGCTGGGCTTCAAAGGCGTGATGCGCCCGGTCTCCACCAGCTGCCAGGACCACATGGGCTCGGCCTGGACCCGCGTGCACACCTGGGACGGCAAGAAATTCGTCTGGGCGTCCGACTGGTTGCAAGCCGATGACCAGATCATCAAGCCACTGGTGAAAGCCTCGGCCGACAAGTACGCCGCCGAAAAGAAGCTGACGCGTCGTGCGGCAGCGGACTGCCAGTCCTGATCCAACCACGGGGCGAATGAAGCTGGCCGTCTCTGTCCAGTTGCTTCGCTCCTTTTCCAACTCCTCCCTCCAAGCGGGGGAAGAACGGCCCTGACGGGCCGCCATCGTCAAGACCGGCGTGCCGCGTCTTGCCAATGGTTCGAAAGGAACACCGAATGAGCATCCCCCCTGCCACCACCGCAACCCCCGTCCTCAATGTCAACGGCATTGAAGTCATTTACAACCACGTGATCCTGGTGCTCAAGGGCGTCTCGCTGACCGTGGCCGACGGCCAGATTGCCGCCATTCTGGGTGGCAACGGTGCCGGCAAGACCACCACCTTGCGTGCGATCTCCAACCTGCTCAAGGGTGAGCGCGGCGAAGTCACCAAAGGCAGCGTCGAGCTGCGCGGCGAGCGCATTGAAAATCTGAGTCCGGCCGACCTGGTGAACCGCGGTGTGGTGCAGGTGATGGAGGGGCGCCACTGCTTCGCCCACCTGACCATCGAAGAAAACCTGATGACGGGCTCCTACACCCGCAAAGACAAGGCCGAGATCGCGCGCAATCTGGAGAAGGTCTACGCCTACTTCCCGCGCCTGAAGACCCGCCGCACTTCGCAGGCAGCCTACACCTCGGGCGGCGAGCAGCAGATGTGCGCGATTGGCCGCGCGCTCATGACCAACCCCAGCATCGTGCTGCTGGACGAGCCTTCAATGGGCCTGGCGCCGCAGCTGGTGGAAGAGGTGTTCAACATCGTGCGCGACCTGAATACCAAGGAAAAAGTGACGTTTTTGATCGCCGAGCAGAACACCAACATGGCGCTGAAGTACGCCGACTACGGCTACATCATGGAAAGCGGCCGGGTGGTGATGGACGGCGCAGCCGCCGACCTGCGCAACAACGAAGACGTGAAAGAGTTCTACCTCGGCATGGGCGGTGGGGAGCGCAAGTCGTTCAAGGATGTGAAGTCGTACAAGCGCCGCAAGCGCTGGTTGGCTTGACCCACCCCCAGCGCCACACCTGCGGTGCTTGCCTTGAATGCTGCGTCGCTGCCAGAGGCAGCAACTCTTCGGGCTGTCCCAGCCTGCGCAGGCAGGGTGGGAGCCGCAGCCCTCAGCCCCCTCAAGGGGCGCCGCCGGTGGCCTGGCAAAGCCGGCTCCACGGCGCCCTTGGTTGAAGACATCTCACACGAACTTTTTTGTCGCACTTGCTATGACCGACTTTTACTAAGACCTGGAATTCAGATCACCCGCCAAGCGTGAAGCTTCTCAGATGGCGGCCCTGCCCAGGCAGGTTGCTCACGCTCAAGAGCACAGCGCTGCGCTGGCCGCGATCCTCGATGGCGTGGATGCCAGCGTTGTCAACAGCCGTGCCGCGCTGGCCAAACTGCCGGTCACGCGCAAACACGAACTGCTGGAACGCCAGAAGGCGTTGCGCGCGCAAGGCGGCGATGCCTTCGGCGGTTTTTCTGCGTTGGTGCGCGGTCGGAACATGTCGCGCATCTTCGCCAGCCCTGGCCCGATCTACGAGCCCGAGGGCAGCAAGGCCGACTACTGGCGCACCAGCCGTGCGCTGTTCGCGGCAGGATTTCGCTCGGGCGAACTGGTGCACAACAGCTTCAGTTACCACATGACCCCGGGCGCCTTCATGCTGGAAGCGGGCGCGTTGGCGGTGGGCTGTACCGTGTTCCCAGCCGGCACCGGCCAGACCGAGCAGCAGCTGGAAGCCATCCGCGACCTGCGGCCCGACGCCTACACCGGCACGCCCAGTTTCCTGCGCATCCTGCTGGAGAAAGCGGCCGAGACCAGCGCCGACATGGCCTGCATTGGCAAAGCCTCGGTTGGTGGCGAAGCCTGCCCGCCCAGCCTGACGGCTTGGTTCAAAGAGCGTGGTGTGGACGTCTACCAGTCCTATGCCACCGCCGACTTGGGCCTGGTGGCCTACGAGACAGCGGCGCGCGAGGGATTGGTGCTGGACGAAGGCGTGATCGTCGAAATCGTGCGTCCGGGCACTGGCGACCCAGTGCCCGAGGGCGAGGTCGGCGAGCTGGTGGTGACCACACTGAACCCAGCCTACCCGCTGATCCGATTCGGCACTGGCGACCTTTCCGCCCTGCTGCCCGGCAGCTGTCCCACCGGCCGCACCGCGCCGCGCATCAAGGGCTGGATGGGCCGCGCCGACCAGACCACCAAAGTCAAGGGCATGTTTGTCCACCCAGGCCAAGTGGCTGAGATCGCGCGCCGCTTCCCAGAGGTACACAAGGCGCGGCTGGTGGTCAGTGGCGAAATGGCCAACGACCAGATGTGCCTGCAGGTGGAAACCAGCGCCGACACCGAGGGCCTGAGCGGGCAGATCGAGGCCGTTGTGCGCGAGATAACCAAACTGCGTTCGCTGGTGCAGCTGGTGCGCCCGGGCAGCCTGCCCAACGACGGCAAGGTGATCGAGGACGCGCGCAGTTACCAGTAACGGCCTTCGCCGCAGTGCGGCTTGACAGTGGCACGTTCCCGCGACCACGCAGAGCCTGCCGAATGCCTTCTTTGGACCCTGATCACCGCCACAGCGAGCTGTTCGTGCCATGACCTCTACCGCTGAGCGTCGCCCGCTGCGTCTGGTCGATTCCATCACCGAACTGGGCCCACACGACGCGGGCTGTGTGGCGGTGAGCGGCTCGCACGGTGGCCTGAGTACGGCGCGCTATGTGCAAGCGGCCAAACCCTGGCTCAGCGTATTCAACGACGCCGGCGTGGGCAAGGACCAGGCCGGGATTGCCGGACTCGGCACGTTGCAGCAGGCAGGCCTCGCGGCGCTGGCGGTGTCGCACGCCAGCGCGCGCATCGGGCAAGCCAGCAGCACGCTGCAAGACGGCGTGGTGAGCCATGCCAACCAAGCGGCGCAGGCCCTGGGCTTCGTGAGCGGCAACCCGCTCAAGGCGCAACTCACCCGGTGGATCGACGCGCCCTCGCCCGGCTGATCATTCAGCCGAACCCGGGGCTCAAACGCCCCAGACCAACTCCACGCCCGCCTTCTCGCAGCGTTGCATCATTTCGATGAAGGGCGCGCTGCGCAGCCGCAGGCTGACCGTATCGAACTCGGGCGGTGGATCGCCCTTGGCCTGAGCCTCTTCACGCTGGCGCTGCTGATCGGCTTCTTCTTTCACCACCGCGTCGCGCAGCGCCTGTTCGGCGGCCGGCATTTGCTGCGGCAGGATCACGCCAGCGACGCCGGGATCTTTGCCAATGATCTCCAAAATGCGCTTGCCGTGTGGCTCCAGCATCACCAGGTCACCGGTCTCTCTTGATTTGAATCGGTACAAAGACATGGGTGTCTCCTTTCTGGTTTCATTCTTGCACCGATGAGCCGTTTGCGGGCTGTCAAATGTCAAGCCGCGCCCAGGCGCACGTCGGACGATGCTGCGCGGGTTATCCCGATGGCGGGTTGATATTTCATGCCTAAACTAATCAACCATGAATACCCTGCTGGACATGGAAGCCCGCGCCCACAGTGAGCATGCGCAGGCCCTGCGCCTGTGGCTGCGGCTGCTGACCTGCTCGCAAATGGTGGAAAAGCGGGTGCGCGCTGGACTGCGAGAGCAATTCGACACCACCCTGCCGCGTTTCGACCTGATGGCGCAGCTGGAGCGCCACCCCTATGGCCTGAAGATGAAGGAGCTGTCGCAGCGGCTCATGGTCACCGGCGGCAACGTCACTGGCATCACCGACCAGCTGGTGGTCGAGGGCCTGGTGGAACGGCTTGCGGTGGCGGGCGACCGGCGCGCCTTTCGTGTGCGTCTCACCGAACGCGGCCATGCGGTCTTCGCTGAGATGGCGCAGCAGCACGAACACTGGATCGTCGAGGCCTTCGAGGGCCTGCAGCCGCGCGAGCTCGAACAGCTGCACAAGCTGCTGGGCAAGGTCAAGCTGCAGCAGCTCGCGATCAATGCTCGCCTGGGCACCGATCGCATCGAGTGACCGCACAGAAGAATCGCCATGAAACACCCCATTCCGGACCACAGCCCGCTGCGCGACCAATACCTGGCGGTGGCCGAGCAGGCGCCTAGGCATTTCACGCTCAGCGTGACCGATGGCGTGGCCACCGTGACGCTGAACCGCCCCGAGCGCAAGAACCCGCTCACCTTCGATTCCTACGCCGAGCTGCGCGACTGGTTCCTCGCCCTGCAACGTGCAACCGATGTCAAGGTGGTGGTGCTCACCGGCGCTGGTGGCAACTTTTGCTCGGGCGGTGATGTGCACGAGATCATCGGCCCGCTCACGAAGATGAGCATGCCCGAGCTGCTCGCCTTCACGCGCATGACAGGCGCGCTGGTGAGTGCCATGCGCGCCTGCCCGCAGCCCATCGTGGCCGCGCTCGATGGCGTGTGCGCCGGCGCCGGCGCGATGATGGCGCTGGCCAGCGACCTGCGCCTGGGCACACCAAGCGCCACGGTGGCCTTTTTGTTCACGCGCGTTGGCCTGGCCGGGGCCGACATGGGCGCCTGCGCTCTGCTGCCGCGCATGATCGGCCAGGGCCGCGCCAGCGAACTGCTGCTCACCGGTCGCGCCATGACCGCGACCGAGGCTCACGCCTGGGGGTTTTTCAACGCACTGCACGAGGGCGACACCCTGCTTCCCGCTGCGCACCGGCTCGCGTCTCAGCTCGCGCAAGGACCCACCTTCGCTCACGGCATGACCAAGACCATGCTGCACCAGGAATGGGCCATGACGCTGGACCAAGCGATCGAAGCCGAAGCCCAGGCCCAGGCGATCTGCATGCAGACGCAAGACTTCCGGCGCGCCTTTGATGCATTTGCCGCCAAACAGCGGCCCCATTTTGAAGGCAACTGACATGGTCGCCTTCGAACACGCACACGCACACGGCGCTCTCGCGCCGACCGCCCATCTGGAGCTGCCCTTCTTCGATGACGCCCACCGGGCACTGGCCAACGGCCTGGTGGACTGGGCAAGGACGCAGCGGGTTGACGAAACCGACGACCGCGCCGCCTGCCGGGCGTGGGTGAAGCGCCTGGGTGCCGACGGCTGGCTGCGCTACTGCGTGGCAGCCGAACACGGCGGCGCCCTGCCCGCGCTGGATTCGTGCGCCCTGGTGATCCTGCGCGAGACCCTGGCCTACCATTCGCCCCTGGCCGACTTCGCGTTTGCCATGCAAGGCCTGGGCAGCGGCGCGATTTCACTGGCCGGCACGCCCGAGCAGCAGGCGCGCTACCTGCCCGCGGTGGCGCGCGGCGAGAAGATCGCGGCGTTTGCGCTCAGCGAACCCGACGCCGGATCCGACGTGGCAGCCATGGCCACCCAGGCGAATGAAACCGCCGAAGGCTGGACACTGAACGGCAGCAAGACCTGGATCAGCAACGGCGGCATCGCCGACTTTTATCTCGTCTTCGCCAAAACCGATCCCGACGCTGGTTCGCGCGGCATCAGCGCCTTTGTGGTTGAAGCCACCAACCCCGGCCTGGACAGCAGCGAACACATCCACGTCATGGCGCCGCACCCACTGGCCACGCTGCGATTCAACGACTGCGCGGTGCCGCCGAATGCACTGGTCGGCCCACTGCACGGTGGCTTCAAGCTCGCCATGCAGACGCTGGACATCTTCCGCGCCTCGGTCGCCGCCGCCGCGCTGGGCATGGCTCGCCGCGCCTTCACCGAGGCGGTGGCCCATACCAAGCAACGCAAGATGTTCGGCCAGACGCTGGCAGACTTCCAGCTTACCCAGGCCCGGCTCGGCGAGATGAGCGCGCTGATCGACGCCGCCGCCCTACTGACCTACCGCGCTGCCTGGCTGCGCGATCGCAGCAGCACCCAGGGCGCGGGCACGCCGGCCTACACCGCTGCGGCCGCCAGCGCCAAACTCACCGCCACCGAAAACGCCCAGCGCGTGATCGACATGGCGCTTCAGATGTTTGGCGGGCGCGGCGTGCAGGTGGGCCAGACGATCGAGCATCTGTACCGCGACATTCGCTCCCTGCGCATCTACGAAGGTGCCAGCGAGGTGCAACTGCTCATCCTCGGCAAACACGCCCTGAGAGCTTGAGACAGCCCACGCAGCGGAGCCCGACATGCGCAGTGCCCAGATCGACCGCTTTGTTCACGACCGCCTGCCGCCCCGCTCGCAGTGGCCCGAGTTGCGCCACGACCTGCCCGAGCTGCAGTTGCCGCAACAGCTCAATTTGGTCCAGACGCTGTTCGACCGCGCCGAAGCGGCTGGACACGCCGATCGCCCCTTGTTGCGAAGTGACGCGCGCACCCTGAGCTACGCGCAATCGCGCGCCGAGGTGAACCGCATCGCCAACCTGCTCACCGGCCAGCTGGGTCTGGTCCCAGGCAATCGTGTGCTGCTGCGTGGTGGCAACTCCATCACCATGGCACTGGCTTGGCTGGCCGTGGTGCAAGCCGGCCTGATCGCGGTGGCCACCATGCCGCTGCTGCGCGCACGCGAGCTCGGCGCGATTCTCACCAAAGCCAAGCCCAGCGCCGCGCTGTGCGAAGCCAGGCTGGTCAGTGATCTTCAGGCGGCTTGGCAGGCCGATTCGCGTTGCGCAGGCGGTCCGGTGCTGCTGTTCGGTGGCGACGATGCACTGCCAGACTCGCTCGAAGCCCGCGCCATGACACAAAGGAACGCCGCCACGGCCTGCCCCACCGCCGCCAACGACATCGCCCTGCTGGCCTTCACCTCCGGCACCACCGGCGCGCCCAAGGCGGCGGTGCACAGCCATGGCGAGGTGCTCGCCGCCTGCGAAACTTGGCCACGCCACGTGTTGCGCGCCACGCCCGATGACATCGTGGTGGGCTCGCCACCACTGGCCTTCACCTTTGGCCTGGGCGGTCTGCTGATCTTCCCCATGTGGGCCGGTGCATCGGTCTACTTCCCCAGCATTCCTTACACCCCCGAAGCCATGGTGACGCTGATGAACCGGGTCGACGCCACCATTTGCTACACCGCGCCCACCTTCTACCGCCAGATGGCGCCGTTCGTTAAGCAACACGGCGTGGGCCGCTTGCGCATGTGTGTGAGCGCGGGCGAGGGCCTGCCCGACGCCACGCGCCAGCTCTGGAAAGAAGCCAGCGGTATCGAGATGACAGACGGCATTGGCGCCACCGAGATGTTCCACATCTTCATTTCGGCCGCGCCGGAAGATGTGCGGCGCGGCGCCATTGGCCGCGTGGTGCATGGCTACACCGCGCGGATCGTCGACGACCACGGGGTCCCGCTGCCCATCGGCGAGGTCGGGCGGCTGGCCGTGAAAGGCCCGACCGGTTGCCGCTACCTCGACGACGCACGCCAGTCGACGTACGTTCAGGAAGGCTGGAATTTCCCAGGCGACGCGTTTTTTCAGGACAAAGACGGCTATTTTTTCTACCAAGCCCGCACCGACGACATGATCATCACTTCAGGCTACAACGTGGCCGGCCCTGAGGTCGAATCGGCCTTGCTGCAACACGCCGCCGTTGCCGAGTGTGGCGTGGTGGGACGCCCCGATATTGAGCGGGGCATGGTGATCGTCGCCTATGTCGTGCTCAAGCCTGGCCAACCGGCCAGCCCCGCCCAGGTCAAGGCGCTGCAGGAGCATGTAAAGCACACATTGGCGCCGTACAAGTACCCGCGCGATGTGTTTTTTCTGGACCAATTGCCGCGCACCGGAACCGGCAAGCTGCAGCGCTTTTCTCTGAGAAGCCTGACCACCAACCCAAGCCCCTGAATCGAGAGCCTGCTGCTGTGAAACACTTGCACCCCTCTGGCTGGGCCAAGCCCAAAGGCTACGCCAACGGCATTGCCGCCCGAGGCACCCTGATCTTCGTCGGCGGTCAGATTGGCTGGAACGCCGACCAGCAGTTCGAAAGCGATGATTTCGTTGCGCAGACACGCCAGGCGTTGAGCAACGTACAGGCCGTACTCACCGCCGGCGGTGCCAGCCCCGAGCACATGGTGCGCATGACTTGGTACGTGGTGGACCGAGTCGAGTACAACGCCCGCTTGCGAGAGCTCGGAGAGGCCTACCGTTCCGTCATGGGCAAGCACTTTCCAGCCATGACCTGCGTCGAAGTCAGTGCCTTGATCGAGGAAAGGGCAAAGGTGGAAATCGAGGTCACGGCGATGCTGCCCGACACGTGATTTCACCAACAGAAAAGCCCACGTTACCGTGGGCTTTTCTGCCAAGCAAATTGCTTGTTATGGTTGGTTGCGGAGGCAAGATTTGAACTTGCGACCTTTGGGTTATGAGCCCAACGAGCTACCAGGCTGCTCCACTCCGCGTCAAGCCTTGCATTCTATCACGCTTTCGAAGCGTCTTCAGCGGGCACCGTCTCGTCTGCGCGTTGCACCAGTTCGACCAATGCCATTGGCGCGTTATCGCCGACGCGGAAACCCATCTTCAAGATCCGGGTGTAGCCACCCGGACGGGCGGCAAAGCGCGGGCCGAGTTCGTTGAACAGCTTGACGACCACGTCGCGGTCGCGCAGGCGATTGAAAGCCAGGCGGCGGTTTGCCACGGTGGCGGTCTTGGCCAAGGTGATCATGGGTTCGACCACGCGGCGCAGCTCTTTGGCCTTGGGCAGCGTTGTTTTGATGACCTCGTGCGTGAGAAGCGAGTTCATCATGTTGCGCAGCATCGCCAAGCGGTGCTCGCTGGTGCGGTTCAGTTTTCGAAGTCCGTGTCCGTGACGCATTTTTAGTGTCCTTTCAGTGTTTTGCCAGCAGCCGTATCAGGTACTGCTGGTTCGTCCGGGTCTGCCCACGCGATGGGCAAGACACTCCGGTGTCAGTGCTTGTCGAGGCCGGCAGGCGGCCAGTTTTCAAGCTTCATGCCCAAGGTCAGCCCGCGCGAGGCCAGCACTTCCTTGATCTCGTTGAGGGACTTCCGACCCAGATTGGGGGTCTTGAGCAGCTCATTTTCGGTGCGCTGAATCAGGTCACCGATGTAATAGATATTCTCGGCCTTGAGGCAGTTGGCCGAGCGCACAGTGAGCTCCAGCTCATCCACAGGACGCAGCAGAATCGGATCGAACTGCTGCGAGCTGCGCTGGGCCGGCTGGTCAAACGCAGACAATTCCACACCTTCAAGCTGTGCGAACACGGCAAGCTGCTCCACCAGAATCTTGGCCGAGGCACGCACCGCCTCCTCCGGTCCGATCGAACCGTTGGTTTCGATCTCCATCACGAGCTTGTCCAGGTCGGTGCGCTGTTCAACGCGCGCGCTCTCCACCGTGTAGCTCACTCGCTTCACCGGCGAAAACGATGCATCGAGAACAATGCGGCCAATCGAGCGCGACTGTTCGTCGGTGCGGCGCAGGCTGCCCGGCACATAACCACGGCCTTTTTCGACCTTGATCTGCATATCCAGCTTGGCACCAGCTGACAGCGTGGCGATCACGTGCGATGGGTTCACGATTTCAACATCGTGCGGCGTCTGGATATCGGCAGCGGTCACCAAACCTTCGCCGTCCTTGCGCAGGCTCAGCGTCACTTCATCGCGGTTGTGGAGCTTGAACACCACGCCCTTGAGGTTGAGCAGCATGTTGACAACGTCTTCCTGCACGCCGTCGATGGACGAATACTCATGCACCACACCAGCAATGGTCACTTCGGTCGGCGCATGACCCGTCATCGAAGACAACAGCACGCGGCGCAAGGCGTTGCCTAGCGTGTGGCCGAAACCTCGCTCGAAAGGCTCCAGCGTCACCTTGGCACGGTTGGTCGACACTTGTTCGACGTGAATGGTCTTGGGCTTCAGCAGATTGTTAAGCATTCAAATTCCTTCAAGGCCCTCGGCTCGTTACACCGATAAGGCAGACAGAGAACGGCCCGAGCACACCAGAGAGGTGCGCACCGGGTGCGGACTCAACGGGAATACAGTTCGACGATCAGCGATTCGTTGACGTCGGCTGCGAACTCGTCGCGGTCCGGCGATTTCTTGAACACGCCCTCGGCTTTGTCCACAGCCACATCGACCCAGGCCGGAAAACCGATCTGTTTGGCCAGCTCGAGCGCCTCGATCACGCGAGCCTGCTTCTTGGATTTTTCACGCACGGCGATCACATCACCAGCCTTCACCGAGTAAGAAGGGATGTTCACCGACTTGCCATTCACCGTGATCGCTTTGTGCGACACGACCTGGCGGGCTTCGGCGCGAGTGGAGGCAAAGCCCATGCGGAACACCACGTTGTCCAGCCGCGCCTCGAGCAAAAACAGCAGGTTGGCGCCGGTATTGCCGCGGCGGCGATCGGCCTCGGCGAAATAACGGCGGAACTGGCGCTCCAGCACCCCGTAGGTGCGCTTGACTTTTTGTTTCTCGCGCAACTGCAAACCGAAGTCGGACGTACGCTGACCTGAGGTGCGACCGTGTTGACCAGGCTTGGAGTCGAATTTGGCCTTGTCGCTGATGGAGCGACGAGCGCTCTTGAGCAACAGGTCGGAGCCTTCACGGCGGGAGAGTTTGGCCTTAGGGCCGAGGTAACGAGCCACGTTGATTTCCTGGTTTGTCTACCGCAACCGGCGTCGAAGACGTCATTGCAGGAGCCACCCGATATTCGGGGGCGGTGGGCTTAGCAAAAAATGCCACCGCAGGAGGCTGCGGTGGCGCTCGAAAAAAGCTTTTGATTGTACTGCGCTCGGCGGCACTCAATCAGATGCGGCGACGTTTCTGAGGACGGCAGCCGTTGTGTGGCACTGGCGTCACATCGGCGATCGAATTGATCCGAATGCCGAGCGCACCCAAGGCGCGCACCGACGATTCACGGCCAGGGCCGGGGCCCTTGATCTCGACATCCAGATTCTTGATGCCCTGCTCGATCGCGGCGCGACCAGCCACCTCGGAAGCCACCTGAGCAGCGAACGGCGTCGACTTGCGCGAGCCCTTGAAGCCCTGTCCACCCGACGAAGCCCACGACAAGGCATTGCCCTGGCGGTCGGTGATTGTGATGATGGTGTTGTTGAACGAAGCATGCACGTGGGCAATGCCGTCCGCGACATTCTTGCGGACTTTCTTGCGAACGCGGGCGGCTGCGCTGCTGGAGGGTGACTTGGCCATGGAGATCCTTCAATCCGATTATTTCTTCAGCGACTGGGCTGCCGTGCGCGGACCTTTGCGGGTGCGTGCGTTGGTCTTGGTGCGCTGACCACGCATGGGCAGGCCACGGCGATGGCGAAAGCCCCGGTAGCAGCCGATGTCCATCAAACGCTTGATGTTCATCGTGGTTTCACGGCGCAGGTCGCCCTCGATCGTGTAAACACCGACCTGATCGCGCACTTTTTCAAGCTCCGCGTCACTCAGGTCTTTGATTTTCTTGGCGTAGTCAATGCCACAGGCTTCGCAAATTTTGCGAGCGCGGGTACGACCAATGCCAAAGATTGCCGTCAAGCCGATTTCGGCGTGCTTGTGCGGCGGAATGTTGATGCCTGCAATACGAGCCATGTGTTACCTCTGAACGAACCGATCAGCCTTGACGCTGCTTGTGACGCGGATCGGTACAGATGACCCGCACGACGCCGTGACGCTTAATAATCTTGCAGTTACGGCACATTTTTTTGACCGAAGCTGAAACTCTCATCGTCTTCTCCTAAAACTTATCGAAAATCTTTAACTGTATGCACTGTGGTTGACATGGTATTGGTACATCCAGGATCAATTACCAGGCGATGTCTTGAAATTCGCCTTTTTGAGCAGTGACTCATATTGCTGCGACATCATGTAATTCTGCACTTGGGCCATGAAGTCCATCGTGACGACCACGATGATCAGCAAAGAAGTACCACCAAAATAGAAAGGCACGTTGTATTCGAGAATCAGGAATTCAGGCAACAAACACACCGCAGTGATATAAATCGCCCCAGCAAAAGTCAGACGCAGCAAAATCTTGTCGATGTGCCGAGCTGTCTGATCGCCAGGCCGAATACCCGGAATAAACGCGCCGCTCTTCTTCAGGTTATCTGCAGTCTCGCGGCTGTTAAAAACCAGCGCGGTGTAGAAAAAGCAAAAGAAAATGATAGCTGCTGCGTACAAAGCCACGTAAATTGGCTGACCTGGAGACAGCGCTGAGGCAATGTCTCGCAACCAGCGGGTGGAATCCCCGGTACTCACCCAACTCACCACGGTGGTGGGCAACAAAATAATGGAAGAAGCAAAAATCGGCGGGATGACACCGGCCATGTTCAGCTTCAGTGGCAGATGCGACGATTGGCCGCCATACACCTTGTTTCCCACCTGACGGCGAGCATAGTTCACCAATATCTTGCGTTGTCCGCGTTCAACGAACACCACAAAGTAGGTCACCAAAACCACCAAGATGATGATGAAGATTGACACCAGGATGTTCATGGCGCCGGTGCGCACCAACTCCAGCAACCCAGCCACAGCGCTGGGCAGTCCAGCAGCGATGCCCGCAAAAATCAGCAGAGAGATACCGTTGCCCAACCCGCGCTCGGTGATCTGCTCACCCAGCCACATCAAAAACATGGTTCCAGCGACCAGGCTGACCACAGCCGTTACCCGAAACGCCATACCCGGATCAATCACCAAGCCGGCTTGGCCTTCCAGGGCCAGGGAGATACCAATTGCCTGAAAGATAGCCAGTGCCAACGTTCCGTAGCGGGTGTAAGAGGTGATCTTGCGACGACCGGCTTCGCCTTCCTTCTTCAGCTGCTCAAACGTGGGCACCACGTAAGTCATGAGCTGCATGATGATGGAAGCAGAGATATACGGCATGATCCCCAACGCCATCACGCTAAAACGTGACAGGGCGCCGCCAGAGAACATGTTGAACAGGCTCAGGATTCCACCCGCCTGGCCTTGGAACAAACGTGTGAGCGTGTCGGGATCGATACCAGGCACAGGGATATGGGTCCCGATCCGGTACACCACCAACGCCAGCAGCAGGAAAACCAGCCGACGGCGCAAATCACCGTACTTGCCGGTTTTGGCCAGGGTTGAGGAAGCAGTCGCCACAGGTAGCCTTTGACGTTGTCCGGTCAGGCGATCGAGCCGCCAGCCGCTTCGATCGCTTGCTTGGCGCCAGCGGTCACGCCGATGCTCTTGAGTGTCACCGCGCGGGTGATCTCACCGGTTTTGATAATCTTGACCCGCTTGGCCATGTGAGGCACCAAGCCTGCTTGCTTGAGCGTGAGCATGTCAACTTCGCCTGCGTCCAGCAGATTCAGATCGGTCAAAGTCACCTCGGCATTGAATTGCAGCGTGGTGGACTTGAAGCCGCGCTTGGGCAGGCGGCGCTGAAGCGGCATCTGACCGCCTTCAAAGCCCACCTTGTGGTAGCCACCCGAGCGCGATTTTTGACCTTTGTGGCCCCGGCCGGCGGTCTTGCCCAGGCCGGAACCGATGCCGCGACCCACACGGCGCTTGGCGTGCTTGGAGCCTTCGGCAGGCTTGATGGTGTTGAGTTCCATGGATATGCCTCTAATCAGACGATCTTCACCAAATAGCTGATCTTGTTGATCATGCCGCGCACCGCAGGCGTGTCCTGCAGCTCGCTGGTGCTGTTGAGCTTGCGCAAACCCAGCCCGCGCACGGTGTCGCGGTGGGATTGCTTGGTCCCGATGGAGCTGCGCACCAGCTGGACCTTGACGGTAGTTTGAGTGGTCATGGTGACTCCGATCAGCCCAGAATGTCTTCGATCGACTTGCCGCGCTTGGCAGCAACATTGGCCGGCGTGGTCGAGTTCTTCAATGCGTCCAATGTGGCACGCACCAGGTTGTAGGGGTTGCTCGAACCGTGACTCTTGGCCACCACGTCGGTGATGCCGAGCACTTCGAACACCGCGCGCATCGGGCCACCAGCAATGATGCCAGTACCCTTGGCGGCCGGCAGCATCATCACGTTGGACGCGCCGTGCTCGCCATGCACGCTGTGGTGCAAAGAACCGCTCTTGAGCGAGACCTTGATCATGTTGCGGCGTGCCGCTTCCATGGCTTTCTGGACCGCGACCGGCACTTCACGCGCCTTGCCTTTGCCCATGCCCACGCGGCCATCGCCATCGCCGACCACGGTCAGCGCTGCGAAGCCGAGAATGCGACCGCCCTTGACCACCTTGGTCACCCGGTTGATCGCGATCATCTTCTCGCGCAAACCGTCTTCGTTCGCTTCTTTGTTGATGTTTGCCGTAAATTTAGCCATTTGAGTATCCTGTCTGATCAGAACTGCAGGCCGGCTTCACGCGCCGCGTCTGCCAGGGCCTTCACCCGACCGTGGTAAGCAAAACCCGAGCGGTCAAAGGCGACCTTCTCGATGCCCGCGGCCTTGGCCTTTTCGGCGATGCGCTTGCCGATGAGGGCAGCAGCAGAGGTGTTGCCACCCTTGCCGGCACCACCGATCTGTGCGCGGACTTCGGCTTCGGCGGTCGATGCCGAGGCGAGCACTCGCGAACCATCGTCGGAGATGACGGATGCGTAGATGTGCAGGTTGGTGCGGTTCACCGACAGACGCACGGCGCCTTGCTGCGCGATCCGGATGCGGGTCTGGCGGGAGCGGCGCAGACGTTGCTCTTTTTTGGTCAACATGATCTGTCCTTACTTCTTCTTGGTTTCCTTGATCACAACCTTCTCATCCGCATAGCGAATGCCCTTGCCCTTGTAGGGCTCGGGGGGGCGCACAGCGCGCACCTCGGAAGCGATCTGGCCCACGCGCTGACGGTCAGCGCCTTTGATCAGGATTTCGGTCGGGGTAGGCGTTTCCACCTTGATGCCCGCTGGCATGTCTATCACCACCGGGTGCGAATAGCCCACGGTGAGGTTGAGCTTGGCGCCCTGAGCCTGGGCTTTGTAGCCCACACCCAGCAGAGACAGCTTCTTCTCAAAGCCTTTGCTCACCCCATTGACCATGTTGTTCACCAGCTGGCGCATGGTGCCCGACATGGCATTGGCTTCGCGCGAGTCGTTCGCCGGGGCAAAGGACAGCGAACCATCCTTGTTCTCAACCTTGACCAGCGGGTTGATCGCCAGCGCCATGGCGCCGAGCGCACCTTTGACGTTGATCAGCTCGTCTTTGACGGCCACCTCCACCCCGGCAGGGATGGCAACTGGCAGTTTTCCAATACGTGACATTCAGTTTCTCCTCAATGTGCGCGCATCAGGCGACGTAACACAAGACTTCACCACCGACACCGGTGGCGCGGGCCTTGCGATCGGTCATCACACCCTGAGGCGTGGTGACGATGGCGACACCCAGGCCGTTTTGGACCTGGGGAATGGCGTTGCGACCGCGGTAAACGCGCAGGCCGGGACGGCTCACACGCTCAATGCGCTCGATCACCGGGCGACCAGCGTAATACTTGAGCGCGATTTCCAGCTCGTTCTTTCCGTCGGTGCTCTTGACCTGGAACCCGTCGATATAACCCTCGTCCTTCAGGACTTGGGCAATCGCGGCCTTGACTTTGGAAGCCGGCATCGACACGGTGGTCTTTTCGACCATCTGCGCGTTGCGGATGCGGGTCAACATGTCGGCAATAGGATCACTCATGCTCATTTGTGGTTCTCCTGTTGCTTACCAGCTGGCTTTGGTGATGCCGGGGATCTCGCCGGCAAACGCCATTTCGCGGATCTTGGCCCGACCGAGACCGAACTGCGAGAACGTACCGCGCGGGCGGCCCGTGATTTCGCAGCGGTTGCGCTGGCGCGTCGGGTTCGCGTTGCGAGGCAGCTTTTGCAGCGCCTGGCGGGCTGCGTCACGAGCTTCGTCGCTGTGTTTGGCGCTTTTGGCGACAGACTGCAGCTCGGCGTATTTTTTGGAGAACTTGGCAGCGAGTTTCTCGCGCTTGATTTCTCGTTGGAGTAGTGCTTGTTTAGCCACGCGCCACCTCAGTTCTTGAACGGGAAACGGAAACCAGCCAGAAGAGCCTTGCACTCTTCGTCTGTCTTGGCGGTTGTGGTGATGCTGATGTTGAGGCCGCGCAAGGCATCCACCTTGTCGTACTCGATCTCAGGGAAAATGATCTGCTCTTTCACGCCGATGTTGTAGTTGCCCCGGCCGTCGAACGCCTTGCCGGAGATGCCCCGGAAGTCGCGCACTCGGGGCAAGGCCACGGTCACGAAACGGTCGAGGAACTCGTACATGCGGGCGCCTCGAAGGGTCACCATGCAACCGATGGGCTGCTGCTCGCGGATCTTGAAACCCGCAATGGCTTTCTTGGCCTTGGTCACCACCGGCTTTTGGCCTGCAATCTTGGTCAGGTCGCCCGCGGCGTTGTCCATGACCTTTTTATCGGCCACAGCCTCGCTCACGCCCATGTTCAGGGTGACTTTGGTGAACCGCGGCACTTCCATGATCGACTTGTAGCCGAACTTCTTCATCATGTCCGGCGCCACGGTGTCGCGGTAAATGTCTTGAAAACGTGCCATGTTCATGCCGCCTTGATTTCTTCGCCGCTGGACTTGAAGACGCGCACTTTTTTGCCGTCAGCCAGGAGCTTGATGCCCACGCGATCGGCCTTCCCGGTGGCGCCATTGAAAATGGCGACGTTGGACTGGTGGATCGGCATGGTTTTTTCGATGATGCCGCCGGTAATCCCCTTCATGGGGTTGGGCTTGGCGTGCTTCTTGACGAGGTTGATGCCCTCGATCAACAGCTTGCTGTCGTCCACGCGCTGCATCACTTTGCCGCGCTTGCCTTTGTCGCGACCGGCAATCGCGATGACTTGGTCGCCACTACGAATCTTGTTCATGTTGATTCCTCAAAGAACCTCGGGCGCCAAAGACACAATCTTCATGAACTTTTCGGTGCGCAGTTCGCGCGTGACCGGTCCGAAGATGCGGGTGCCGATGGGCTCCAGCTTGGCATTGAGCAACACCGCAGCGTTGCCGTCGAATTTGATCAGGGCGCCATCGGGACGGCGAATGCCCTTGGCGGTGCGAACCACCACAGCGCTGTAGACCTCGCCTTTTTTGACGCGGCCACGTGGCGCTGCTTCCTTGATCGTGACCTTGATCACGTCGCCCACGCTGGCGTAGCGACGCTTGGAGCCACCGAGCACCTTGATGCACATCACGGACTTGGCACCCGTGTTGTCGGCAACATCGAGTCGAGTTTGCGTTTGA